>NZ_JBFRFQ010000048.1:0-53222 GCF_052114905.1 Nocardia sp. 2TAF39
CCGACACCACGCTCGATCAACTCCCTCGCCAACCGCGAGGACGCCGAGTCCAACTCCGCGTAGGTCAACTCACGATCATCGACAGGATCTCCCGTCGGATTGAACCTGATCGCGACCTCAGTGGCGGCGGACTCGACCGCAGCCGTGAGTAACTGCCCGAAAAGCAAACTGCTCGACCTGCGGCGACGGCTACCACGAGCGGATCGACGGGCAGTTTCCATTCGAGTGCATTCACCTCTCGCATCGAGCCAGGACTCGGCCCTACCCCGATCAAGGGCGTGATTTCCGAGGCCAGTGCGGTCCGAGCAATCATATTAGGGACTGATCGGTAGCCACGCGCGATGGGATTGTCACGGCTGCCGCTGCTGTGGTGCGCGCACCCTCTGGTACTGCCATCCTTTCGTCGAACACCGTCCGATCCCGCACGGAAGTGGTGCAGTACCTGATTCCTGCCGTTGGATCGATGCAGGTTCTGTCATGTTGCAGGAGTGGGCGAATCGGTCTACTTGTTCACAGCCATCCACGCCGGGTGGCCTGCACCCCCGCCTGGAACCGGGTGCTCGCGCCGAGCCGCTCCAGCAGCCGGGCGGTACGGCGGACCACGGTGCGTCGGGACATTCCGAGCCTGCGGGCGATGGTGTCGTCGGTGGCGCCGAGACCCATCAGGGTCAGGATCGCCCGGTCACGTTCGTCCAGCGCCTCCGCGCTCGGATTCACCGAGATGGGCGCGGCCAGTGCCCAGAGCACGTCGAAGGTCTTGATCAGCAGGTCCAGCGTGGATGAGCCGGTGATCCGCAGACCCATCGGGTCGGGCCTGCGTTCGTCGGCGTGCAGCACCAGGCTGGCCCGTTCGTCGTCGCTGATGATCAGCTTGAACGGCGGCTCGGGCAGCGTTCTGGCCTGCGCCCCACTGGCATTGGTGGCCAATGCGTGCCGCAGGCGCTCCGGGTCCTGGTAGACCGTGTCTTGATAGAGGGTCTGGTAGCGGATGCCTTCGCCGATCCTGGCTCGTTTGAGCTGGAACAACTGGCGCTCACGGTCCAGATCGCTGAGATAGGGGCCGCGTTCGACGAGCTTGACGCAGGCGCGCGCACCGGTCTGCATCTCCTCGAAATCCGCGAGCATCTCCAAGCGCTCGAACACGGGTACCACCGCGCCGTTGCCGCGTGGCGAGCGGCGCACCGAACGAAACGTCTCGCTCAGCCGCGCGGCGGCAGAATGCATCTGGTTGATTTCCAGCTGCCTGCGCCGCGCTTCGGCTTCGGACAACGATTCCGGCGCGTGCGCGTCCCATACCGGGTCGCCGTCGGGCGACTCGATGCGGACCGCGGCGCGCAATTCACACAACAGATTCAACGAGTCCGCGGCGAGGTCTGCCGAAACGCCCAGGTACTGCGCGATATCGGCGAGGCTCGATCGCGGATGGTGCACCAGCACGGCGTAGGTGCGGCCGTGCGGTGACCCAGGCTCGAAGATGTCGCCCAGCTCGGTCACGGCCCGAGCCTAACGACCGACCGGTGCCTGTGGGGCGGCTCGAGCAGACCGAATCGCGAAGCGCTCATCGTACCGCCGCAGTGCGGACACCTCGCGGTAGACACCGGCGTGATCGTCGGAACAGCAAGCCCGGCAGCTGAACTCAGTGCGCGGACGGGCCCCACTGCAGAGGCACACCCTTGGCGGCCAGGTAAGGCATCGGGTCGATCTTGGTGCCGCCCTGGTCCCAAATCTCCAGGTGCAGATGCGGACCGGTCGACTGGCCCCGGTTGCCGACGGTGGCGATCACGTCGCCCGCGTTCACCCGCTGGCCCGCGTGCACGAACATCTCGTTCACGTGGCCATAGACCGCGGTGGTGCCGTCGTCCTGCAGCACGCGTACCCACAGGCCGAAACCGGAGGCCGGGCCCGCCTCGATCACTGTGCCGTTGCTGACCGAGTGGATCGGCGAGCCGAGCGTGTCCGCGAAGTCGAGGCCATAGTGCATGGCACCCCAGCGGCTGCCGAATCCGGAGCTGATCTCGCCGCCCACTGGGCGCACCGCCGGGGCCGGAGCGACCTGCTGCTGCGCGCCCTGGAGAGCCTCCTCGGCCTGAGCCAGCGGTCCGACGACCTCCGGCGGCAGGTTCGGGATGCCGAACGGAGCGGCCACCGGAGCAGCAATCTCGGTCGCGGCCTGGGTGGCGGCCTTAGCGGCGGCCGGAGCGAGCTCCCCCCTGGCCTCGACAACCGGCTGCTGCGCGGTTTTCAGCTCGGCGACCTGCGTGATTCCGGTGCCCTTCGCGGTGACCTGTTCGGCCACCTCGTCGTCGGCGTCGTGCGCACCGGGCAACTGCGGGGACGCGTAGGTGACCTGGCTGGCGGTGCCGATCAGCGCGCCGGTGGCAACCACGACGCTCGCGGCGAACTTCGCCCGGCCGGTCGAGGACGGCTCGGCGCGGTGCCGCGTCGGCCGACCCGTGACACCATCGCCGATCAGGCTCATGACGGTTATGGAACTGGGGCCTACACGGTGCTGCGACAAAGCTGCGTCCTTGCCTCGAAGAACAGGGGTTCGTCCCGGATGCCATGATTGGCGACGACCGGTTCATAACGATCCGGTGAAGCCGGTTTAGATAACGTTTTGGCGTCCGTTGTGACGGGAACTCTACCTCGTCGTGACCATTCCGCAACCTTTTGCGGAAAAGTTGCTGTTGAAGTCTGGGTTACCTGCCCACATGAGCGAGACTCGGACCGTGATCATCGACCAACTGGGCGTCCCGATCGTGCTGGCCCCGATGGCGGGCGGGCCCTCCACTCCCGAACTCACCGCCGCGGTCGCCGAAGCGGGCGGTTTCGGCCAGCTGGCGGCCGGCTACCTGAGCGCCGCCGACACCGCCACGCGGATCGCGGCGACCCGCGCCGCAACCGACAAGCCGTTCGGCGTCAATCTGTTCGCGCCGGGACCCGAGACGCCCGCCGCCGAGCTCGCGGACTATCTCACCGAACTCGGCGCCGACCATGAGCTCGGTGACGCGAAGTTCGACACCGACGACTGGGACGCCAAGTTGGACCTGCTCGTCGCCGATCCGGTCGCGGCCGTCTCGTTCACCTTCGGCTGCCCGACCATCGAGGAGATCGCCCGGCTGCATGCCGTCGACGCCGAGGCCTGGGTGACGGTGACGTCGGCGGCCGAGGCACGCGTCGCGGTCGAGGCGGGCGCCGACGTCCTCATCGCCCAAGGCGCGGAGGCGGGCGGGCACCGCGCCACCTTCGTGGACCGACCGGCCGATGACGCGACCGATCCGCTCACACTACTGGCCCTGCTGCAGATCCTGACCGCCGCCACCGATCGGCCGCTCGTGGCCACCGGCGGTATCGTCACGGGTGCGGGCATCGCCGCGGCGTTAGCGGCGGGCGCCGCCGCCGTGCAACTCGGCACCGTGTTTCTGCGCTGTCCCGAGGCGGGCACCAATCAGGTGCACCGCGCCGCGCTCACCGAGGACACCCCCACGATGCTCACCCGCGCCTTCACCGGACGCCGTGCGCGCGGGTTGCGCAACCGATTCATGATCGAGCACTCCGCGACCGCGCCTGCCGCGTACCCGGAGATCCACTACGCCACCGCCCCGCTGCGGGCGGCAGCACGGACGGCCGGCAACCCGGACGAGGTGAACCTGTGGGCTGGGCAAACGCACGCCCTGGCACCGGAGTTACCCGCACGCGAACTGGTTCGGACACTGGCCACCGACACGAAAAGCGCACTGGAATCAGCACTTTCGCGCCGAATCCAGCCTTGTTGACAACGACTTTCGATTAGAATCGAGAGGCATCGCATCGACCGTCTATCCCTGGAGGAAAGCGCTATGTCCCTCGATGTCCCCACCGAACTACTCGAACGCGCCGAGCGCGGCGAGGTCGACGACGCCGACTTCGTCGAGGTCGTCCGCAATTCGCTGCCCTACGCTTGGGAAGTCGTCAGCCGGGTCGCCGGTGACTTGCAGTCCGGCACTGCCGAATTCGCCGACAACACGGTTCCGCCACCGGACGAGGTGGCCCGCGGGCAGCTGCTGCGCGCCATGGCCTCGGACGCGATCCGGGGCGGACTGGAACGGCATTTCGGGGTGAAGCTCGCTTTCCAGAATTGCCACCGGGTGGCCGCGTTCCCGATCTCCGCGGTCGGCGGCGACACCTACACCACGTTCATCGGCACCAGGGCCCAGCTGCTCAACCAGAGCCCGGAGCTGCGCAACTGCTGATCGGCAAACTCTGACACCCGGCGCGGCAAGCGGTTTCGGCACGCGCCGGGTGTTCTCTTGTCAGCATCGCACCTTGCGCGTCGGCACCGGCTGCCGTCCAGCCCTTCGAGTAGTGTGAACCGGCATGAGCAGCAACGATCTTCGGGATGAGATCGAGGGAAGGCTGGCGCCGTGGCAGCAACAGCTCGGCGGGGACCGTGCCGCCTACACCAATCACGTGCTGCGCGTGCTAGCTCTGTGCGATCTTCTGGCAGATGATCAGCAACCCCCACCGAGCAGCCGCGAGGAGTATCTGACCGCCGCCACCCTGCACGACATCGGTATCTGGTCGGCCGGTACCTTCGACTACCTCGCGCCCTCCTGCGACCACGCACGGGCCTGGTTGGCGAGCATCGACCGGGGCGACCTGGCCGGGGTGGTGGTGCCGATGATCACCGAGCACCACAAGATCCGTGCCGCGGGTACGCCGGACGACGCGGTCGAGATCTTCCGCCGCGCCGACGCGATCGACGTCGAGTTCGGGCTGCTCGGCCGGTTCGGTGTATCCAGGGCGGCGTACCGTGAACTGGCAAGACGGTATCCGGACAACGGCTTCCACCGCGCGCTGGTGCGGCTGGCCGCGCGGCGACTGTGCACCAACCCCACGTCACCACTGCCGATGCTGAAGTGGTGACGTGGGGTGGTTGTGCTCAGCCGAGCGTGGTGACGTCCAAGTCGCCCTCGGCGTAGTGGGTGCGCAGCCGCTTCTTGTCGAACTTGCCCACGCTGGTCTTCGGCACCTCCGCGATGAACGTCCAGCGTTCCGGCAGCTGCCATTTCGCGACCTTGTCGGCCAGGAACTCGCGCAGCTCCTCGGGTTTCGCCTCGGCGCCCTCGGCGAGCACGATCGCCACCAGCGGCCGCTCGTCCCACTTCTCGTCCGGCACCCCGATCACGGCCGCCTCGGCGACCGCAGGGTGCCCCATGACGGCGTTTTCCAAATCCACCGACGAAATCCATTCGCCGCCCGACTTGATCACGTCCTTGGAGCGGTCCACCAGGGTGAGGTAGCCGTCCCTGCTGATCTTGCCGACGTCGCCGGTGCGCAACCAACCATCGTGGAACTTCTCGGCGTCCACCGAGACGCCGTCCGGCGAGTAGTAGGAGGTGGTGATCCAGGGGCCGCGTACTTCCAGCTCACCGAGCGATTCACCGTCGGTGGGGACCACGCTGCCGTCGTCGGCGACCAGGCGAGCCTGCACGCCGGCCGGGAACCGGCCCTGGGTCACCCGGTAGGCCCACTGGTCTTCCTCGGTGAGCGCACTCGCCGGCGGGTGCGCGACACTGCCCAGGGGCGAGGTCTCCGTCATACCCCACGCGTGCAGGACCCGCACGCCGTGCTTGTCCCGGAAGGCGCGCATCATCGACGGCGGAACGGCCGAGCCGCCCACCACGACCGAGCGCAGGTGCGTGATGTCCTGTGGTTTCGCCGCGAGACCAGCCAGCACCCCGCCCCAGATGGTGGGCACTGCGGCGGCGAAGGACGGTTTCTGATCGGCCATGCACTCGAGCAGCGGGCCCGGCTGCAGGAAGCGGTCCGGCATGAGCAGGTTCGCCCCGGACATCAGTGCGGCATACGGCAGGCCCCATGCGTTCGCGTGGAACAGCGGCACGATGGTGAGGATGGTGTCGGTGCCGATCAGACCCATGCCGTTGTTCGCGGCGACCTGCATCGCGTGCAGCCAGTTGGAGCGGTGCGAATACACCACGCCCTTCGGGTCGCCCGTGGTGCCGGAGGTGTAGCACATTGCTGCGGCGGACCGCTCGTCGATCACCGGGAAGTCGTAGGTATCCGGCTGCGCGCCGAGCAGTTCGGTGTAGGAGTGCACCTGGACACCGTCCGGCGCGGTGAGCGTCGCCGCGTCGCCGTTGACCACGATGACGTGGCGGACCGTCTTCATCTTCGGCAGCAACTGGGTGAACATCGGCACCAGCGTGCCGTCCACCAGCACCACCTGGTCTTCGGCGTGGTTGGCCACGTACACAACCTGGTCCGGGAACAGCCGGATGTTCAGCGCATGCAGCACCGCACCCATTGCGGGCACCGCGACGTAGGCGACCAAGTGCTCGTTGTTGTTCCACATGAACGTGCCGACCCGGTCGCCGACGCCGATCCCCAACCCGCGCAACGCGTTCGCCAGCCGTACCGACTCGGCGCCGACCTCCCGGTAGGTCATGGTGCGCACGCCGGTACCGGTCCAGGTGGACACGGTGGAATCGCCGACGAACGTCGATGCGTAGCGCAGCAACGTGGCCAGCGACAACGGCTCGTCCTGCATGGTGCTCAACATCGGAACTCCTTTTTCTTCAGTGACTTCCCCTCAGAAAGCCAAGTCGGTGTCGGCAACCTTCGGCGTCTCCGACGTGATCCCGTAGGGCACCCCGATCCCGCGCATCACCTCGGGGTACGGGTCGGTATACCGCTGGCGCGCATGGCGCACGACGGCATGCGCTCGGGGCCGGCCCAGGGCTACGTCGTCGGTGACGCCGAGGTGCCCGAAGGCGCGCCGGATACCAGAGTCGAGATGCTCTGGAATATGGCTCCATCGGACCAGGTCGGGATGCATGGGGAGGTTCGGTACGCGCGCCGGCATGTTTCAGCACACACCGACCATGAGCCACATCACATCGGCGATGCTACCCAACAGTAGGGCGCGGCGGGCAAGGCCTGGCGGGAATCCGGCCGGACGTGCGGTCGCCATCAGCCGCCGCTGGTCAGCTGGGCTATCCGGTCGGAGCGGTCCGGTCCGCCCCGCTGTGCGCCGGATACGCATGGACCACGGCGGTATTCAGTTTCGGCACGACGTGGGTGAGCGTGTGCTCGGCGTCGTGCGCGACCCGATGGGCGTCCGCGAGCGTGATCGTCGGTGCGACGTCGAGCTCGACGTCGGCGTGCAGGCGATGCCCGATCCAGCGCATGCGCAGGCTGCGCACGCCCTGCACGTCCGGCTCGGCGGCCAGCGCCCGTTCGGCCACGCTGACCAACCTGGGCTCGACGGCGTCCATCAGCCTGCGCAGCACGTCCCGTGCCGCGGTCCGTAGCACCGCGAGGATCGCGACAGTGATCAGCATCCCCACGATTGGGTCGGCGAGCGGGAAGCCGAGCGCCACTCCCCCCGCGCCGAGCAGCACGGCCAGCGATGTGAGCCCGTCGGTGCGCGCGTGCAGTCCGTCGGCGACCAGCGCAGCCGAGCCGATATGACGCCCGACCCGGATTCGGTAGAGCGCGACTGTCTCGTTGCCGAGGAACCCGATAACTCCCGCTGCCGCGACCCAGCCCAGATGCTCGATGGGCACCGGATCGATCAGTCTGCGCACCGCCTGATAACCGGCGATCAACGCCGAGAGGGCGATCATGGCGACGACGAACAGCCCGGCCAGGTCCTCGGCCCTGCCGAATCCGTAGGTGTAGCGCCGGGTCGCGGCCCTGCGACCGAGGGCGAACGCGATCCACAGCGGGACGGCGGTCAGCGCGTCGGAGAAGTTGTGGATGGTATCGGCCGCCAACGCCACCGACCCGGACACGCCAACCACCAGCAGCTGCAGCGACGCGGTGATCCCGAGGACGATCAGGCTGATCTTGACCGCGCGGATGCCGATCGCGCTGGTCTCCAGCGCGTCGTCCACGCTGTCGGCGGCATCGTGGCTGTGCGGGACGAAGATCTCCCGCAGGACGCCGCGCAGACCCCGTGGCTTCTCGTGCGCGTGGCGGTGTCCGGCATGCGTATGGTGCCGGTGTCCGTTGCCGAGGTGGTGTTCGTGTAGGTGCGCATCCGCTCCGCGCGGATCTTCCGCTCCGGCAGCATGTTTCGCGTGGCTCATCGGGCGTCCGTCCCATCTTGTCGAGGCAGTTCGCGGACCACGTCGTCGCCGCGGTGATGTGGCGGAACACCGGGCCCGGCGTGCTCGGCGTTGTACACCGCGTCCATCACCAGCTGCCGAACGTGCTCGTTCTCCAGGCTGTAGAAGATCGTCGTGCCCGATCGGCGGGTGTTCACCAGCCGCGCCATCCGCAGTTTCGCCAGATGCTGCGACACCGAGGATGCGGGCTTGCCGATCTGTCCGGCCAAGTCGTTCACCGACAGTTCGCGGTCGACCAGGGCCCACAGCACCTGCACACGGGTGGGATCGGCCAGCATCCTGAATACCTCGACAACCAGACCGACCTGGTCTTCCGCGAGCGGAGGACGCATTTCCTGGTTATCTGCATTCATACGCAGATAATAAGGCAGGAAACGGGTCAGACACCAGCACTCCGAGCCGGTGTGGCGGCGGCACCCCCTGCGTCGCCGCCGACACACCGGTCGCCCCCGGACCCGAACAGCTTTCTGTCTTAGTCGAGTGTGGCGCTTGCGCGCCAGCCGAGTGAACCGATATCACCCGAATGAGACAAACGAGATTTCACAGAGGCGAGTGCGGTTTCGGATCTCGTACGCGGCGGCGCGGTGACCAGTGCGAAACCTGTAGCGCCACACCGAAGTTCACGCGCCTGCCGTGCACACATCTGCACGTGCAGATCCGGCCGTCCGAGCGCCCGGCAACTCGGCCGCACGCCCGGCAAGGCCGCGGTTACTGTGAGTCACGAGACAAACCACCGAGTACCGCCGGAGTAGACGACATGCCAGTGGACCGTATGCTGCCCACCCCCGAGGCCAGGGATCTGCTCGAACTGACCCGCGATATCGCCGACAAGGTGCTGGAACCGCGAGTGGTCGACTGCGAGCAGACCGGGACCTTCCCCGACGGCGTCTTCCCCGCGCTCGGCGCGGCCGGACTGCTCAGCCTGCCGTACCCGGAGGAGTTCGGCGGCGGCGACCAACCCTACGAGGTGTACCTCCAGGTGCTCGAGGAACTGGCCGCCCGCTGGGCCGCCGTCGCGGTCGCGGTCAGCGTGCACAGCCTGTCGTGCCATCCGCTGTTCACTTTCGGTACCGACGAGCAGAAGCAGCGCTGGCTGTCCAGGATGCTCTCCGGCGAAACCATCGGCGCCTACAGCCTTTCCGAGCCACACGCCGGATCGGACGCGGCCGCGCTGCGGTGTCGGGCGACTCGCGTCGAAGGCGGTTACCGAATCAACGGCGCCAAAGCCTGGATCACCAACGGCGGCCGCGCCGACTTCTACACCCTGTTCGCCCGCACCGGCGAAGGCTCGCGCGGCGTCTCCTGCTTCCTCGTCCCGAAGGATGCCGAAGGACTGAGCTTCGGCAAACCCGAGGCGAAGATGGGCCTGCGTGCCGTGCCGACCACCACCGCCGCCTACGACGACGCGTTCCTGCCCGGCGAACGCTTGATCGGCACCGAAGGACAGGGACTTTCGATCGCCTTCAGCGCCTTGGACTCCGGCCGACTGGGCATCGCCGCGGTCGCCACCGGTCTGGCGCAACGCGCCCTGGACGACGCAGTCGCCTACGCCAAGGAGCGCGAGGCGTTCGGCCGCCACATCATCGACCACCAGGGCCTCGGCTTCGTACTCGCCGACATGGCCGCCGCCGTCGACTCCGCACGCGCTACGTATATCGACGCCGCGCGGCGTCGTGACATGGGCCTGCCGTACTCCCGCCAGGCCAGCGTGGCCAAACTCGTCGCCACCGACGCCGCCATGAAGGTCACCACCGACGCGGTCCAGGTGTTCGGCGGCTACGGCTACACCCAGGACTTCCCCGTCGAGCGATACATGCGCGAGGCCAAGGTGATGCAGATATTCGAAGGGACCAACCAGATCCAACGCCTGGTCATCGCCCGTCAGCTTGCCGAGAACTGATCACCGCGAATTGGCCGAAAATACCGATTCAGTGACCGCGGATGTCTTCGGACCTGTGGATTCGCGTCTTACGCTCGAGGCATGACAACGCCGTCCATCATCATCATCGGAGCCGGTTTCGGCGGGCTCGGCATGGCACTGGAGCTGCGGCGGGCCGGATTGGACACGTTCACCATCCTGGAGCGCGCCGACGATCTCGGCGGCGTGTGGCGCGAGAACACCTACCCCGGTGCGGCGTGTGACGTGCCGTCGCCGCTGTACTCCTGGTCCTACGAACCGAAATCGGATTGGCCACGGCGTTTCTCCGAACAGCGGGATATCCATACGTATATGCGCGGCGTCGCCGCGAAGCACGGCCTGGAGCACTTCATCCGCTTCGGCACCGAGGTGACCGACGCGGAGTTCGACGAGCGGACCGGCCAGTGGACCGTCGAAACGGCCGACGGGTCGCGGCTCACCGCCGACATCCTGGTCCCGGCGGTCGGGCAGCTGTCGCGTCCCGCCCTGCCGAACATCCCGGGGATCGACACCTTCGCCGGTCCCGCCTTCCACTCCGCCGAGTGGAACCATGAGGTCGACCTCACCGGCACACGCGTCGCCTGCATCGGCACCGGAGCCAGCGCGATCCAGTACATCCCGCGCATCCAGCCGAAGGTCGCGCATCTCAGGCTGTTCCAGCGTTCGGCGGCCTGGGTGCTGCCGAAGGCCGACGTCGAGTACAACGCCGTGCACCACGCGCTGTTCAAGCACTTCCCGCCCAGCCGCCTCGCCGAGCGCTTCGCGATCTGGTCCTTCTTCGAGGTGATGGCGCTGGCGCTCACCGACATCCCTGCGGTGAAGACCCCCGTCATCGCACTTGCCGACCGGCACCGCGCCGCGCAGGTGCCCGACGCCGAACTGCGCGCGAAGCTGACGCCCGACTACGCGGCCGGCTGCAAACGCGGCCTCTTCTCCAACGAATACTTCCCCGCGCTGGCGCAGCCGAACGTCACCGTGGAGACCACCGCGATCGAGGCGATCACGCCGACCGGAATCCGCACCGCCGACGGCGTCGAGCACGAGGTGGACGTCATCATCTACGGCACCGGGTTCAAGGGCACCGAGTTCCTGGCGCCGATGAACATCTACGGTCTCGGCGGGCGCAAGCTGGCCGACGTCTGGGGCGACACGGGCGCGCGCGCCTACCTCGGCCTTTCCGTGCCGCACTTCCCGAATCTGTTCATGATGTACGGACCGAACACCAACGTCGGTTCCGGCTCGATCATCTACATGCTCGAATCGCAGGCCCGCTACATTCGCCAGGTGGTGCAGCACCTCACCAACCGGCCCGGGCACTATCTCACCGCCCGCGCCGCCACCGAGCAGCGCTGGGACGACTGGCTGCAGAAGCGGCTGAAATATACGCCGTGGAACTTCTGCTCCAGCTGGTATCGGAACGCGGCGGGACGGATCACGAACAACTGGCCCGGCGCCACCGTGCTCTACCGCTGGAAGACAAGGACTTTCGACCCCGCCGACTACGACGAGGCACAGGCACCCGCCGCCGTGCCCTAGCGTTGCCTGCTCAGCCCGGTCTCAGCAAGCCGCCAGTAAACTGGCATTGTCCGGGGTCGAGGCAACGGAAGAGGTACGCGGTGTTGTGGCTGCTGATCGTCGTGGTGATCGTGACGCTTGCCGCCTTGCTGGTGTGGCAGGCGCGGCGGAGCAAACAGCGCGCGGCGACCGAACTCGCCGACGCGCTCGCCGAAGCACGGCAGGTGAACGAGCGACTCGGCGGCCAGGTCTACACCCTCAGCGGCAGCAACGACGCGGCCGTGCAGGCACTGGCCGACGCGTCCGAACGGCATCTCGCGGCGGGATCGCAACTCGATCAGGCCCGCTCACCTGCCCAGGCGCGGCTGGCGAAACAGACCGCGCTGGAAGGTCTTTACTACATCAGGGCCGCACGCACCGCCATGCGCATGGACCCTGGTCCCGCGGTCGCGGCGCTCGACGGGCAGGACACCGCCGGACAGGTCAGCGAGAAGCGAGTCGTCCAGTACGACGGCAGGAAGATCGCGGCCTCGCCCGAGCCCTCCTCGGCGACGCCGAACTACTATCCCGGCGGACGAGTCGCCGGACGACCGGTTCCCGCGGGCTGGTACTCCGAGCCCTGGTGGAAGCCCGCCCTGGTCGGCGGCGCCTGGGGCCTCGGCTCCGCACTGCTGTTCACATCGCTGTTCTCCGGGATGTCCGGAGTGGGATATGACGCGCAGGGGTTCGAGAGCGGATACGGCGAGGGATACCAGGACGGGCTCGCGGCCGACGACGGCGGCGGATCAGGCGCGGGGTATGACCAGGGTGGTGACTACTCGGGTGGTTACGACAGCGGAGGCTACGACGGAGGCGGTTTCGACGGAGGCGGCGGCTTCGACGGAGGGTTCTGATCCGTCGGCCACAGCCCGGAACTGCCAGTTTCAATCCGCACCGGAAAGCGATGCGGAATCCCAGCCCTCGACCCGGTAGACTGCTGACGTCCCGGGTAGGCCCAGCGCCCATCCAACCAGCCTTCGTAGCTCAGGGGATAGAGCACCGCTCTCCTAAAGCGGGTGTCGCAGGTTCGAATCCTGCCGAGGGCACAAACCTGCGACGCGTTTCCGCAGGTCAGCAGGTTTTCCTGATCCGTGCATCGCTTCCGGATAGCCAACAAAACCGAAATGTGCAGGTCAAACGGTTGCCCTGGTGCGAGCCCTCTAGGGAAACACAAACCATGGGCAACCAAGCCGGCAACTCGCCGGAATTCAGGACCGGCCGACTTCAGAGCAAACGCCTGCCATTTCAACAGCGCGGCAAGCGCCTTCCCCTGCGCGGCAGCGATGCGCTCTCCTTCCGCACCACCGACGTATCGAACCTCGAAGGACGCCGTCAACCCGTCACACACGATGTCTACACCCCGTTGGACAGGTATCCCGACCGGACTACCGTCCATCCGGCTGATGCATGGTCGCCACCTCCGCCCCGGTCGCCCATCGAGACCTGGTTCATCGGCACGTCCGACTCGGATATCACCGAGTCGACGGGATCGCTCTCGTTGCTCGCAGCCACGCGCGAGATTCTCGATCAGATCACACTCCAACTCGGGCATGCGCGCAGACGAGAGCCGATCCGCCCGACGATGACGACTGCGGTCAGCGCCGGTCTATTCGACCGGGGTTGCGTCATTCATGACATAGCCGCGTGTACGTAACTGGATTCGTCGGGCGGCCGAGAACCCGCGCACGGTCGCCAGGCCCGCCAGTGGCCCACAGAGCGCCACGCTGGCTCCAGCAGAAATCACGTTCGCGAAAGCCGAAGCGCTCAAGCAGAACCCGGACCCCCGCATCCTCGCCGCCGCTGGCATCCCGATGCCAGACCGGACCGGCGCCGTCGCGCAGCTCGATGTGTGGAGCGTGACAGCGATCGAGACCGCGTCGTGAGCTACGAGGAGGCAGGCATCGTGACCCCCGACGAGATCCTTGTTCTGCTTCAGGTCGCCCAGTCCTACGACAGCCGAAACATCGACCGCCTCATGCAATCCGGATGGTTGGACGCAGCGCAGCGTGCCCGCTGGAACCGGGAGGAAGCGCTCGTGGCGATCCGCGCGCATTACTCCGAATCGACCGAGCGCATCATGCCCGGACACGTCACCGCCCGGATCCGTGCATGGCGGCCGGTCAGCCACGCGCCGGAGTACCGGCCAGCGCTCACTGCAGCGCCGCCAGCGACGGCCGAGCAACGGGCCGCCGCACAAGCGTTGTTCGCTGCCAATACCCAAACGTACGAACCCCGGAAGTCCCCGGGAATGGCCCGTAGACGCGTCGATGAGCCGCCGACCGTACGCGAGAGAGTGTGGCCGGAGCCTGTTCGGGCGTTCTCGGCGGATCTGGGGCGGATCCTGAGCGCGCTGCCGGATGAGTAGGGATGCATTGCAAACCCGCTCGCGCTCCGACCCTTCGCCCCGCCCCAGACCGCTTCAGCTGCGGAATCTACTGGAAGGAACTGACGTTGTTCACATCCTGGTGCGGCCAACCGGAGAAGTGATACCTGCACGTCCACTGGGACGCGTCCGAGGTGTCCCATTCAAGTATCTTGGACTGGCCAGAGTCCGAGAGCAGGAAGTACATTTCGTGCCCACCCTCGAACTGGTCGCTGGTCGCACCGGGCGCCAGGTCGAACACCGCTTTCGGGTTCCAGTATTCCTGTAGGAAGACCGAGACCTGCCTGCCCGTGTCGTTGTAAAGCTGGTAGTAACCGGGTGCAGCTTTCTCGGCAGGCGCCTCGGGAACCGACGGCTGTGGGGTGATTTTTTTGATCGCAAAGCCAGTTTCAGTCATGGTGCACTCCCTTTAGTTGTGGCATTGACTTTTAACCCATTGACAGGACCATGGTGCCGACCGTGTAGCGCTACGCGGTTCACCCTTTTTGGGTGAACTGCATGCACGCCGCGATACGCCGGACGTCAGGCAGATTGGGCCGTAGGCGGGTCGGGCGAGGGCGCGGCGGAGGCCTGCTCGGTTGCTCTCGGCCGACCTGGTACGGATCATGAGCGGGCTGCCGACTGCGCATCGGTACTCGCTTCACCCCAACTGGGTGAATTTCCGTCGAGTCAGTATAGAACATATGTTCGATTCGTTGTAAGGTCGGGCCATGCCCGAACTCAACCGACTCGACTTCGCGCGAATGCAGGTAGAGGACGTGCGCCGCCAACTGCTCGACGCCGCCGCCTTCGGCAAATTCCTACCACCCGAACCACTTGAGATCATGGCGCGGAAGCTCGGTGAGGCGCTGCGCATCTACACCGACGCCGCCCACGGCACGGGATGATCAACGCGGCTTGCTGGACTTGGTGCTGTGGACCGGCAACGGGCATGAACAGCTACCCATAATGCAGTGGTGCCTCAGCAATCCTTCCCCCCACGTACCGGGCGTGCTGGCTAGAAATCAGTGAGCCAGCAACAGGTCGAATCGGCTGCGGAACTGTTCGGCATCGTCCGTGCTGGCCCGGTCCGCGGCCGTCCGTGCTGGCTGCAACTCGCTCACCAAGCAGTGAGACTTCACCGGCCCCTCCAGCAACGCAAGAGCAGACAGGCCCTCCGTGACCGCTGCACTGTCGTCGCCGAGACGGGCCAGCGACGCCGAGTAATAGGCGCGATACGACGCCTCGTCCCGCGGCTTGTTGTGCGCGCCGACGCTCGCCTGATAGAACTCCACTGCCTTGTCATGCTGCCCCAAGAACGTTCCCGCCTGCGCAGTGATGCTTTGGATCTCCGCTGCGGTCACGAAGCGCAGCCAGATCGGATCCTCGGAATCATCCAGGCCACGATCAACCTCACGTAGGGCACGGTTTATCGCCGATTCGGCCTCACGCTGGTCGCCAATCGCCGCGTGAGCGACAGCCTCCCGCGCCGACGAATATGGGAACAGTGAACCGATCCGTGCAGGCGCACCGCAATCGTCAGACCGGGTAGGTACCCACGATGACCAGGCGTTTTTCAGTTGCCCATGTTTTGCGTGTCCTGCCGAGGGCACAAACGTGCGACAGCGTTTCCTCAGATCAACGGGATTTTCCGGACAATCCCGAAATGACCATATCGAGAAGCCCCAGGCCAAACGCGGTCCTCCTGTGCGCTCTGCCGGGCACATCGAACGGCTCGGTTTCGGACCGGCCGTCGCCACCGGGTTGTTCCTCGTGGTCATCGTCGCACTACGGGCGCGACCGCTCAGCTGTTTGGCGTGCGGCTGGTGAAATCGAAGGAGCCGCCGTCGACTCCCCAGGAGATGATCCGGTCGGGATGGGATCCGAATGATCGAGCGCTCCTAGGGAGGGAACGGCGGCTCTTGGTCGTCGAGGGCTTCGGCCGTGCCGCGCACCTCGATGCCGCGAATAACATACGGCTCCAACGAGACCTGTTGGTCGACGACGAACGACACCCGACTGCCCGCCTCGACGTTGCGGTACTTGCGGCTGGTGTGCATGCGCATACCGCCGATGTCGATGGTGCCGTCGGTGTTCACCCGATAGCTGGTCGGGTTGTTCTGCACAACGCCGTCGGGCTATACCGTGGCCAGCCGGCCGATCCCGGCCTCCGCGAGGAACTGCTGCTCATTCGTCGTGAAAGTCACCGATGAAGCGTAGCGGGATGCCTCGGCAGCGACCGCACCATCCTTTGTTTCGTTCAGTAGCCCAAGCCATGTATGCAGGCGTTCAACGCCTGCGACCACGACGCTGCGAAAGACATCTTCACGATCGACTTCGGCGACTCCGGAGACCGCGACACATCCAATGGGCTGGTTCAACCATGAGGCACCCGATGACCGGAGCAGCTCAGAAAGGAACGACAGGGTTCTCGCCCGAGCCTACGAGTAATCGGCGAATCCGCAGTGCTCGTCGGTGACGGATCAGATAGTTCCCGTTGTCGAGTTGGACAGGCTTCTTCCACCGCAAACGGTTCACGTCGAGCGCGACGTAATGCGACAGATGCGGTGACAGGCCGATGCGGTCCGCCAACTCGATGTCAGGAATCGTGCCCGGCGCGATGGTGGTCAGGAATTGACCGCGCCGGTCTCCGGGGCCCCATGACGACCGAAGTTTGCCGCTGCGGAGAATGCTTTCCAATCCGTGGGCGGACGTGTAGTGGTACATGACGCGCGGCGGCCGCTGACCGGTACCAGCTGCCGGCAGCTCGACGCTTCGGCCCGGCCCGAAGGTCGGTTCCAAGGGCCCCATCGAGCCGAACTCGCTATCCGCCGCACGCAATGCCTCTGCGGACTCCGACGTGTATTTCGCTGTGCGACCAATTCTTTCAGCCACCGCATCGCCACCGCGCTGGAACGCCACTGCGATATCGCGGGCAACCCGCGTCAGCAGACGCGCGATCGGCGTGCTCACGGCATCTGGCCTGGCGATCGTCGACCACTCATCGGCCCTTGAAGTCAGACGGTCTGCGGTCCAGCATGGCCTCGACGGCCTCCCGGTGATCCTCGGTGTGATGGGCGGCAGCCTGCATCGCCGCGGACAGCTCCAGGTGGCTTTCCAGGCTCTGATGTAGGCCTTCGCGCAGGAGGCGCTTGGTCATCCGCAGCACGTGCGGTGGGTTGGCGCTTACCCGGGTGGCGAGCCGGTGGGCCGCGTCGAGGAGGGCGTCGGCTTCGACGACCTGGGAGACCAGGCCCCAATCGAGAGCGGTGCGCGCGTCGATCGGTTCACCGGTGAAAGCCATTTCACAGGCTCGGGCCATGCCGATCGCCTTCGGCAGCAGCCAGGATCCTCCGTCACCGGGAATGAGGCCGACCCTGACAAAGCTCTCGGCGAATACCGCGGTGCTCGCGGCGATCCGCAGATCGCACAGCAGCGCCAGATCACAGCCCGCGCCGACAGCGGGACCGTTGACCGCGGCGATCGTTGGTATCTCGCAGTGGTACAAGGCTTTCGGAATGCGCTGGATGCCGTGCCGGTACCCTTGACGCAGCTCCGCCGGTGTGCCGCCGAACATTCCGGCCCGATCGCGCATCTGTTTGACGTTGCCGCCGGAAGAGAAGGCCGACCCTGCACCGGTGAGAATCGCCGCCCGCAAGCTGTGGTCTCGATTGGCCGCCGTCACCGCGTCCTCGAGGGCGATGATGGTGTCGGCTTCGGATATCGGGTTGCGTGACGCTGGGTTGTTCAGCGTCCAGACGACGACATGGCCGATTCGGTCGATCAGGACCGGTTCATTCATTGTCGCCTCCTGATGCTCTCTCCGACAACACGATTCGGATATCAGCGAGGAAAATACCGGAACTCGAGACAATCACCGGATTGAGGTCGAGTTCGACTATCTCCGGGTGCGCGGCAACGAAATCGCCGATGCGGACGAGGAATCGGGCCAGCTCGTGCCGGTCGACCGCCGGAAGATGACGGTAGCCGTCGAGCATGCGGGAGACGATCGTCTCGTCGATCATTTCGCGGGCCTCGAGCTCGGTGAAGGGAGCGGCCCGGAATGCGACATCCCGCAATGCCTCGACCATCACCCCACCGCTGCCGAAGGCCACCACCGGTCCGAAGATCGGATCGTTAGTGGCGCCGACGAGCAGTTCGACTCCGGCGTCGGCCATGGGGGTGATGATCACACCGTCGATGCGGGCGTCGGGCACGTGGGCATGGACGGAGTCGATGATCGCTTGGGCGTGCTGGGCGGCATCGGAGGCCACCACCCCGAGCCTGACCCCTCCGACGTCGGATTTGTGGATCACCTGCGGAGAAACGACTTTCAGCGCACACGGCCGTTCATAGTCGGCGACGGCCGCGACCACCTCAGCAACGGTACGAGCGAATGTCCAGGCGCCGACATCGATTCCGGCGGCCGCGACCACCTGCCGCCCGGTCGGCTCGTCGAGTAGTCCTGATCCTTCGATGGCCGGGGCGGGGGACGGAAGTACGAGCGAGGAGTGTCGACCGGTACCGGCGAGCAGGCGGCCGCGCCGCTCCAGGGCCGCAACGACCCGCACGGCGTGATCGATGGAGCTGAGCACCGGTATACCACCGGCCCGAAGGCGGTCGTGGTTGGCTATCTCGAAACCGGCGTAGCAGCTCTGGATCAGCAGAGGGACACCGTGTTCGGCGATGAGCGCGAGCAACGCGCCGCTGGCGGAGTCCTCGATCTCGCGCAGTTCGGGATCGAATCGCAGGTGGTAGCCACCATAGAGGCCGATGATCAGTACGAGACCGACCTCGGGATCGCGCATGAGGACATCGACGGCCTCGGCGAACACCATCGGGTCGGTGTCGGTGGCGCCGGCCACGTCGACCGGATCGGCCACCGCGGCGGCGTCGCCGAGCAGTTGCCGCAGCCGCAGCCGGGTCCGCTCGCCGAGCCGGGCCAGCTCGATGCCACCCGCCGCTAGGGCATCGGCGGCCAGCGTGGCGTGGCCGCCGCCATCGCTGAGGATCGCGACCTTGCGCCGCGGGGCGATGGGGGCGCAGGTGGCAAGAGCGCCTGCGACGACCGCGAGTTCGTCGGAGCGGTCGACGAGCTCCACCCCGGCCTGCCGGAGCACGGCTGTCGCCACGGCGTCCGATCCGGCGATCGAGCCGGTGTGCGACCGCGCGGCGCGGCGCCCCACTTCCGATCGTCCGCCACGCAGCACGACAACCGGTTTATCCGGCACGGCATGAGCGGCGGCGACCAGAAACGACCGTCCGTCGACGAATCCCTCGGAGTGGATCGCTACGACGCCGGTGCGCGGATCGCGAACGAATTCGGTGAGGCATTCGTCGTAGCGGACATCAGCCTGATTGCCCAGCCCCACGTAGGCGTGGAATCCGGGACCTTTGATCGCGCGATCGTCGTTGACCAGCGATAGCAGCATGTTTCCGCTCTGGGTGATCACACTGATCGGACCGCACGGAACATCCGCGAGGCCGACGAGGTTCGCACCCGAGTAGACGTTGAGCAGGCCCGAGGTGTTGGGGCCGATGACCCGAATACCGGTCTCCGCGATCGTCGCTGCGAGCGCGGCGGCGAGTTCGGCGCCGGCTTCCCCGATCTCTCCGAAACCGTTGGCGAGCACGACGGCTCCGGCGATACCGGCGGCGGCGCACTGGCGCAGCATGTCAGGGACGGCGGCGGCGGGCAAAGCGATCAGCGCGACGTCGACGCCGTAGGGCAGCCGATCGATCGACGAGTACACGCCGAGCCCGAGGATCTGCAGGGCTGTCGGGTGGACCGGATAGATGGGATGGGCGTAGCCGGATTGCTGTAGGGCCCGGATGGCCTGGAACCCGCGCTTCGCCGCATTGGCGGACGCTCCGACGATGGCGATGGAATGTGGGTCGAACAGCCGCTCGAGAGCGGTGCGGACGCGAGCGTCGAGAAGGGACGCGTGCTCGTCGGTGCTGGTCATGCCTACTTTCCTTCGAAGTTTGGGGGGCGGCGTTCGGCAAACGCGGCGAGACCCTCGGCCCAATCCCTGGTCGCCATCAATTCGAGAAGCTCCCTCGGCTCGGTGGCGAACGCGACATCGGGGGGATCGTCGCGGCGCAGCGCCGCCTTCATCCGGGTCAGTGCGAGTGGCGCCTTCGCCGCGAGGGTTTCGGCGAGCGCTTGGGCCGACCCGAGCAGGAGATCCCTAGGTACCGCGGAATGGGCCAACCCCCATTCGAGTGCCTGCCGACCGGTGAATCGCTCTCCGAGGATCAGCATCTCCGTGGCCCTACGCAGACCGACCAGACGCGGAAGCCGGTTGGTCACGCCACCGCCGACGAAGGTGCCGATGCTCACCTCGGGAAACCCCATCTGCGCGTCCTCGGCCATGACCAGGAAGTCCGCGCTGACGGCCAGTTCCGCACCGGCACCGAGGGCATATCCGTTGACCGCCGCCACCACCGGGGTGCACATCGTCTGGATCTGCTCGCAGGCGCGCTGGCCCAGCTCGATGTAGTGCTCCTGCTCCGCGGGCGTCCTGGTGCCGGACTTGTGCGCTTTCAGGTCGGCACCGACGCAGAACGCCCGTCCGGTACCGGTGAGGACGACACAGCGGATACCCGGATCGAAATCGGCGGCATTCAGTTCGTCGACCAGGGTCTGGTACAGCTCCGCACTGACGGCGTTGAGCCGCTCAGGGCGGTTGAGAACGAGTGTCGCGGTGGAACCGGATCTGCTCACCAGCACGGTGGACATGGGCCTCAACTTCTTCCTGATCGCTGCCTGACGCATTGCGGGACAGGCAGATCGGCCGACCCGCACACCCCGCGATCCGCGGCGCCGGGCTGCCCGGCCCGCGTTCGATGGCTCCACTATGCCATCAAATTTGCAAACTGCAAGTTCTATGCAAAATCTATTGCATCTACTGTGCGGGCCGTGTTTCATGTCACTATCAGCTATCGGGTCACGGCCCACGGCGGGAAGAAGGCATCGTGCCAACCTCGGGGAATCTGCAGCGCAGCATCAACACTCGTCAGCTGACAATGATCGGTATCGGCGGAGTCATCGGCGCCGGGTTGTTCGTGGGAAGCGGTAAGGCGATCGCCGCGGCGGGGCCGGGCATCGTCTTCGTCTATCTGCTCACCGGCCTCGTCATCATCCTGGTGATGCGCATGCTCGCCGAACTGGCCACAGCCAGCCCCGAGACCGGATCGTTCTCGAGCTACGCCTCCCGAGAACTCGGTTCCTGGGCCGGTCTGGCGGTCGGGTGGGTGTACGCCTACCACTGGTGTGTCACAGTCGCTTTCGAGGCCATAGCCGGTGCGGCGATCGCCAACCAGCTTCTGCCGTCGGTGCCGACCTGGCTGTATTCCCTGATCTTCATGAGTGCCCTGACCGGCGTGAACCTTGCGGCGGTGACGTCCTTCGCGCGGTTCGAGTTCTGGTTCGCGATGATCAAGGTGATTGCGATCGTGGCCTTCATCGGAATCGGTATAGCCGCGGCCTGTGGCCTGTTCCCGCACTACCACGCGCCAGGGACGGCGAACCTGCTCGGGCAGGGCGGCCTGTTCCCGAACGGATTCACGCCATTGCTCGTGGCGTCGTTGACAGTCTTCTTCGCCTACTTCGGTACCGAACTGGTGACGATCGCCGCCGGTGAGGCGAAAGATCCAGTCAGTGCGGTGCGCGCGAGTATGCGCAGCGTCGCCGGACGCATCCTGATCTTCTACGTCGGCTCCATACTCGTTGTGGTCACGCTATTGCCTTGGAACGCAACGCAAATCACCCAAAGCCCCTACGCCGCGGTACTGAACCTGCTGGGAGTTCCCGGTGCACAGACCATCATGAATCTGGTCGTGCTCACCGCGGTGTTGTCGTGTCTGAACTCGGGTCTCTACTCGTCTTCACGGATGCTCTTCGCGCTGTCGCGCCGCGGTGAAGGCCCCCGTTTGCTGGGCAAGACCGCCCGCTCCGGGGTTCCCGCCGCCGGTGTTCTCGCCGCCTCCAGTGCCGGATTCCTTGCGGTGGTGGCGAACTACTTCCTGCCCACCGGAGCGGTTTTCACTTTCCTGCTCAGCTCCTCGGGCGCGATCGCTGTCGTGGTCTACCTGTGTATCTGCGCCACCCAGATCGTCGGACGTCGCAACAAGACCGCAGCGCAGGTCGCCGCCCTTCCCGTGCGAATGTGGGGCGACCCATACCTGTCCTACGCGGTCGGCGTCATCCTGCTGTCCATCATCGTCGGGATGGCACTGACCTCCAGCACCCGGACTCCGCTCGCACTGACCATGATGGTCACCGCCACCGCCGTCGCCGCAGGCCTGATTCATCAGCGCCGGGCGGTCGCGGCGCAGATGGCGAGGGCGGAGTAGATCACCGCGCCTGCGTTATTCGCCGACGGCATCGGAGGCATAGACGCCGAACTCGCCGAGCAGTTTTTCCTCCTCGAGCAGCGTCGTACGCACCCGATGCCCCAGGATGTGCGCGACCTCACCCGTCATCGCCTGAGCGAGGGAGGTGAAGGCGGTCATCGATCGCAGCACGCTGGCGCTGGACGCCTCGATGTAGAACGTGTCGTGTGCCGAAACCGCCAGCGGTGAGACGGCGGTATCGGTCAATGCGATGACGTGCGCACCGCGCTGCCGAGCCCACTGCGCGGCACGTACGGTGTCGAGGCTGTAGCGATGGATCGACATCGCCACGAAGCAGTCGCCCGCACGCACCCGGCGCAGTTCATCGGTCAGGGTGCCGGCGGTGGCATCGACCGTCGCCACGTCCTCGCGCAGCATGCGCAGCAGGTAGCTCAGCAGATACGCCGGCGCGTGACATTTGCGCAGACCCATCACATGCACCCGGGCCGCATGGGCCAGCCGATCGACGGCCGACTCCCACATCGCGTTTTCGATGCGCGCGAATGTCCGGGCGATATTCGCCTGATCCAGTGCCACGGTCTGTTCGCGCACCCCGGCCCCCTCCGCGACGAGGTGCTCGAGATTGTCGAAGCGGTGCAACAGTTGCGCCTGCTCCTGCAGTCGCTCGCGACACAATCGGGTCAGTCCTGGATACCCCTTCAAACCCAGACCGTTGGCAAACCGCACGACGGTGGCCTCATTGACTCCGACCGCGCTCGCGAGTTCGGAGACGGTCATGAACGCCACCGCTTCTGGATCCGACAGCACGCGCTGAGCCAGCTTCTTGTGCGAAGTGGACAGCGAATCCATTCGACCGCGAATTTCGACCAACAGCTCGGCGAAGGTCGCAGGGCCCGCCGCAACGTTCGCGTTCGTATCCACCGAGCCTCCTCCGACCGACTTTGCAATGGCAGTACTCTGCTAATTTAGCCGATTTCGGCGGTAGCACAGCCGCCCGAAGAGGTCGGCGTCGAGCATCCCCGGGAGGTAGCCGAGCTGTTCGCTTCCGAATAACCCCGAGCACATCGGCAGCAGCGGCAGGAGACGACGATAACCCATGAGCCCCTTTCCTCGCGCCGCGGCGAGAAACGGCCGTTTCCGTTGCAGCCCAGTGCAATTCATGTGTCCGACGAGGTGCTCACCGACCTTCGGCAGCGACTGGAGCCGACTCGCTGGCCGCTCGACGCGGGTAACGAAGACGGGTACTACGGCGTGCCTCGCAGCTACCTCCAGAAACTTGTCGAGTACTGGCGCACCGACTACGACTGGCGCACGGCCGAGGCCGCGATCAATGCCTACGAGCACTACTTCGTCGACGTGCAGGGTGTGCCCGTGCACTTCATGCGCAGGCCGGGCGTGGGTCCCGCCCCGACCCCGGTACTGCTCACCCACGGCTGGCCATGGACTTTCTGGCACTGGGCGAAGGTGCTCGACCCGCTGGCCGACCCCGGTGCGTTCGGCGCTGATCCCGCCGAAGCCTTCGACGTGATCGTCCCCTCGTTCCCCGGCTTCGGGTCCTCCGCACCGCTGCCGGACAACCCGGATATGAACTTCTGGAAGGTCGCCGACCTCTGGCACATCCTCATGACCGAAACCCTCGGCTATCCGAAGTACGCCGCCGCGGGTTGTGACGTCGGCGCGCTGGTCACCGGCCAGCTCGGGCACAAGTACGCCGACGAGCTGTATGCCATCCACATCGGGTCCGGTCAGAAACTCACGCTTTTCGACGGCGACCGGGCATGGGACATCAGCGGGGGCAGGTCTATTCCCGATGGGATACCCGCCGACGTCCGCGCCCGGATCATCGCACTGGAACGTCGCTTCGCCGTCCATCTCGCCGCGCACGTGCTGGAGCCGAGCACACTCGCCTACGGGCTGTCCGACTCGCCCGCCGGGATGCTCGCCTGGATCCTGCAGTGGTGGGTGAGCTGGAGCGACAACGGCGGCGACATTGAGGCCGTCTTCGCCGCAGACGACCTGCTCACCCACGCCATGATCTTCTGGGTGACCAATTCGATCAGCACCTCGATCCGCACCTACGCCAACAACAACCGATACCCGTGGACTCCGTCACACAACAGGCAGCCGGTCATCGAAGCGCCCACCGGCATCACCTTCGTCGGCTACGAGAATCCCCCCGGCATCAGCACCGACCGCCGTGTACAGAGCTTCCTCGACAGCGACCGCGCCGGTTGGTACAACCACGTCAACCTCGCCGCACACGACCAGGGCGGCCACTTCATCCCGTGGGAGATCCCCGATCTATGGGTCGACGATCTGCGCCGTACGTTCCGCGGGCGACGCTGACCGAACGCCGCACGAGCGTTGTCGTGGCCTCATGAAGAGGTTCCCCCGATATGAGCTGCGCGGTGTTCTTGCCATACCGAGCTTCGGGATCGAATGCCAGGACCGAGCGTCCGCCGTCGGCCGACTGGATTGCGCAGTTGACGAAGTCGCTCTCCGTGCGCGGAATTGCGGCAGGCATCCGACCATTCATGGGAACAACGCTCAGGCCACGGCAGTATCGTCGACCATCGTTGTGCTGAGAGGCGATATGGGCCGTGATCTTCGACAGTCTTGATGTGTCATATGGCGAAATGTGGGGTTCGCAACGCGGCATGACCCATCCCGCGCAGATGTCGCGTGAGGTTGCGGCGCGCAGGCATGTCGCCGAAATGGGATACGCGGTTTTGCTGGCCGCACAGGAGCGGCCGCTGGCGCTGGTCGAGCACTGGCCGACAGGGGATTGGCGTGTGTATCTCTTCGACGACAGGACCTATCGCGCGCAGATGATCGACCTCGAGCCCCACGGCGAGGGGGTGTTGCGGATCTCTCGGAACACCCGGTGGCAGATTTCGGGCGAGGAGCAGTACTCGTCCGGTAAATGGGATGTCGAAGAGACCACGACCATATCGGCTGACGGGCAGGTCGAGATCAGGTCCAAGTTCGATGGTTCGGACAATGACTGGTTCGAGCGGCATACCGCTCGAATTCGCGGCCAGGCGACTTCCGGGCCGGGAAACGTAACGGTGCAGCGGTTTTCGGCTTCCATCGAAGACTTCCTCAGCCCCACGCCGGAATTCGGCGGCTGGCAGGTGTTCGTGCCGCTACTCGCCCAGCAGGGCCACGAGCCCGCCTCGGCGGTGGTCCTGCGCGATGCACCAGCGGGCGAGGAGCAGGGGCCGCTGCGCGCCACCGGAATCGAGCAGCTGTTCACTTCGGGCACACGCGGCACCTCGGACGGTCCTGCGGTTGTCGAACTCAGCGTTGCCGGGCTGCTGCGGGTTCCGTCCGGGCGGCTGGTTGTTGCGGATCCCGGTTGGATCGACCAAGAATCGCTGACCGTCACCGTGCCACCGGGCCAGTACCCGGTCACGTTGTCGTTGATACGGTCCGCCGACTCTACACACTCGGGCTCGCGTGTGGCCGCGGCCAAGGTGACTGTTGTGGACACACCGGCCAGCGAGTGGGAGATGGCGCTCCGGCCGGGCCAGGACTTGGGGCTGCTCGGCGAGGGCCAGTTCTACGGGGTCGGTGTGGACACCGGCATGGCGGCTTTCATCGATGCGACCTATGGGCCAGTGAGCGAAGCGGACCTCTACGACTTGGTCGAACGGCTCGACAGCCTTTTCGCGGTGGAGCTGACCACCTCGGAGTCCGAGCCGAACCTCATCGCCTTTCACGCCGGCTGGGGCGACGGAAGCTACCCCGCCTGGATCGGCCGCACCGAAGGCGGACAGGTCAGTTGCGTCGTCATCGACTTCCAGCTCTACCCCCCTTCCCAGGGGGAGTAGTCACCGGGGGCCGAGGTCCAGGCGCCCGGAATCCGGCGTCAGCCGAATGAAACCGCTTCCGAACAAGCGCTTTTCGGTCGGGAAACCCAGCCGATTATCTGGTCGCCGATCGAAATAATCAGCAGCACCGTGGATATCCCGTGGGCGCCAACGGCAAGTCCGCGAGAGTGGGCCGGCATGCACGCCGCTGCAACACCGCTGGTCCCGGACTCGGCGCTCGTCGAGTCCGGGACAGTAGCTCACCGCGGCGCATTTGCCGGGTCAGCCAGCGTCGGGTGCCGACCTTCGCGGTTCGCGCGCCGCACGTCTTCGAAGAACTCGCGCGAGAACATCGCGGACAGGACCGCGATGCCGCCGCGGTGCACGCGGAACTCGCTCGTCAGGCTGGTGCCGGTCAGCCGGACGACCCTGCCCGCGACGTCCCGCAGCCGTGCCATGTCCTTCACCCTGCCGCGACCGGTCCACCGCAGCGCGGTCTGGTCGATGACGGCGTCGTCGGGAACGAGCAGCTTCACCATGGCGTGATCCAGGTCGGCGCGCACTTCGATATCGCCGTCGCCCACGATCCGCGGCGAGCGGAGATCCAGGACGAGAGCGCCGTAGCGGGCGGTCACCTCGAATCGGGAGGCGTCGGTCCAGTCGCCGAGCCGCTTGGCGGTCTCGTGGTCTACGTGGATTCGGGCCGGAGCGGTCGTGAGGTTCATGTCGGGTCCTTTCGGGCGGTTCCTCGCTGCTGAATTAATAGTGCCATGGATACTAGTTACTTTGCAACTAGTATCCAATTATCTAGTGTTCGTGCAACCATTAGAATGGGCTTCATGACAGCATCGGCGCAGATCAAGCGGTCTCCCCTAGCGATGGCACTGCTCGGGATCCTGCATCTGGAACCGATGCACCCGTACGCCATCCAGCGGCGGCTCAAGGAATGGGGCAAGGACAAAGTCGTCAACGTCGCGCAGCGCGCCGCCCTCTACAAGACGATCGCTCGACTGCAGGACGCCGGGCTGGTCACCGTTCGCGAGACGGGCCGCGACCAGCTCTACCCAGAGCGGACCGTCTACGAGATCACCGATGCGGGACGCGCGGCCTTCGCCACCTGGCTGGCCGCGATGCTCGGCGAACCACGCAACGAATACCCCGAGTTTCCGGCCGCGCTGTCGTTTCTCATGCTGCTCGGGCCGGACGCCGCCCATACCGAACTGGAGCGGCGCGCCATGGCGCTGCGCGACCAGCTGGCCGAGATGGCAATCGAGGCCGACCAGGCAGCGAACATGGGCCTGCCGCGCGTCGTGATGCTGGAGGACGAATACCTGCGCGCCGTGACGGCGGCCGAATTACGTTGGCTCGACGGCGTACTCGCCGATCTTGCCGCAGGGACTCTGACCTGGTCCTTCGAGTCACTCGCGCCGTTCCAGAGCGACAACCCCGAGCCGCCGCACGCGTGAAAACGTAGGGTACCGATTATGGTGCCCACCGAGATGTCCGAGCTGGTGCAATCGGTCGTCGAGTCGTATCTGCTCGACGGAACGCGCCGGTACAACCGCCCCGAGGTCGCCGAGCGGACCGGGACGACAAAGGCTCTCACCCGGCGGCTGTGGATAGCGTTGGGTTTCCCCTCCAGCGTGGACGATGATGCGGTCGACTACACCGACGCCGACGTCGCGGCAGTCCGCAACTTCCAGCAGCTGCACGTCCTTTCCTCGGCCGACAACCGCCAGCAGGCGGCGACCGTGCGCACGCTCGGGCAAGGTATGGCGCGGCTGGCGGAGTGGCAGGTCGATTTGGTGCTCGCGGAGATCGCCGAGCGCATTGCGGAGGCGGGCCCGGGAGCCGAATCGGCCGAGACGGTGCGCGCCGCGACCGAGGGCGCCATCGCCACGCTGGAGCAGCTGAACAGCTATGCGTGGCGGCGGCATCTCGCCGCGGCGCTGTCCCGCTCGCTGGACCCGGGAACGACGGCGGGCGAGTCGATCCGAGAGCTGGCCGTCGGCTTCGCGGACATGGTCGGCTACACCCGGCTGACCAGGCACCTGCATCCCGACGAACTGTCCATGCTGCTGGAGGCATTCGAATCCACGACAACCGCGGCCATCACCGAGAACGGCGGCTGGGTGATCAAGAACGTCGGCGACGAAGTGATGTTCGCCGCAGAGAGCGCCGTTGATGCCGCCCGGATCGCGCTGGCCATCCAGGAGTCGACGATGATGGTCGGCGGCACGCCGGAGCTGCGCGTCGCCGTCGCCTACGGCCCGGTGCTGCAGCGCTTCGGGGATCTGTACGGCTCGGTGGTGAACATCGCGTCCCGGCTGACCGGCGTCGCACGGCCGGGCACCGTGCTGATCGATGATGCCGCCGCCGCCGCCGCGCTGGACGGCGAGCCGGAGTTCGACATCAAGAACCTGCGCAGCGTCCGGGTGCGCGGCTTCAACCGGCTACGCCCACACGTGCTGCGCCGCAACGGCAAAAGCAAGTAGGTCCCGCGCCGCGCCCGCGCCGGACGGACCCAAGGCGGCTGCCTCGCCTTCACTCGGCCCGGCGCACAAGCGACTACCTCGAGCCTCCACTCGACCCAGCGCACAAGCGACTACCTCGAGCCTCCACTCGACCCAGCGCACAAGCGACTACCTCGAGCCTCCACTCGACCCAGCGCAGGCTGTGGGCGGACTTCGGTCCGACTGCGCCGATTAGGCTCGTCCCGGTGGAGACGGACTGGTCACGGTTGCGCGCGCGTTCCCTCGTCGAAGAGGACGCGGCGATTCTCGCGTTGCACAAGCCCGCCGGAATCTCCGTCACCGGCGAACGCCATGACACCGACATGGTCGAACTCGCGGCAGCCGCGGGCGAAACGTTATACCCGGTGCACCGGATCGACAAGGTGACCTCCGGCCTGATCTTGTTCGCGAAGGAAATCGGCGCGCACGGTGAGCTGACCAGGCAGTTCAACAAGCAGACCGCCGACAAGGCATACCTGGCCGTCGTCGCGGCCACCGGGCTGCCCGACACCGGGGTGATCGATCTGCCGCTCAGCGTCGGACGAAAGAACCGGGTGCGGATCGCGGCGCCGCGGGAGCGCATACAGCACGAGGCGGATCGGTGGTTCGTCGAAGAAGCCGATCTGCTCGACGCCAAGAACTATCCGTCGGTCACGCACTTCGCGACCGTGCTGCGCGGTGCCACGCACACCGTCCTCGCGCTGCGGCCGGTCACCGGGCGCCGCCATCAGATCCGGGTCCACCTGGCCTGGACTGGTCATCCCATCGTCGGTGACCCACTGTTCGACCGATCGGAAACGCATGAGCGAACCTATCTGCATTCCTGGCGTCTCGGTCTGACCGCGTCGTGGCGCACGCCCCCGGAACTCGTGCTTGCCGCCCCGCCCGACGCCGGATTCTGGCGACCGATAGACGGATCGGACGAGGTAGCGGCGCTCGAGCGTGCGAGCGCGCTGCTGCACACCATCCGCTGAGTCGCTCGAGCTAGCTCGGCGAACGCCCGAGCACAAGCAGGATCCGATCCAGCACCGACGTCTCGTCCGGGACCACCGATCCCGGCGCGAAAGCCGCACCAGGGGCCGAGCGTTCCGGACCGTTGGGGACGGCGAGCGCGATACGTAGCGCCGCCTTGCCGAGGTCTTCGTCCAGGGTGATGGTCTCCCCGATCGACTGCGCGACGTCCCAGGCGTGCACGACACTGTCGATCAGATGGAAGCCGATCGCGAGGCCGGCGGGGAAACTGTAGCCGGGCAGGATCTCCGGCAGCAGCAGCGCTCGCTCGAACACATCCTCGGCGGCGAACGCGGCGATCACGTCGTCGGCCGAGGCGCGATAGTCCGCGGCCGGATCGGTAGCGGGGCGGACCGTCCAGAGCCCGGGATCGTCGCTGCCGCGCGCGGCGGCGGCGAAGCCGTCGTTCTGCGTGATCATGTGCTCCAGCAAGGCTTGGAGATTCCATTCGGCACAAGGTGTTTCGTCGCCGAGCCGGTCGGGGGTCACGCGGTTGACGGCATCGACGCTCAATCGCACGGCACGGGTATGCAGGTCGCGCAGATCCTGCTCATTTCCAATAGTAAGCATCAATATATCATATGCACATACTTACCATTTTCCAAGCAGTATCTTCGATCCATGCCAGAAGCCCGTCCCGACCTCGCCGCGATGATCGTGCCGCTCGGACGGGCGCTCATGGCCGCGGAGGCGCCCGTGCTAGCCCGTCACGAGCTGTCGATGTGGGGCTATGTCGTGCTGCTCGGCCTCGACGCCGAACCCGTCTACACTCAGGCGGCCCTCGCCAAGGCGATCGGCGCGGACAAGACCCGCATCATCGGCGTGCTCGACGAGTTACAGCGGCGCGGGCTCATCGACCGCGCACCAGACCCAGCGGACCGGCGGGTGAACCTGGTGTCGCTCACCGAGGCGGGCCGCGCGCTGCGCGATCGTGCGCAACGCGAAATCCAGGCGCAAGAGAATCGGCTGCTCGATCAGCTCCCCGCCACGGACCGGCGAGTATTCCTGCGCGCACTACGCACCCTTTCCACGGTCGTCACCGAGCAGCCCAAGTAGGACCGGCACGGGGGGACGCGGCACACCGCCGATGCCGCGAACTCGGCATCCTGGCTGTCGCCGACCCAGGCAGCCACCCGGCCCGCCGATACCGGCCACTATGCCCACACCCAGCGGGTTTCGACCGGTGATCAGCCTCATAACGACGCGTAATACGCAGGTCATCTAGCCTGATGACGTGCTGCGGACGCGACGCGAGCACACTCTGGCGCACTGCAGCGATCCCCTAGTGAAAGCGAACGCCGATGATCCTGGTGGCTCAGGTCAGCGACACCCATTTCGATCTCGGCACCCGCAACGCTGAACGTGTGGAGCGGGTCATGGCTTTCCTCGCCGACCTCCGTCGCAAGCCCGATGCCATCCTGGTGACCGGCGACGTCACCGAGGGCGGAAAGCCGGAGCAATATGCCGAGGCCAGGCGCGCCTTCGACATCGACATCCCGGTGTACCCGATCCCGGGCAACCACGACGACCGCATTGGCTTCCGCACCACCCTGCTCGGCGAGCCTGTTTCCGACGCGCCGATCAACCACGCCCATCGCATCGGCGACCTCACCGTCGCCCTGCTGGATTCGAGCATCCCCGGCGAGGCCGGCGGGCAGCTCACCGACGAGACCTACGACTGGCTGCGCGGGGTCCTCGCCGCGGCGCCGGCAGCCAAGCCGGTCCTGCTCGCGCTGCACCACCCTCCCGCACACCTGTTCAGCCCGGTCGTCGACGAGATCTCGCTCGCCGACCCGCGGCGGCTCGCCGACCTGGTCGCGGGCGACGATCACATCGTCGGTGTGCTCACCGGGCACGCGCACTCGTCGGCGACGACCACGTTCGCGGGACGTCCGCTGCTGGTGGGGCCGAGCACCGCGTCCGTGCTGGGCGGCGAATGGGAGCTCGAACTCCCCGACCATGTCATGGACTATGCGCCGGACCCGGCGGTCGCTCTGCACGTCATCGAGAACAACCGCCTGACAACCCATTTCCGCACGGTCCCGATGGGCGGCTGGATGGGGGTACAGCCCGGCTGAGTTCGGTTTACCCGCCGGGAGCCGGGGCAATCGGGAGACGACAGCGACGCCTACCCCGGAGGACCCGCCATGGTCGACCAACCATCCGCAATGGTGAAAGGCGCGTTCGCGACCGGAGCGCGGCTCCGGCACGCGCGGTTGTTCTACGCCGACGGCGTACATCTGTCCGGCCGACTGCACGCGGAGAGCGAGTTCGAGCCGCTCTTCGGCAGCGGCGAACGTGCCGTTATCGCGAGATTGTCCAAGTGGGCGGGTACGCCGGCGGCCTTGCCCGATGTACTCGGGTTCGCGTTCCGGGTGCTCGACCGGGATAACGAGCCGTGGGACTTCGCCTTGTCCACGACCGGTGGTGGCCCGTTGAGCCGATTCGTGTTCACGCCTGCCCGTGGTTGGGCCAGCGCCCGCTACGGCAGCCTGCTGCCCTATCGGGTCGGAAAGTCCACGCCGACCTGGTTCTTCGCCGAGCCGGACGCCGATCAGCCCAGCTCGGCGTCGCTCGACGCGATGAACGAGCACCTGCGTGAACACATGGTGACCTTCACCCTCACCTCGAGCGGCATCGGTGTGCCGCGCCTGCGGCTCGCCGAACTCACGCTCCGCCACGAGGAACCCGCCGAGCACCGGACGGACTATTTCGATCCCATGCTCAATCATCCGCCCGAGGTGAAAATGTTCCCTGAGGCGGTCGGCAAGATTCGCGAGCTTGCCTACACCGGCAGTCGAAGCGGACGTGGCGAAGCGACCTAGCGTCGCGCAGCGCATTCGCGGCGGTAGGCCGCGGGGGTGCCGCCGGTCCACCGCTTGAAGGCGTAGATGAACGTGGACGCTTCGGCATAGCCGAGGCGGATCGCGACATCGCTGACCGAAAGCGGGGTGGCGGTGAGCATTTTCTCGGCCAAAGCGCGGCGGACTTCGTCCAGCAGCGCGCGGTAGCTGGTCCCGGCCGCGTCGAGGTGGCGGCGCAGAGTGCGCGTACTCATATTGAGATCGCTTGCCACGGTGTCGATTCCGGGCGACGCGGCGAATCCGTCGGCGCCACCGCGCGGCACGAGACGCGCACGCACCTCGGCAGCGATACCGGTGCGGGCCCTGCGGCGGTGCACCAGGTCCCGGCACTGTGCCAGGCACATCGCCCAGGTGTGCTCGTTCGCCTGGGGCAGCGGCTGCTCCATCAGCACCGGATCGATGGCGAACAGGTTGTGCGGCATATCGAACTGCGGCCGCACCACCGTGACCTCCCTGATCCGGTCGGCGTAACTCGGTGCGGAGAAATAGAATTCGGCCCTGGTCAACGGTAGATGCGTGCCGAGCAGATCGCTCATCACCTGATGCATCGCGGTCACATCGCGTTCGACCAGGAACTGCCGCACATCGGCAGGCACCGACTCGTCGTGCACCCACGCGACGAACTCGCCCTCGCCCCACTGGGCCACCGGCAGGCAGAAGGTGAAGCTCAGGTCCAGATAGCGCAGCGCGAAACTGATCGCCTCCGCCAGCGTCGGGCTGCTGACACAGGCGAAGCCGAAGATGCCGAAGGTGGTGATCCGATAGCGGCGGCCGACCTCGATACCGAGCGCGGGCAGATCGGGCAGTGCGCGGACGAGATTGCGGATCACCGCGAGCTCGGCGTGCGCATCGATCTGCGCGTCGGGATCGCGCAACTGCCGCTCGGTGAGCCCGGTGCCGCGCAGCATGCGCACGGTGGGAACGTCGTGCTCGGCCGCGTAGCCGACCATCAGCGCCACGCTTGCCACGCCGCGCGGAAAATTCCAATCACGGATTCCCGGACCCTGTAGCCGCTGCACGCGGACATTATGGCCGAATATCTCGATACAACGGGCGGTGGCTCCTACAGTGGAGTCATCCAGGGTCAGGGTCTCTGTGAGGAGTGCCACTTAACGCTTCTCTCGCCTGAAGGCGGGTGATTTCACGCTCGGACCGCGACCCCACCAGCCGCCCGAGGGAGGTGATCGGATTGTCTGACGTCGTCGACACGTGTGTGGCCGCGCTCTGCCACAGCCAGAATCACTCTGGCGGCGTTCCGGTCCCGACAGGCGGTGTACTCGCAGTCGTGGCATCGGAAGGTTCGTTCGGCGAGTTCGAGGTGTTGCTTGGCTCTCGCGAAACACCTCGAACACGTCATCGTCGTATAGGCGGGCCTCATTCCACAAAAACCGGCAGCGATGCCACTCAGCTTCCAGACCGGACTCCACGGTGGAACCCAGCCGCAACCGATAGCTGTACCGCACCACCTCCGCCATGCCCGCGAATCCAGCCGACACCACCGACACACCATCCCGACCCAAGAAACCGCGAAAGGAGGACGGCGCTTGCTCACCCTCGTAACCGAGGGAGTCTCCGCGCCGCACACCTGATGACAGCAGGCAATGGGCCATCGATCCTCATCGTCGGCGCGGGCTTCGGCGGCATCGGTATGGCAATCGAATTGCTCCGCAATGGTTTCGACGACATCACGATCCTCGAGCGCGCCGCCGACCTCGGCGGCGTGTGGCGGGAGAACACCTATCCGGGCGCCGCGTGCGACGTGCCGTCCCCGCTGTATTCGTACTCGTTCGAACCCAAACCGGACTGGCCGCAGCGGTACTCGGGGCGCGCCGCCATCCATGACTACCTGCGCGACGTCGCCGAGCGGCACGGTGTGCTCGACATGATCCGGTTCGGCACCGCCGTGACCGACGCGGAATTCGACGACACCACCGGCCGCTGGACGGTCCGCACCGCGGACGCGGATATCCGGGTCGTGGACGTGCTGATCTCGGCGGTGGGCCAGCTGTCCCGCCCAGCCATGCCGAGAATACCCGGCATCGCCACCTTCACCGGCCCGTCGTTCCACTCGGCGGAATGGAACCATGACGTCGAACTCACCGGCAAACGCGTCGCCTGCGTCGGCACCGGGGCCAGCGCCATCCAGTTCATCCCGGAGATCCAGCCGCAGGTCGCCCACCTCACCCTGTTCCAGCGCACGCCGGCCTGGGTGGTCCCGAAATTCGACACCGACTACTCGCCGATCCAGCACAGCCTGTTCGCGCGGGTCCCCGGCGCGCTGCTGGTCGAGCGGTTCGGGTGGTGGTCGATCGCCGAATTCATCTCGCTCGGGCTCGTCGAGTTCCCCGCGATCGCGCGGCTGGTGGCGCGTATCGCGTCCCAGCACCTGGCCAGGCAGGTCGAGGACCCGCGGCTGCGGGCCGAGCTCACCCCCGACTATCCGGTCGGCTGCAAGCGCGCGCTGTTCTCCAACGACTACTACCCCGCGCTGACCCAGCCGAACGTGCAGGTGGAAACCACCGCGATCACCGAGATCGCACCAGAGGGCGTACACACCGCCGACGGTGTCGTGCACGAGGTGGACGTGATCATCTACGGCACCGGGTTCAAGGGCACCGAGTTCCTCTGGCCGATGAACATCTACGGCCGCGCGGGCCGCAAGCTGTCGGACGCGTGGGCCGACGGCGCGCACGCCTACTACGGCATCTCGGTGCCGGACTTCCCCAACCTGTTCCTGGTCTACGGGCCGAACACCAATCTCGGCGTCGGCTCGATCATCTACATGATCGAATCGCAGACCCGCTACATCCGTCAGGCCGTCCAACTGCTCGCCGACCGCCCCGGTCACTGTCTCGATGTGCGCGCAGACCGGGAGGCGACCTTCAACACCGCCCTCCAACAACGCCTCGCCCGCACCCCCTGGAACTTTTGCTCCAGCTGGTACCGCAACTCCGGAGGCCGAATCACCAACAACTGGCCGGGCTCCCAAACCAGCTACCGCCGCTCCCTCCGCAAACTAGACCCCACTGCCTACACCCTCGCCCCCGTCTGACAAGTAGCGCTCCTCAGAGGCCCTCTCGTATTACGGCAAATCGTGCACCACTCGCCGGGCTGGCAGACTTGTTCCGTGAGTGCACTGCCCTTTGAGGGCGATCCGGGCGAGCGGGGGCCGCTGCGTCCGATCGAGCTGGCCACCGGCGCCGTGCTGGGCGGCGCGACCGTCGGGCTGGTCACCGTCGGCTCGGTAATCCCGTTCGCGGCCGCGCTGCAACTGGTCGCCGCGGTGCCGATGGCACTGATCGCACACCGCTACCGACTGCGGGCCCTGGTCACCGCCACCATCGCGGCCACGCTGGTCACCTTTGTCGCAGCGGGTGTGGTGCCCGCGATCGGGTTGGTGTCGTCGGCGACGCTGGGCGGGATCATAGGCACGGTGAAGCGGCGCCGCGGCGGTATCGTCGCGGTGTTCGGGCTCTCGATGCTGACCGGACTGGTCTGGGCGTTGTTCTCCGTCGGGTCATTGCTGCTGCTCTCCGCGTCCCGCCACCTGCTCTTCGACAACATCCGCAACGCCTCGCGCGGCGTACAGGATCTCGCGGCGCGCCAGACGCAGCTGGAACCCCTCGGGCGGGCCGCCGCCGACCTCACCGACTCGGTCCTGCGCTGGTGGTGGGCCTGGATCGGCGGCAGTGTCGCGATGGGCATGGTCGCCACCGGACTGTTCTCCTGGTACGTACTCGGCTCGGTGCTGGACCGGCTCGTCCTGCTGCCGGGCCGGGATCGGCTGGACGCGCCACACGACGACCGGCCCATCGCGCCGCTGCCGGTCAGGGCGCGCGGGGCCGGATTCCGCTACCCGGGCGCGGTGCGCGACGCGCTGTGTGACATCGACCTCACCGTCGAAGTCGGTGAATTCGTCGCGGTGGTCGGGCACAACGGATCGGGCAAGTCGACGCTGACACGGCTGCTCGCCGGGCTGCCACCTACCTCGGGAACGGTCGAGCGTCCCGGGTCGGCCGGCCTCGGACGTCTCGGCGGAACGGCGCTGGTGTCGCAGCGACCGGAGAGTCAGACCCTCGGTGTGCTCGTCGCCGACGACGTGGTGTGGGGATTGCCCACCGAGCTCGCCGCCGACGTGGACGTCGACGGACTGCTCGGCGAAGTCGGTCTCGGCGGCATGGGCGCGAAGGAGACCGCCACACTCTCCGGCGGGCAGCAGCAACGTCTCGCCGTCGCCGCGGCGTTGGCCCGTCGCCCCGCCCTGCTGATCGCCGACGAGGCGACCTCGATGATCGATCCGGGCGGCCGCCGCGAACTCGTGGAACTGCTCGCGGCACTGCCGAAACGGCACCCGATGGCAGTCGTGCTGGTCACCCATCACGAGGCCGACGCCGCCGCGGCTGATCGAGTCGTGCACCTGGCCGCCGGACGCTCGGTCGAGAACCTGCCCGCCTGGCCGCGCCCGGTGCGCGACGCCAGGCGCAGGCCGATGGGCGAGACGATCCTCGAACTACGCGGCGTTCAGCACACCTACAACCGCGGAACCCCCTGGGAAGCACCGGCTCTGCACGGCGTGGATCTCTCGGTCCGGCGCGGCGAGGCGCTGCTGGTCGTCGGCGGAAACGGATCGGGAAAATCCACCCTGGCTTGGATCACAGCCGGACTGATCGAACCGAGTTCCGGCCGGTGCGAGCTCGGCGGAAAGTCGATCGCCAAGCAGATCGGACGCGTCGAGTTGGCTTTCCAGCATTCCCGCCTGCAACTGCAGAAGCAGACGGTCGGCGCGGAGATCGCGGACTGGGGCGGGCGGGCCACCGGGTCGGGCGCGGTCGGGCGCGCGCTGGACGCGGTGGGGCTGGATCGGTCCCTGGCCGCGCGCTCCATCGAGGAACTCAGCGGCGGACAGGCCAAGCGGGTCGTGCTTGCCGCCATAGTGGCGAGCCATCCGCAGGTCGTCGTACTCGATGAGCCGCTCGCCGGCCTTGACCCCGAAGGCCGCGCCGATATCGTGGAACTGCTGGCGCGGCTGCGAGATTCCGGCCTGACGCTGATCGTCATCTCACACGACGTAGCGGACATGGCCGCGGTGTGTGACCGGATGGTGCATCTGCGGTCCGGACGGATTCTGGCGGCCGAGTCCGCACGCGATACCGCGCTGCTTGCGAACAGCCCCGTGCGACATCGCGATTCCCCACCGACGCCGCTGCGCCCGCCACGCGATGCGGCGTGGCGGCTCGAGCACGGAGGTCGATGATGTCCGCTGAGTCGGCCCGTGAATTGGGAGTCCGCCGATGAGCAAGCGACCAATCAGCACAGCCACCCCGGTGATCACGGCGGAGCCGAGCGCCAGCGAGGTGGAGTCATGAGCGAGCGCAGCGAGCGACCAATCAGCACAGCCACCCCGGTGATCACGGCGGAGCCGAGCGCCAGCGAGGTGGAGTCATGAGCACCGTGCTGTTCCGTCAGGTTCCCGTCGCCAGCCCGGTGCACCGGCTGTGGGCGGGCACGAAGATGATCGGGGCGTTCCTGATCAGCCTGCTGCTGATGTTCCTCCCGTCCTGGCCGGTGCTCGGCGTGATGGTCGCCTTCCTGGTGTTCGTCGGCGTGGTCGCCCGGCTGCCGCTCGGCACGCTGCCGCGTCTGCCGTGGTGGTTCTGGGCGCTGCTCGCCGCCGGAGCCCTGATCAACGTGCCGGTCGGCGGCGCTGCGGTGCTGCGGTACACGCAGGTGGTGGTGTTCGGCCTGATCCTGGTGGCCGCCTCGTTCCTCATCGCGTGGACCACGCCGATGAGCGACATCGCGCCCGCCTTGGCCAAACTCGGTGCGCCGCTGCGCAAGCTCCGGGTGCCCGTTGACGAATGGGCTGTCGTCGTCGCACTGACTCTCCGCGGCCTTCCGCTGCTACTGGAGGAAATCCGGGTCCTGCGTGCCGCCCGCCAACTCCGCCCCAAGGACAGCCTGCTGTACCGCGCCGCCGAAAACCCCCTGATCGACATTCTCACCGCCGCTATGGCGGTGTGCACTCGCCGCGCCGGCGAACTGGGCGAGGCGATCACCGCACGCGGCGGCACGGGGCAGCTCACCGCATACCCCAGCACTCCCAGCTACCGCGACGCCATCGCCCTCGCAGTGGTCATCGCCGTCTGCCTCGGCGCCATCGGGCTGCACCTGCTGCTCTGAACCCGGCCGACGAGCAGCATGGACAGCAGCCGCGCGACGACGCCCGGAACGGCCGAGTGGCCTCGGTGGCAGGTGGCGCGATTCCCACCGATTGCCGGAAGCGGTTGTGTCGACGGCGCCGGGACTTTGCGACATCGAATAGCCAACGGCTATAACAAGACTAGCGCAATCAAAAAGAGGATGAATACCCGTTCAATTCGACGTCTAAACCTTTCAGTCACAGTACAGTTACTTGTCGGGAGCTGTCTTCTTGATCACATCACAGCTGTACACGCTTGCGGGGGAAGGAATTTCGGCGCGCGCGGCGTTCCCTAGAGATCAGGACCTGATGAGATTGGAACCGGAAATGATTGTCCATAAAATCGCAGCGGCTGTCGTGCCACTCGTCGCCGCGCTGACGGTGGGCGCGGGCACCACCCATGCGGAACCAGCCGCCGCCCCCGTCCCGAACATCGAATACAAGGCCCAGCTGATAGGCGAGAAGATCGTCACGACTCTCACCGGGGGCACGTTTTCAGCGTCCGGCGGGTCGGTCGACGTCAAGGATGAAGCCGGAAACGTAGTGGTCACAATGCCGCTGGCCTTCCGGCAGGACGGGCTCGAGTACCCACTGCCTTATGCAGTGAAGGACGCAGACCGGGTGCTGGAGCTAACCGTAGTCAGGGATACCGCGCACGCTCACCCGGTCGCCACACCAGTCGCTTCCCCGTATGAGAACCAGCTAGCTCAGCAAGCCTTCTTGACTCAGTTCGGCATCGCCACCGCCGTTGGCGGGTTCATCGGCACTGCCATTGGAGCGGCTGTCGGACTGATCGGGATTGTCGGTGGTCCGGTAGGTGTCGGCACAGTGCTTACCGGCGCCGCGATCGGGGCGGTCATAGGGACTCTGGTTGCCGGCGGCCCCGCGTTGATCGTCGCCGGTATCGACCTGATCAATACCCTCAACGCCCAGCCGGGAACCACCAAGTGGGTGGACGCCACCGGCCGCTGAAGACCTGACACACGCACCCTCGACACGGCGCGCATCGAATCACTGGTGATTCCGTGCGCGCCGTCTTGCTTCCCGCCCAACCGATGCGCGTTCTCCTCCTCGCACAGCTATCGAGACACCAGAATTCAGAATTCGATGCGCCTACTCGCTCGGAGCAGCGCCACGGTCTGGAGTCGCCGAACCCCCGCACCTAGCGGCGGCCCGGAGGGTGGATTATCGCGAATGACACCCAGGCGCCACCGGCACCCTTGCGAACCGATCCGCAAGGTACCCCATCGCCCCCGACGCCTCACCGATCGCCGTCGGATTGTGAGTCGGCAGCATCGAGTGCAGCGACGTGATGGTTGCCCCCTGCGCGCAGTACCGCCCGAGCAGGTCGGTGAATCCGGCCACGGGTATCACGTCGTCGGTCGTGCTGTGGTACAGGTACATCGGTACGGCAGGCGCGCTGCCGCCGAGCTCTTGCGCCGCGGTCGCGGCCCGAAAAGCGGGGTGGGACAGCACATCCGGGACCGTGGCGAAGTCGTCGACCCGCGCCCCGACGTACTTCGGCACCAGATCGGACCCGCAAGCCGCCGCGTCCTCGGCCAGTGCCGCCTGCCCACGGTCGTTGAGCAATTCCAGGACGCCGTCGGCGGGATTGTTGCGGGCGACCGCGAACAGGATGAGGATCGCCAACCCGGCCTGCACACCACCGTCCGCGTGACGGGCGATGGCGGGCCAATCCGCCGGAACACCTCCTGAGGTGATCCCCGCGAACCGGACGTCCGGCGCGTAGCGCGGTTGCAACTGCGCGGCCCACAAGGTGGCGAAGGCGCCGCCTGAATAACCCCATGCGCCGATCGGCGTGGCGGGTCCGAGGCCGGCCGCAGGGAAATCGCGGGCCGCCCTGATGCCGTCCAGCACGCCACGTCCGGAGTTCACCCCGTCCAGGAACCGGGACCGCGGGCCTTCGTAGTCACTGGCCACTACGGCCCATCCCCGTCGGAGCGCTTCGGCCATGAACGGCGTGTCGATCAGCGTGTTGACCACGCCGGTATCCCAGCCTCCGCGCAGCGCGAACGAGGGCGCGCAATGTGTGCCGAGACTGTCCTCGGGGACCTGATAGGACAGCAGTGGCCGTGCCCCCGGTCCGAACCACGGCAGTATCGGCACCATCACCGTCGCAACGCCGGGCGCGGGACGGTCGCTCGCGTCGGTAGTCCGATATGCGACCTGCCACGCCGAGACCGGAAGGGGCAGACCGAACAACCCGATCGGCCGGGAATCCAGAACGGCGCCGTTCGGATACGAGGCGAGGTCGGCAGGTTCCGCGTAGAAGGGATCGTCGTCCGGGCGTGGCACACCCGCGAACGCTGCCGGGACGGTGATGAGCGTTGCGGCGAGGAGGGCCAGCGCCGCGAGAACGGTTGCCGGAATGGTGCGCAGGGCGCACAGGCCCCGATGCCGCGACTGCCCAGTGACAGACGTTCCGTGAATCTTGTTCATCACGGCCTCCCCAGTCCGGCGAGACACGATGGAAAGCCCGAGCGCCGACACGCCTCCCGCCTCTGGGTACCAAGGATACTGCCAGGTCAGAGGCCCGGCAACGGGTCACTTCCAGGTCGGACCCACCGCCGCGGCTGTCCTCTCGGCTGGCTACAGTGGTGCGAAATAGCCTTTAGCGCAACCCGATCGCCGCAAATTCCGCGCCGTCGGCGACCAGAACGCAACAAAGAGGAGTGGCCGAACATGCGGCATGGCAACGGATTGGACATCCCAGAAGGACTCGCCGATGTGTGCGCGCCGGACCGACTGGCAGTCATCGTCTACGACATGCAGGTCGGCGTGCTCAGCCAGCTGCCGGACGGCCCGGAGATCATCGAGCGCGTGGCGCGGGTGGTGGACGCGGCGCGGTCGGGCGGTTACCCCGTGGTCTTCCTGCGCCACTTCTTCCTGCCCGAGCGCCTCAGCGGAACGTTCGCGCTGCGCATGGCCATGAGCTGGCAGCAGGTGGATTCGGTGGACAAGGTGCGCTTCATCCTGCAACGCGACACCCCGGCCTTCGAGCTGGTTCCCGAGCTGCAGCCGCGCGAGGACGAGGTGGTGTTCGACAAGACGTCGATGTCCGCGTTCGAAGGCACTCCGCTGGCTTCGATGTTGCGCGACCTGCGCATCGGCGCGTACGCGATCGCGGGCGTCGCACTGGAGATCGGCATCGCCCCCACCGTCACGCACTCCACCGACCTCGGTTTCGTTCCGGTGGTGATCAGCGATGCCTGCGGCGGCCGGGACAAAGAGGCCATGGCGCGCGCCTACGACGACTTCGAATTCCAAGGCCACACGCTGGTCACGGACATCGCCACCATCACACCGCTGCTCGCGGGCGCCAACTGACGAAGCAGCGGGGACATGGCGGTACGGCCGGAATCGGGCCAGCGTCATGTCCCGTTCGGCGTCACTGCTTGCGCAGCGCCTTCTTGGCCGCTTCCTGGGCGGAGTCGACCTGGCTGACGAATTTGCCGTCGGTCTTCTTGTCGACGAGGTCGCCCGCCTTGTCGATGACCGCGTCCACCTTGTCCGCGTTCTTCTGGGCCAGGTCGATCGCCTTGTTGGCCAAATTCTTGAAATCCACCGTGTACTCCTCGTTCTCGCGCCGGGTACCGCCGCGAACTCACCCTACTCAGCCCCATCGCTTCCGGGCGGGCGCTGCGACGCGGAGTGACCGCGCTCAGTCCGAGCCGCCCAACCACGCCGGATGCCACAGGCGACCGGATTCGGTCCAGTTCATGAATCGCACCGTGCCGCCGAGCTTCGGCGTCACCCAGACCGCCTCCTTGCGCTCGTCGGCGGTGAGATCGTTGTCGAACGGACAAGTCTTGCGTTCCAGCTTGCTCAGCCGTTGGGCCAGGTCCCGCAGGTCCGGCTCGGTGAACCCGGTGCCGACCCGCCCGACGTAGTACAGCCGCCCCTCGTGTGGAATGCCGACGAGCAGCGACTTGAAGTTCCTGGCCGCGCTGCGCCGCCAGCCACCGATCAGCACGTCCTGGGTGCGCCAGTTGCGCTGCTTCACCCACGAATGCCCGCGCTTGCCCGGCAGATACACCGAGTCCTTGCGTTTCGCGACCACGCCCTCCAGCCCGTGTTCCTGGCTGTAGTGCACCGCATCGGCGCCCGAACCGTCCAACCGCGGCGGCACCAGCAGCGACGGGGCATTCGCCGCCAGCGCCTCCAGAACCCGGCGGCGGTCCGAATACCGTTTGCGGACAAGGGAGGTGCCGTCCAGATACAGGACGTCGAAGGCGACGAATACAGCCCGCGCCGCATCGGCCTGCAACAACCCGAGGGTGGCGACGCCGTGATCGTCGAATACCACCGCCTCGCCGTCCAGGACCACGCTGTGCTCGGCCAGTTCCCGCGCAAGTTTCCGCATTCCCGGGTAGCGATCGGTTACCACATTCCCGGCCCGGCTGCGCAGGGTGAACGCACCGGAGTCGATCTCGGCGATCAGCCGGAACCCGTCCCACTTCGTCTCGAAACACCACTCGCCCGCGTCGAGGTCGGCGACGTCGCCGGGAGTGGCCAGCATCGGCGCGAGGCCGCGCGGGAACGGTGACGCCCCGCTCGACGGGCGGACAATTCGACCGGCAGACGCCTCGGGTTCGGCGCCTGAACCGTGCTCCGCGTCGTCCGGCCCCGCGTCGTTCTGCTCTCGCATGAGGTGCATCAGCCACTGGTTGCCATTGGTCTGGATCAGCGCGTACCGCCCATTGAGCTGTCTGCCGTGGAAATGGACGATCACCTCGTCGTCGCGCCATTTCTCGGTGTCGTAGGTGCCGGAATCCCAGATCGTCATCTCGCCCCCGCCGTACTCCCCCTTCGGGATGGCGCCGTGGAAATCCAGATATTCCAACGGATGGTCCTCGGTGTGCACGGCGAGCCGGTTCTGGTGCGAGGAGGTCGGCGGGCCTTTCGGTACGGCCCAGGAGACCAGCACCCCGTCGCGCTCCAGCCGCACGTCCCAATGCAGCCGCCGCGCATGATGCTCCTGCACGACGTACCGCTTGTTCTCCGCCGGCTCGGGCCGCTCGGCGGGAATCGGCTCGGGGGTGCGCGCCGGATCGCGCATCGACCGGTACTTCGCCAGCGCGTCCGCGCCCGATTCCGCCGAGGCCGAGTCGAGCGGCAGGTCGAGCTCGGCCAGCAGATCACCTTCCGACCGGAACCGAGCGAGGACTTCGTCGAATGGCAAGTGCCGCAGCTTCTTCCGGTTCTCGATCTCCTTCCAGGTGCGCGGTGCCGCGACAGTGGGCTCCGGGCGTCCGCGTAGCGAGTAGGGCGCGATGGTGGTCTTGGCCGGGTTGTTCTGGCTCCAATCCAGGAAGATCTTCCCGCCGCGCGCCGACTTCGCCATCGTCGCGGTGACCAGATCCGGGTGCAGCTTCTCGAGATTCGTGGCCACCTGCTTGGCCACTGTGGACGCGCCGCCAGGGCTCAGCTCCCGATCGAGCGGCACGTAGAGGTGAATTCCCTTGCTGCCACTGGTGACCGGGAACGTGCGCAAGCCGATCTCATCGACCATGTCGCGTACCGCAAGCGCCACCCTGGCGCATTCGGCGAGCCCGGCCCCCGGGCCAGGATCGAGATCGAACACCAGCCTGGTCGCCGGACCCGTACGGTCGCCGTCGAATCGCCATTGCGGCACATGGACTTCCAGCGACGCCTGCTGACCGAGCCAGGCCAGCCCGGCCTCGGAATCGACCACCGGATAGACGACCGTGCGGCCGGAATGCCGGATCGTGTGTCGCTCGAGCCAGGACGGCGCATGTGACGCGAGATTCTTCTCGAAGAAGGAGGGCTCGTCGACTCCGTTGGGCCAGCGCTTCCTGGTGACCGGACGCCCAGCGATATGCGGGAGCATGGCGGGCGCGATCGCCGAATAGTAGGCGATGACTTCGCCTTTGGTGGTGCCGGTTGCCGGATACAGCACCTTGTCGAGGTTGCTCAGCTCAACCTCGATACCACCGAAATTCCGGCGGGACACCATATCCGCAGTGTAGAGGCGGAGACCGCACTCGGCCCCCGCCACGACCTCAGGCCTGCGGCCCCTGCTGGCCGGACTGGTCGGGCGGGACCACCTTCTTGGCGGCCTCTTTGCCCTTCTCGATCTTGTCCGAGTATTTGCCGTGCGTCTTCTGGTCGATGAAGTCACCGGCCTTGTCGACCGCGTCGTTGATCTTGTCGGCGTTCTTGGCCGCCGCTTCCTTTCCCTTGCCGACCAGGCCCTTCAGAGTGTCCGCGAAACTCATCGCCGTCATTCCCTTCCTGTCGCCAACTATCCGGAGTTATTCATCCAACATTCTCCCACCAGGAATCCCCTGGGGAGACACCCTGCGAATCCACACGCTGCCCCGGCATCGGCACGGCGACGGTGGTGCCTGCGGCCCGAGCGGCCGCCACCATCCGCTGCACCGGCTCGGACCACCCGTGGAACGCGAGGTTGAATGTCGCCCAGTGGATGGGCACGAGGAGGCCGTGCCCGGGGTCGCCGACACCCAGGTCGGCGTGCGCCCGGACCGCCTCCTCCGGGTTCATGTGCACGTCCGGCCAACGCTCGTCGTATGCGCCGATCGGCAGCAGCGTCAGATCGAACGGACCGAGCGCCGTGCCCGCCTCGGCAAAAGCCTTGGTGTATCCGGTGTCGCCGCCGAAGTAGGCCCGTCGCGTCGATCCGACGATCGACCACGACGCCCACAACGTGGTGTTGCGGATCAGACCGCGGCCCGAGAAGTGCCGGGCCTCGGTACAGGTCAGCACCAGATCGGCACTGCCCCTGCCACAACCCAGCGCGGAGAGCGATACCGAACCGCCCCAATCCAATTCGATGATGCGATCGTCCGGGACACCCCAGTGCCGCAGGTGCGCGCCGATGCCGATCGGGACGAGGAACGGCGCGCTCTGGCGCAGCACCAGTTCCCGGACGGTCTCCTTGTCCAGGTGATCGTAGTGATCGTGCGAGATGATCACCGCGTCCACCGCGGGCAGTTCGGACAGCGGCTGCGGCACCGGGTGCATCCGCGCGGGGCCTACCATGGCCGACGGCGAAACCCGTTCGCTCCATACCGGATCGGTGAGAATCCGATAGCCGTCGACCTCGATCAGGGTGGTGGCGTGGCCGTACCAGGTGACGGCGAGGTCGGCGGCCTCGGGTGGAGCCTGCGGGGTCTGTAATGGAATCGGCCCTGGCGGCCTGCCCACGTTGCGCTTGGTCAGGGCCGAGACCAGCAGGGAGGAAGCCGAACCCGCGGCCAACTGGCTGCTGGGCTCCGTGTTGTGGAACTGGCGGTCACGGTAGCTCGTCGCGCCCGCCGCGTACGGCTGGATCGCCGAGATCGAAGCGCCCATCGCGGAGGGGATACCCCACACCGCCCGCACCACCCAGGTGACGCCGAGCGCACCGGCGGCCGCACCGGCGATACGTCGAAGGTCCATCATCGCCCCACAAACTTCGCCGCACGCTTTTCTTGTCGGGCCAAGCGCCCCTCCCGGGCGTCCTCGCTCGTCCACGCTGCCTCCAGTGCGGCACGCTGCTGCGCGTTCTCCGGGTCGCGGGTGCCGTCGTCGTTGAGCACCAGTTTCATGTGCCGCAGCGACAGCGGCGCCAGCTCGGCGATCTCCTTCGCCCAGATCTGCGCGTCGGCGAGGGTGCCGATCCGGTTGGCGAACCCGAAGGCGTAGGCGTCGGCGGCCGACACCGGTTCCGCGCCGAGCAGGACGGTCCTGGCTGGACCACCGCCGATCAGCGAGACCAGCCTGCGCATGGTCCAGCCGTCCACCGTGATGCCCAGCTTCGCGGCCGGGATCGCGAGGTAGGCATCGGGCGCTAGCACCCGCAGATCCGAGGCCAGCGCCAGCTGCACACCCGCACCGAACGCGCCGCCGTTGATCGCCGAAATCACCGGGATCGGCGCCGATTCGATCGTGTGCAGCATCTCCCGCAAGCCGGAGAGGAATTCGTCGGACTGCACGCCGGACAGATCGGCGCCCGCACTGAAAATCGGGCCTCGCCCGGTCACCACGATGACCCGTGCCTGATCGGCGACGGCGGCAAGGACAGCTTCGCGCAGCAGCGTCACGAGCTCGCTGTCGAGCGCGTTACGACGCTCCTCCCGTTGTAGTTCGATGGTGACTACGTCACCATCGCGGCTGACGCCGAGCATTCGACCTCCCCAGCTGAACGGTCCTTCTGATTCTCTTCACTCTGCCACAGCCGACCGCCCGTTCCGTGGTGGGCGATACGATCACCGGCTGTGCCGACAGACTTCGACATCCTGGTGATCGGCGCTGGTCAGGCGGGGCTGTCGGCCGGTTACCACCTCCAGCGTCTCGGGCTGCGTCCCGAACGGGACTTTCGCATCGTGGACCATGCACCAGGCCCCGGCGGCGCCTGGCAGTTCCGCTGGCCCTCGCTGACCCTGGACACGGTCAACAGGGTGCACGACTTGCCAGGCATGTCCTTCGCGGAAACCTTGCCACCCGGCTCGGCGACCGCCCCCGCCGCGACCGCGGTTCCGCACTACTACGAGCTGTACGAGAAGCGGTTCGACCTGCGGGTGCGCAGGCAAGTGTCGGTCACGGTGGTTTGCGATCGCACCGAGGACGGTAGCCCGGCCCAGCGCGGTCCGCTGCTCAACGCGGAAACCGACGCGGCGGGCACCCTCCGGGTGCGCGGCGTGATCAACTGCACCGGCACCTGGGAGCATCCGTTCATCCCGCGCTACCCCGGCGCGGAGACCTTCGCCGGGCACCAGCTGCACACCCGCGGCTACCGCACCGCCGAGGAGTTCGCGGGCAAACACGTCGTCGTGGTCGGCGGCGGTGTCTCGGCGGTGCAACTGCTCGACGAGATCTCCCAGGTGACCACAACCACCTGGGTGACGAGGACACCACCGCAGTTCCGCGATGGCACGTTCACCGAGGAAGTCGGACGGGCCGCCGTAGCGATGGTCGAGGACCGGGTGCGGCACGGGCTGCCGCCCGGCTCGGTGGTTTCGGTCACCGGCCTGCGCCTCGACGACCGGTTGCGGGCGGCGCGGGCGCGGGGCGTGCTCACGCGGCTGCCGATGTTCGAGCGCATCGAGCCCGGCGGGGTGCGCTGGTCCGACGGCACCTTCCAGCGGGCGGACGTGATCCTCTGGGCCACCGGGTTCCGCAGCGCGCTGGACCATCTGGCGCCGCTGCGGCTGCGTGGGCACGGCGGCGGGATCACCATGTCCGGGCGGCTGGCCACCCAGGTGGCCGCCGATCCTCGGATCCATCTGATCGGTTACGGGCCGTCGGCGAGCACCATCGGCGCCAATCGAGGGGGGCACGCGGCGGCGATCGAACTCGCCGACCACCTCGGGCTGCGCTGACCGGCCAGACCGGCAACCGGGTGGGTCAGTCCGACAAACCCATCGTGAACGTGTCCGGGTCGGGACCGATCCGTTCGCCGCTGTCCAGCGCGTTGATCGCGTCCATCTGCTCCGGGGCGAGTTCGAAGCCGAACACGTCGAAGTTCTCCGCGACCCGCGAAGGCGTGACCGACTTCGGGATGACGATGTTGCCCAGCTGCAGGTGCCAGCGGATGATCACCTGAGCCGGGGTGCGATCGACCGCGGCGGCAACCGAGACGATGGTGCTGTCGTCGAGCAAGGTGCCTTGGCCGAGCGGGCTCCACGCCTCGGTGGCGATCGCGTTGGACGCGTGGAACTCCCGCAACTCGCGCTGGGCCAACCGGGGGTGCAACTCGATCTGGTTCACCGCAGGGATTTCGCCGGTCTCGGCGATCACCTGCTGCAGGTTCGCGACCGTGAAATTAGAGACGCCGATCGACTTGACCCGCCCCTGCGACCTCAGCGCCTGAAAGGCGCGGAAGGTGTCGACGAACCGGCCCGCAGCGGCCACCGGCCAGTGGATGAGGTAGAGGTCGAGGTAGTCGAGGCCGAGTCGGTCGAGGCTCGCTTCGCAGGCGCGCAGCGTGGAGTCGTAGCCCTGTTCGGAATTCCACAGCTTGGTCGTGACGTAAACTTCGTCACGCGGTATACCGGACTCGCGGATCGCACGGCCGGTGCCCTCTTCGTTCCCATAGATCGCGGCGGTGTCGATGCTGCGGTAGCCCGCCTCGAGCGCGGCGGTGACAGCCGGGAAGACACCCTCGGCAGGCACCTGGAACACACCGAAACCGAGCTGCGGGATCACGTTCCCGTCGCTGAGTACGATCGAGGGAACGGCGCTGGTCTCGCTTCTGAAGGTCACATTTCGACGGTAGAAGTGTGGCGGCGAACCGTCAATCACGCCCTCGGGCGTGTTGGCTTACAGTTTGCTGGATGCACCCCAACGTTCTTACGAGCACGTTCCCGGCCCGGCTCGCGTCCAAGCATGCCCCGCTCACCGCACTCCCAGCCCCGTCGAGTGCGAGTCTTACGAGCACGTTCGCAGGCGCTGCAAAACAAACACGGTCAGTGCTTCACGCCCGGCAGCCCCAGCCTGCGGTAGCGCGCTTTCCGCGCCGCGAACAACTCCGGTTCGGATCGGGCGCGCAGGCTCGCGAGTTCGCCTGCGACCGCGGCCACCATCCTGCGCGCGAAGTCCACGGGCTCGTCGGCGGCATCCGGATACTCGGGCACGATTCGGTCGACCACACCGTCGGCGAGTAGGTCGGTGGCACTGATCCGTTGGGCCGCAGCGAGTTCCGCCGCATGGCCGGTATCGCGGAACACGATGGCGCTGGCACCCTCCGGCGGCAGCGGAGCAAGCCAGCCGTGCGTTGCGGCCAGCACCCGGTCGGCGGGCAACAGGGCCAACGCGCCACCGCCGGTGCCCTGACCGAGCAGCACCGAGATGGTCGGCGTGTCCAACGTCACCAGGTCCGCGATACAGCGTGCGATTTCGGGTGCGAGGCCGCGCTCCTCGGCCTCCTTCGACAGTGCCGCGCCCACCGTGTCGATGACCAGCACCAGAGGCAGCCGCAGCTCCTGGGCAAGCGCCATGCTGCGCCGCGATTCGCGCAGCGCCGCCGGGCCCATGGTGTTCTCGCCCTGCTGCCCGCGCCGATCGTGGCCGAACACCACGCACGGCTGACCCCGAAATCGCCCGAGCGCGTGCGCAACGGTGCGATCCGACTCCCCTTGCCCGGTACCGCTGAGCGGAACCCGTTGCGTCACATGACGCAACAGGTCACGGATGCCTGGGCGTTCCGGGCGGCGCGAGATCAGGACCGACTGCCACGCCAGGCCACCCTTGGACGTGCTCGACCCGTCGCCGTAGTTATCCTGTTCCGGCACAAGATTTTTCGAATATTCAACAGATCTTTTCGCCGCGTCGGACGGCTGCGGCGCGGCGTCCCATGTCGTTTCGAGTCGCGACTCCGAGGCATTCGGGGCACGATTCCGCGTTGTATCAGGTTGAGCAGCAGTGGAATCCGACAGCTGGACGCCGCTGAACACGCTCAGAGCGCGATGGACTACTCGGCGGAATACCGAAATCGGAAGGACGCCGTCGATGACGCCGCGGCGGTAGAGGTTCTCCGCGGTCTGCACGCCTTCCGGAAAGGGCCTGCCGTAGAGGGCCTGATAGACCCGGGGACCGAGAAACCCGATGAGGGCGCCCGGCTCGGCAAAGGTAATGTGCCCCAACGAACCCCACGAGGCGAACACGCCACCCATTGTGGGGTTGCGCAAGTAAACCAGATACGGGTACCCGGCGGACTTGTGTGCCGCAACCGCACCAGCGATCTTCACCATCTGCACGAAGGCGACGGTGCCCTCCTGCATCCGGGTTCCGCCGGAGGTCGGCGAGGCGACCAGCGGCAGGCCGAGTTCGGTGGCGCGCTCAACCGCTGCGACGATCCGCTCCGCCGCGCCGACCCCGATCGAACCCGCCAAGAATCCGAACTCGCAGGCAATCACGGCCACGAGGCGACCACGCAGCAGCCCCTCCCCCGTGAGTACCGACTCATCGGTGCCCGCCGATACCGCAGCATTCCGCAGCGCATCGCGATACCGCGGAGTCGCGGCCACCGTCACCGGCGGCCGGTCCCAACTGACGAACGATTCCGTGTCGAGCAGCTGCTCGAGTAGGTCCCGCGCCGAAATACGCACCGGGCGAGCCTATCCGGCCGAACCCGATGCGTGATGGTGCCGCGCGAGCACTCAGTAGCCCTGCATCACCTTGCGCAGTGCGTACTCGGTGAGCGTGACGAGCGCGTGCTTGGCGGGCTCACGACGCCGGGCATCGATGGACAGAATCGGCACATCGGCGGGCACGGCCAGCGCCTGCCGAATGTCCTCTAGCGGGTACCGCGGCGCGTCGTCGAATTCGTTGAGCGCCACCAAGAAGGGTAGGCCGCGCGCTTCGAAATAGTCGACCGCCGCGAAGCTGTCCTCCAACCTGCGAGTGTCTACCAGCACCACGGCGCCGATGGCGCCGCGGATCAGGTCATCCCACATGAACCAGAAGCGGTACTGGCCCGGCGTACCGAAGAGGTACAACACTAGATCGTCGGCGAGACTGATGCGGCCGAAGTCCATCGCCACCGTGGTGGTCGACTTCATCGGAATGCCGGTCAGGTTGTCGATACCGGCGCTGGCATTGGTCACCAATGCCTCGGTGCGCAGCGGAACGATCTCCGAGACAGCACCGACCAACGTGGTCTTGCCTACACCGAAGCCACCCGCGACCACGATCTTCGCCGAGGTCGGCTTGCTGGTACGGGTGTCGACCTGCGCCGTCGAATTAAATACGCCGGAGTCCACTGAGAACCCTTTCGATCAGCTCGCGACGTTCATCGTCGCTGGAATCGTCTTTCAAAGTTGCCGAAACGCGCACGTGCCCGGCCTCGATCAGGTCGGCCACGAGCACGCGAGCCACCCCGATGGGGATACCCAGTCGGGCTGCTACCTCGGCAACGGACGGCGATTCTCTGCACAACTCCACGATTGACGTCTCGATGTTGCTCAGTTCGAACTGCCGCTCCAGGGCGACCGGATGCGATGCGACAAGGGCCTCCAACGCCAACTCGACCGCGGGCCTGGTGCGGCCTGCGGTCAGCGAGTATGGCCGTACGAGGCTCGGCTCGACGCTCCTCATGCGGTGATCTTCTATGTCCATCCCACCATCAGGAACCCATCGTGACGCGTGGCGTGGCCTGAACCGACTGCCCCACACGCTCGACCAACAGAGCCATCTCGTAGCCGACCTGGCCGATGTCACAGGACGTGTTGGTCAGCACCGCGAGATAGGAGCCGTCGCCAACCGCCATGAGCAGCAGGTAGCCGTGCTCCATCTCGACGACGGACTGCAGCACGGTTCCGCCCTCGAACAGATTCGAGACGCCCACTGACAGGCTGGCCAGGCCCGCCGTCACGGCCGAGAGCTGCTCGGCACGATCGACGGGCAGCTGGGCGCTCGCGGCCATGAGTAGGCCGTCAGCCGAGACCAGAACAGCATGGGCTACGCCAGGAACCTCGTTGGCAAAGTTCGAAACCAGCCAATCCAGCTGACGATTCGTACCACCTAGATCGGGGTTCATCGGTCTCCTTTATCTCCGGTTAGGTTCATTGCTCTCATTGCGCGGCCATCCCGGACGCCCTGCTGGTGACGACTCAAGCTGGACCTGATTGTTTCTGGATCGCGATGCGGCGCCCGGTCCACCGCACCGCTTACGGCGCCCGGGACAAGCCTTCCGCCCGGATTGCGTTGCGGCAACCCCGCCGCCGTCTTTGTTTCGGACTGCGCCTCGCTCGCGCGACGAGCCGCCTGCCAGCCTTCGTCGCCCGGGGATTCGAACGACGCGGCCATCTGGGACCGGTCGCTGTTGGGATCCGAAAGCCACGCCGACATCATCTCAGCGAAGATCGGCGTACCCATCGACGGCCCCGACTCGGGCGCGGGCTGCAGCCTCGTCTGGAAGAACGAGGCTGTCTTCGCCGGGTTGGACCGGTAGCTGTGCTTGCCGGGATCGCGCCCCTGCGCGGCGGCGGGGTCCTCACCACTGGAGCTCGCCGCGGGCTGCGTGCTGCGATCCCGTTGTGGCAGAGCGACTCCCGGCGGCGCGGGCTCGCGCCGCGGCACTTGGGCGCCTGGCTGCCGCTGCGGCAGTCCGGTCGGCCCGACATCGCGCTGCGGCAGGCTCGCCGCCGTGGACGAACGCTGCGGCAGACCACCGCTGCCCGGCTCGCGCTGCGGCAGGCCATCGCTACCCGGCTCGCGGCGGTGCAGGCCGTTGGCCGCCGGATCCCGTTGGGGCAGACCATTCGATGCGGAATCCCGCTGGGGCAGACCATTCGCTGCGGAATCCCGCTGGGGCAGACCGCTCGCTGCGGGCAACGCACCCGAGCTCGGCTCGCGGCGGTGCAGGCCGTTCGCGGCCGGATCCCGTTGGGGCAGACCATTCGCTGCGGAATCCCGCTGGGGCAGACCGCTCGCTGCGGGCAACGCACCCGAGCTCGGCTCGCGGCGGTGCAGGCCGTTCGCGGCCGGATCCCGTTGGGGCAGACCATTCGCTGC
>NZ_JBFRFQ010000049.1:0-53188 GCF_052114905.1 Nocardia sp. 2TAF39
CCGCCAACCGCGACGACTCCGCCCGCGACCATGCGACAAGCTGGTCCCGCTCGTCACCGGCCAGTACGAACTCGACATCACTACGCCCGAAACCCGCCACCCCAACACCATAGATAATTAGAGCTGCAATTTCGGGACCGACACACTAGCATGGGGCGATGCGGACGTTCGTGCACGATGCGGCTGTGTGGGGCGTCGCGTGCCCGAGGCAGCCCAGCCGGGTGGTCGGTGTCACCATGGCCGGGTTCCGTGTCCGTGACTTGGACGCGGTCCGGGTGGTCCCGCACCCGGCCGTGACGCTGCTCGTGGAGTTCGGCGCCTGCTCACCGGTCGTGGGCGATGCCGCCGGGCGGCAGCAGCGGGGAAGTGTCGTGGCCGGGCCGGGGTCGGGTCCGGAGGCGCGGTCTGGGCGTGGGGTGAGAACGTCGAGTGCGTGCAGGTGCGCCTGGCCCCGGTGATCGCACGCGCGGTTCTGGGCGTATCCCACACCGACCTCGACGACACCGTCCTGGCCCTCGAGGACCTGTGGGGCAGGGAGGCGTCGCGGATCCGTGAACGACTGGGCGATGTCTCGTCGTGGCAGGATCGCTTCGCGTTGATGGACGCGCTGCTCGCCAGCCGGCATGAGGCGGGGCCGCCGGTGGATCCGGAGGTAGCCTGGGCCTGGCGCCAGATCGTCGGCAGCCATGGCCTGGCCCGGGTCGACGGACTCGCGGCCGAGGTCGGGTGGAGCCGTAAGCGGCTGTGGTCCGGTTCCGGTCGCAGCTCGGCCTGCCGCCCAAGCGCGCCGTGAAGCTGGTCCGCTTCGACCATGCCGCCCACCGCCTGATCGCGGGTGAAGGCGCGGCTCGAGTCGCGGCAGAAGCCGGCTACGCCGACCAGTCCCACCTGCATCGGGACGTCAGGGCATTCACCGGGGCGACCCCCGCGACCGTGGCCGGCGAGCCGTTTCTCGCCGTTGACGACATCGCATGGCCCAGCGGCGGAACACCGCCAAACCTCACATTTCCAGGGCTCTCCGGCTCGGTCACCGGCCGGAGGTGAGACGGCTTTCGCTGTGAACGTCGCCGCTGTCCAGTGCGCTGGGTGGATCCGGCGCCGCTCAGCGGGTAAGGGCGTCGGCCGTACCCGTTCAGACCGCGATGTTACCGACAGCCTGGACGAGCAAGGGTTCGGCGAGCGGGAACAGGAGGGCACGAAATGTGCTAAGAAGCGCGAGGGTTACCCCAATGGTTACGCGGTGCAGAGTCCAGACCACCGGATGGTCGATGACCAGGAATCCAGGGAGTGGGCCTAGGAGGACTTGAACCTCCGACCTCTTCGTTATCAGCGAAGCGCTCTAACCGCCTGAGCTATAGGCCCGTATTGGTGTTGTGTTATGTGCACACTATTGCTTACACACAACACGTTGACCGAGAACAGAGACTACCCGACGCCCCCGAGAACGACCAAAACGGCTGGTAGCGGCCTTTGAGTCGGTTGGCATGCTACCTAGAACGGCCGGTGCTCGCCCTGTGCGGGCCGCGGCACCGGCCGTTCGGAAAGCCGAACTAGTCGGGGTCTGCCAGGGTCACCTGGATTCCACCGACGAGGTCGCAGCACTGGTTGTAGATGAACGTGCCGACTGTACCGAGAGCAGTGAACAGCACGACGTTGATCAGACCGATCACGCCGGCGTAGCCGAACACGGTACCCGCATCGATCAGACCCACCGACCCGCTGTCCTGCGACACCATGTCGGTGAAAGTGTTGTTCAGCCGCTCCCACACGCCCATGCCTTCGAGCACGATGTAGAGCAGTCCGACCGCCAGCATCCACACAAAGAACATCGCAACACTGATCACCAGCGAGATCTTCAGCGTCGACCACGGGTCGATGCGACGGATCTGCACCGTGGCCCGCAGCGGCTCCCCGGAGGCAACCGCCGCGGCGACCGCGACCGGAACCGCGGGCGAAAGCGGCGAAAGCGGCGACGACTGTGGAAGGCCGACACTTTCGGTAGGCGGCAGCGGGTGGCGGAGGTCGGACAGGTCGGGCATGTCCTTGATCAACTCCGGGCGGGCGATGCTGCGGGTGGGTCCGTCGATGCCGACGGACTTCACCATCGCCGCTTCCTTGCGTGCCGCCTTTGCCGCCAGATCGGCGGTGGTGCGCGCATTACCGGCGCCGCCACCGAGGCCGACCGGAGCGGCCGAATTCGGGCGCCCGGTGACCGGCGCCTGACCCGGACGGTACAGATTGGACTGCGGCTCCCGCTGCGGGAGCTGCGCCCACCCGTCCTGGTATGGCGACTGGCCACCGTTGGACGCGGACTTGTCTCCGCCCTCGGGCGCGGACTGTTCTGCCGGGCTGTCGATCCGCAACGGCTGGTCGAACTGTTCCTGGCCGTCGCCGCCGGGCGCCTGGTTCGGCGCCCCCTGCTTGGGTGCGAAATCGCCCTGCTGGTCGCGGATCTCGTGCGGCTGGGGGTTGGGCTGATTGCCGCCTGGCTGCCCGCTGCCCTGGTGCCCACCGAGCTGACCGGCATCTTGGTGTCCACCGGGCTGACCGCCACCGGGCTGACCGCCACCCGGCTGACCGCCACCCGGCTGACCGCCACCCGGCTGACCGCCACCTAGGCGACCGCCCGCCTGACCGCCGCTTTGCTGACCGCCGGGCTGACCGTTCTCGGCCGAGGCGACCGGCCGTGGGATCGGCCGCGGCGGGATCGGTGACGGTGCGATCCTTTCGGTCACACCGTTCGTCTGGTGCCGCTCGTCATTCGGCTGATTCGGAGTGGTCAATGGGAATCCTTAGATCCGTTCGTTGCCGCCGCTGTTGGGTTACTGCTCAGAAGAACCGGTGTCGCCGCTGCCGGCGACCTGATCGGGATCGGGCTCGTCGGCATTGCGCGCGATCGCAAGCAAAGTATCGCCAACCGCGAGGTTCATCAATCGCACACCCTTGGTCTGTCGTCCAGCCTTACGAACCTGCTTTGCCGCCGTCCGGATAACGCCGCCCCCGGAGGTGATCGCGTACAACTCATCCTCGTCATCGACGATGAGCGCCCCGACCAGGGTGCCACGTTTCGCGTCGAACTGGATTGTCAATACGCCTTTACCGCCGCGTCCCTGCGCCGTGTACTCCTCGATCGCGGTCCGTTTGGCGTAGCCGCCGGACGTCGCGACCAGCAGATAGGTGCCGTCGCGGACCACATTGAGCGACAACAGTTCGTCACTGGTATTGAACCGCATGCCCTGCACGCCCGAGGTGGCACGTCCCATCGGGCGCAGTGCCTCGTCGGTGGCCGAGAACCGGATCGACTGGCCGAGCGCCGACACCAGAAGCAGGTCGTCATCGGACGAACAGAGCACGGCACCGACCAGTTCGTCCTCGTCGCGCAGATTCACCGCGACGATACCGCCGCTGCGGTTGGAGTCGAAGTCCGACAGCTTCGACTTCTTCACCAGGCCGTTCTTGGTGGCAAGCACCAAGTAGGGGGCATCGTCATACGACTTGATCTGGATGATCTGGGCGATCTTCTCGTCCGGCTGGAAAGCCAGCAGGTTCGCCACGTGCTGTCCGCGCGCGGTCCGGTTGGCCTCGGGCAGCTCGTAGGCCTTGGCACGGTATACCCGGCCCTTGTTCGTGAAGAACAGCAGCCAGTCGTGCGTCGAGGTGATGAAGAAGTGCTTGACGATGTCGTCTTGCTTGAGGCCCGCGCCCTGCACGCCCTTGCCGCCGCGCTTCTGGCTGCGGTAGAGGTCGGTCTTGGTGCGCTTGGCGTAGCCGGTCTCGGTGATGGTGACGACCACGTCCTCGCGGGCGATCAGGTCCTCGTCGGCCACGTCGCCGTCGGCCGCGATGATGCGGGTCCGCCGATCGTCGCCGTACTTCTCGACGATCTCGGCCAGCTCGTCGTGGACAATGGCGCGCTGGCGCTCCGGCTTCTCGAGAATGTCCTTCAAATCGGCGATCTCGGCCTCGATCTTGACCAATTCGTCGATGATCTTCTGCCGCTCCAAGGCGGAGAGGCGACGCAACTGCATGTCGAGGATCGCGGTGGCCTGGATCTCATCGATATCCAGCAGGTCCATCAGTCCGGTCCGGGCGGTGTCCGTGTTAGCCGAGCGCCGGATCAATGCGATGACCTCGTCGAGCGCGTCGAGCGCCTTGACCAGGCCACGCAGGATGTGGGCCCGCTCCTCCGCCTTCCGCAACAGGTAGCGGGTCCGCCGGACGATGACCTCCAACTGGTGCTCGACGTAGAGCCGGATCATCTGATCCAGGCGCAGCGTCCGCGGCACCCCGTCGACGATCGACAGCATGTTCGCGCCGAAGCTGGTCTGCAGCTGGGTGTGCTTGTAGAGGTTGTTCAGCACCACCTTGGCGACGGCGTCGCGCTTGACCGTCACGACGATTCGCATACCAGCGCGGTCAGAGGACTCGTCGTGAATGTCGGAGATGCCTGCGATCTTGCCGTCCTTCACCTGCTCGGCGATCGAGTTGATGAAGTTGTCGGTGTTGACCTGGTACGGGAGCTCGGTAATGACGATGGTCGTGCGGCCCCGGTTGTCCTCTTCGATCTCGACGACGCCGCGCATCCGGATCGAGCCGCGCCCGGTGGTGTAGGCGTCGTGGATGCCCTGGTTGCCGACGATCAGGCCGTGCGTCGGGAAGTCCGGTCCCTTGACGCGCTCCATGCACGCCGCCAGCGTTGCTTCTTCATCGGCGTCGTGGTTGTCCAGCGCCCAGTAGATCGCCTCGGCGAGCTCGTTCAGGTTGTGCGGCGGGATGTTCGTCGCCATGCCGACCGCGATGCCATTGCTGCCGTTCATCAGCAGGTTCGGCACCCTGCTCGGGAGCACCGTGGGCTCCTGGGAACGACCGTCGTAGTTGGGCGTGAAATCGACCGTCTCGTGGTCGATCTCGCGCAGCAGCTCCATCGCGAGCGGGGTTAGGCGGCACTCTGTGTACCGCATCGCGGCAGCGCCGTCGTTGCCGCGGGAACCGAAGTTGCCCTGGCCGTCGACGAGCGGATAACGCAGCGACCACGGCTGGGCCATGCGTACCAGCGTGTCGTAGATCGACGCGTCACCGTGCGGGTGATAGTTACCCATGGTCTCGGCGACCGGGCGGGCGGACTTCACGTAGCCGCGGTCCGGGCGATAGCCGTTGTCGTACATCGCGTAGAGCACGCGACGGTGCACCGGCTTGAGGCCGTCGCGCACGTCGGGCAGCGCCCGACCCACGATCACGCTCATCGCGTAATCGATGTAACTGCTCTGCATTTCGTTCTGGATATCGACCGGTTCGATACGGTCGCCTGCACCGCCGTTCGGGGGCAGCGTGGTCTCGGTCATGCGGTCTCCTTACAGGGCCTGGCGTGGAGGGGCTGTGCAGCAGCGGAACTCACGCCGGCTATACGTCGAGGAAGCGAACGTCCTTGGCATTGCGGGTGATAAAACTGCGACGCGCCTCGACGTCCTCGCCCATCAGAACAGAGAACAACTCATCGGCCGCGGCCGCGTCGTCGAGCGTCACCTGACGAAGCACCCGCACCGCGGGGTCCATGGTGGTCTCCCACAGCTCTTTGGCGTTCATCTCGCCGAGACCCTTGTAGCGCTGCACACCATCGTCTTTGTTGATCTTCTTGCCCGCCGCGAGACCCGCCTCCAGCAGACCGTCGCGCTCGCGGTCGGAGTAGGCGAACTCCGGTTCGCTGCGCTGCCACTTGAGCTTGTACAGCGGCGGCTGCGCCAGGTACACGTGTCCGTGCTCGACCAGTGGGCGCATGAACCGGAAAAGCAGCGTGAGCAGCAGCGTCGAGATGTGCTGGCCGTCGACGTCGGCGTCGGCCATCAGCACGATCTTGTGGTAGCGCAGCTTGGCGATGTCGAACTCGTCGTGGATGCCGGTGCCGAAGGCGGTGATGATCGACTGGACCTCGTTGTTCTTGAGCACCCGGTCGATACGCGCCTTCTCGACGTTGATGATCTTGCCGCGTAGCGGCAGGATCGCCTGATACATCGAGTCGCGGCCGGACTTGGCCGAGCCACCGGCCGAGTCACCCTCGACGATGTAGATCTCGGATTTGCTCGGGTCTTTCGACCGGCAGTCGGCCAGCTTGCCGGGTAGACCACCCAGGTCGGTGGCGGACTTCCGGCGCACCAGCTCGCGCGCCTTACGCGCGGCGACACGGGCCTGCGCCGAGGACACCGCCTTGTTCACAATGGTCTTCGCGTCGGCCGGGTTGGCTTCGAACCAGTGCGTGAGGTGCTCGTTGCAGGTGCGCTGCACGAACGACTTCACTTCGGTGTTGCCGAGCTTGGTCTTGGTCTGGCCCTCGAACTGCGGCTCGCCGACCTTGACGCTCACGATGGCGGCCAAGCCCTCCCGGATATCGTCACCGGTGAGGTTGCCGTCCTTCTCCTTGATCAGCCTCTTGTCTTTCGCGTACTTGTTGACCACCGTGGTCAGCGCCGCGCGAAAGCCTTCCTCGTGGGTGCCGCCCTCGTGGGTGTTGATCGTGTTGGCGAAGGTGTGCACCGACTCGGAGTAGCCCGAGTTCCACTGCATAGCGACCTCGAGCTCGTGGCCGGTGCCCTTGCCGGTGAAGCCGACGACCGAGTTGTGGATCGGCTGCTTGGTCCGGTTGATGTGGCGGACGAAGTCCTCCAGACCACCCGGGTAGTGGTAGGTCCGCGTTTTCACCTTGTGCTCGACGGGCGCGGCGTTCTCTTCCGCGTGCTTGGGCGCTTCGGCGGTCTCGCTGACCACTTCGTCGGTGACGTCGTTGTCGCTGACACGTTCGTCGGTGAGCTTGATGGTCAGGCCCTTGTTCAGGAAAGCCATCTCCTGGAGCCTGCGGGCCACCGTCTCGAAGTTGTACGTGGTGGTCTCGAAGATCTCGGGGTCCGCCCAGAAGCGAATGGTGGTGCCGGTCTTCTTGGTCTGCTCCCCCTGGGTCAGCTTGCCCGGGGTGGAGTCCTTGTAGGTCTGACTCCAGTGGTAACCGTCGCGGTCGATCTCCGCCTCCAGTCGGCTCGACAGCGCGTTGACCACGGAGATACCGACGCCGTGCAGACCACCGGACACCGCGTAGGAGTCCGAGTCGAACTTGCCGCCCGCGTGCAGCTGGGTCATGACGACCTCGATGGTGGGGACGCCCTGAGCGTGCATCGCCACCGGGATGCCTCGGCCGTCGTCGACCACCTCGACACCACCGTCGGCCAGCAGGGTGACCTCGACCTTCGTGGCGTACCCGGCCATCGCCTCGTCGACAGAGTTGTCGACGACCTCCCAGATCAGGTGATGCAGGCCGCGCTCACCGGTGGAGCCGATGTACATGCCCGGACGTTTGCGGACCGCCTCGAGCCCCTCGAGAACCGTGATGGAGGAGGCACCGTAGTCCTGCTTCCCGGTCGCCCTGGTCGAACCCGATGCGTTGGAGTCGTTGGCAGCCACTGGTCGGTAGCTCTCCTTACTTGCTGATCCTCGGTGTGTAACGCTTGGACAGCACACGTGGGGCCCTGGTCATGTCTGCTCGAGAATTACGGGTCCACGCGGGCTTGTGCCGAACGCGCCGAAGGTATCGCCGCTAGTTACGCCACCATCCTACTGGTACACCCAACTTACAACGCACCTCCGACACCCCTGGCAGCTCCGTGGATGCGAGAAATCGGATTACCACGACTCGGTTCCGCCTTCCGGCGGTTTTGATCCATCAGACGTCGGCTGAGAGATGCGTGGCGCGTTAGCCGCTTCAGACCGGTGGTTCACGGTCGGCGCCGATCCGGTCGACGAAGGCAGCGGTGCGGCGAGCCAGGTCGGCCGGATGTGAGATCGGCGACCAGTGCCGCGCCGGGATCTCGGACCGGATCAGGTTCGTCACCCACCGGTCGGCCTCGGCATTCACCACCGGCCGCACCGCGCGGTCGCCGGTCGAGACGATCACCTGCACGGGCACGTCGATCCGACGCGGCCGCGGATTGCGCAGGTGGGGCCGGATGTTCGCGCGGTAGAGCTTCAGGTTGTTGATCATGTCGGCGCGCAGCGTAGGGGCCGTCTCCACCAGTTCGGGGTTCAGGCCGTCGAAGAAGGCGAGGAAGCGAGGCCAGCGGTTGGACAGCAGCCGCAGCAGCGGATTCGGCAAGCCGGGAATCTGGAAGGCGACGGTGTATGCCGAGGCGATCGCTTGTGACAGTGAGCCGCGCAGCCGTGCCAGGGAGAAGGGGCCGCGCAGGTAGGCACCGAGGAAGTCGAGGTTGGGACCGGACACCGAGGTGAACGACGCGATCACGGACGCGGCGTCCGAAGCGGAGACCAACTCCCAGCCGATTACCGAACCCCAGTCGTGGCCGAGGACGTGCACCCGCTCGCCCGGCGCAACAGCGTCGATCACCGCACGGACGTCGGCCGCGAGCTCCTCGATGCGGTAGGCGGCGACATCCGCGGGTACCGAACTATCGCCCGCGCCGCGGTTGTCGAAAGCGATCACACGAAGACGGCCGGCGAGCAGCGCGGCGACACGGTTCCACAGCAGATGAGTATCGGGCCAGCCATGGACGAGCAGGACCGGCGCCCCCTCGGGATTGCCGCATTCGTACACGGCGAGCTCGACCTCGTCGCGGCGAACGGTGCGCGTCGCGGACGCGGAAAACGGACCGGCGGCGGTGGTTGCCATCGAAGCCCCTTCTGCCCGGACGCTTTCGATCCGACGTTGGAGCCTCCGGGCGCGACATCGGGCCGAGGCGTTCCACGTGAAACGCCCATGTCTCATGAACGTAACACCGGGTATCAGATATTGGCCAGCCTGCTCACCCGTAGGTGTCGCGCGGCCCGCGACCTTTGATGTGCCGGTCACCCTTGCGCCAGCTCGGCGCGGCCGGACCGGAGATCTTCAGCGATGTCACCACACCCTGACCGACGGCGACATTGATCTTCGCCAGGATCTGGGCCTGGAGCATGCGAAGCTGGGTCGCCCACGCGGTCGACTCGGCGGCGATGCTCAGTACGCCGTCCTTCAGGGTGACCGGTGTTGCGTGCGCGGCGATGTCCTCGCCGACGACGCCCGACCAGCGGCCGAACACCGTACCCTCGGCGACCTTGTTAGACCAGCCGCGGCTCTTCGCGATGGACCCCGTCAGCTTGGACAGCAGCTGGGGATCGCGATCGTCCGGCCGCGCGCCGGACCACCCGGTGCGTCTGCGGGCGCCGGAACGGAGCCTGCGCTGCGGAGAGGAACGCCCCTGGCCGACAGCCTTGCCGCTGGCCCGCGCCGCGGCGCGGGCTTCCTCCAGCGCGCGGCGCGCCAGATCAATGCCGCGCAGCTCAGGTTCCTTGCCTTCGGACTCGGCGGCTCCGGGCTGGTCGGGCGTATCACCCATCGCCCCTCTCCCTTCCCGGACACTCGTTTATCCCCAGTTTCGGCCGAGTTGTCCCCAACTTTTGCCGTATGTTGCCAGCTGAGCGAATTCGCATGTTGCCCAGTGGTGGACAAGCGGAAAAAAGACCTGTTCGACGCCCATATCGAGAATTTGCGGACGAGAACAGTCGATCGCTCAACTGTTGCTGAACCGGATCTCACCGGTTCAGCGGAGGCGGTCGAGCTGAGTTCTCCACAGGTATTGGTTGATCGAACTCGGCTGTTCGCACGTGCGGGGCGGTGGTCCCGACGAGTGGTCACTGTAGTGGACCGCGCAGCTCGCCGCCGGACGCGGCACGGCCGCGCGAATCGCGTATCGGCGGAACTGCTGCGAGCACCACCATCGGCTCCGGCGTCGGGAAGCGTCGACCCGACACAGCTGGGGATAGCCACGGACGCGGACCTACGAATCCGGCTCGGCGCCGGCCGCGGAATCCTCCGGCAGTTCCGTGATCGCTGCCGAGTCGGCGATACGCGAGATCCGGCCGTCGGGCCCCCCGGTGGTCTCGACCCGCAACGGCACTGCGGCAAGTTCGGCGGGTACGTCCTCCGGCACCGCAGCGGTGATCAGCACCTGCTCCGCCCCTGCGGCCACCGCGGCCAGTGCGGTGCGGCGCCGGTGGTCGAGTTCGGCGAACACGTCGTCGAGCAGCAGCACCGGTTCGGCTCCTGTGGCGCGCAGCAGTTCGAACGACCCGAGCCGCAGGGCCAGCGCGAACGACCATGATTCGCCGTGACTGGCGAACCCCTTCGCGGGCGCATCCCCGAGTGTCAGCTCCAGCTCGTCGCGATGTGGGCCGACCAGGCACACACCGCGCTCGAGTTCCTTGGTCCTGGCTGCGGCGAGTTGACGCAACATGATCGCCTCCAGCGCCTCGGTGTCCTCAGGCCGCGGTTCCCTGTCCGGATCAAGGAACTCCGGCGGCACCGCGGCGCTGTGGTATGTGATCGAGGCGGGACGCGATTCGGGAGCGATCGAGGCGTAGCACTGCGCGAGATAGGGAGCGAGGTCGTGCACCAGGCGCAGCCGCTGCGCAAGCAGCACCGACGCGTGGATGGCCAAATGCCCATCCCATACGTCGAGGGTGCTCAGATCGGCCTTCGACCGGGCTTGCCGCCCAGCGGATTTCAACAACGCGGAGCGCTGACGCAGCACACGGTCGTAATCGCTACGGACCGCGGCCAACCTGGGCAGCCGAGCTGTGCACAACTCGTCCATGAAGCGACGGCGCTCGCCAGGATCGCCGCGCACCAGCGCGAGGTCCTCCGGGGCGAACAGCACCATCTGCAAGATGCCGAGTATTTCGCGGGTCCGGCGGACCGGTGAGCGATTGATCTGTGCGCGATTGGCGCTGGCCTGGTTCAGTTCGATATCGATCCGCAACTCGCGACCGGTGTTGACCACCGTCGCGCCGACCCGGGCGCGTTCGGTGCCCAGCCGTATCAACGGGGCATCGGCGGACACACGGTGCGAGCCGAGCGTGGCCAGGTAGCCGACCGCCTCCAGCAGGTTGGTCTTGCCGTTGCCGTTCGATCCCAAGAAGACGGTGCGACCTGGGGATAATTCGAGTTCCACATGCTCCCATGAGCGGAAGTCACGCAGCGACAGGGACCGGATGAACATCCGCTATCGTGCCCTTACCTGGGGCGGAGCAGTCTTTTCTGCTGGTCTGGACACCATCGGCACCGGCGTCGACCGCCTTTCCGCGCACCGACCCCCTGTGGAATACCTGTGGATAAATTTTGCGTGCACCGGCGTCGCCGAATTCCAGGAGGTCGCTGCCGGTTTCGAAGCGGTGCGGCCGATTATCCACACCGGATCACATGATGCGGATCCGCACGATACCCGATCACGCACCGGTGATCAGCCTGGGAGCCGGACCGGCATCAGCAGATAGATGTACGGGCTGGCCAGCGCCGCGAACGCACCGGAGTCGAGCACCTCGGGCTCTTCTTCGGAAGCGGGCAGCAGTACCGCGGGCCTGCTCGGCGTGGTGAAGCCGAAGGTGACCCGGTCGGCGTGCAGCGCGGAGAGCCCATCGATGAGATAACCGGGGTTGAACGCGATGGTCAGCGATTCGCCGCGGAAATCTGCTTCCAGCCACTCTTCGGCGCGACCCGCATCGTCACCACCCGCGGACAACAGCAAGCCCTCACCGGAGAACTCCAGTCGTACTTGAGCGCCGCGCTCGGCGACCAGCGCGACGCGCTTGATGGCTTCGGTCAGCGCGGCCACCGTGAGAGTGGCGATCGAGGTGTGTTCCTTCGGAAGCAGCTGGCGGAACTTGGGGAATTCCGCGTCGAGCAGGCGGGTGGTCGTTCTACGGCCCGCGTTCACGATGCCGAGCAGGCCGTCCGATCCCGCTCCGGTGCCCAGGGACAACTGCACGGGGGCGTCGGACGGTCCGAGGGTCTTGGCGGCCTCGGACAGCGTCTTGGCCGGGATGAGTACCGCAGTCTCGATATCGGCGCGGGCAGGCTGCCATTCGATGTGCCGGACCGCGAGGCGGAACCGGTCGGTGGCCGCAAGGACGACTTGCTGACCTTCGATCTCGACCCGGATACCCGTGAGCATCGGGAGGGTGTCGTCACGGCCCGCGGCGACGGCGACCTGGCCGACGGCCTCGGCGAAGACATCCACACTCAGTTCACCGGTCTGCTGCGGCACTTCGGGAAGCTGGGGATAATCCTCGACCGGCATCGTGGGCAGGGAGAATTTCGCGCTGCCACAGGTGATCAGCACGCGGGTGCCGTCCAACGAGACGTCGACGGGCTTGTTGGACAACGCCTTGGTGATGTCGGCCAGCAGACGGCCGGAAACGAGCACTTCGCCCGGCCCCGCGACCTCGGCTGCCACCCGCATCTGCGCGGAGACCTCGTAGTCGAAGCCGGAGACGGTCAGACCGTCCTCGCTCGCGACCAGCAGCACACCACCGAGCACCGGGACGGGAGGCCGGGACGGGAGGCTGCGCGCCACCCAGGCGACGGACTCGGCGAAATCCTCTCGGGCGACCCGAAACTTCATGCCTGCAAGCTCCATGGCCCGATCTGTCCTCTCCCGGTTCCGTGATCTGTTGTCGGCTCGTCAGTGTCGGTTCTCGAAAGGGTTCTGCCGATCGGCCGCCTTCGAAGTCTGGCACAGGCGACCGACATCAAACCGTACCCGCGTGTGAGACGTGTACCTAGCCCGACCCTCCGGCGGTACCGGCTGTCTGTGCCGTGAGCGCTGACAAGTGTTCGGGGAAGAGGGCGTTCGAGTCGCGCCATAGTGCGCTCCGAATCGATCCGGTGTCTCGTCGGTCTGTGGGACTCGGTCGGTTGATCGGTGTCGCGGACGAAGTGATGTGTGGAGATCGGTCTGCGTTCTCCTCTGTGCAGAAAACGGGAGCGGCCCCGAACGTGCGTCGTGCGACCAACTTTCCACACACCCTGTTTTGAAGAGAGATCTCTAATGAGAAGAACTGAAGTAGTAATAGGTGCTGTGGATTCTGTGGACTGCGGCCGAATCCACAGGTCAGCGGGCGTGGTGCCGTGGGGATGACCGTGGGGTGTCTCGAGGATGAACGTGAGGCATCTGTGGACGTTCTCCGGTTGTCCCCCGTTCATCCTCGAGCGCTCCTCGAGTTGTTCCACCGGATTCGCCTGATTGTTCCATGTGTGCACGGAATCGTGGACAGCTCGAGGATTCCTCGAGGACTCCACAAGGATTCCTCGAGGAATCCACAAGGCTCGATTCGGACACCACGCTGGTCAGCAGGTGTGTACAACCATCGATGTGGAAACTGTTGAATTCGTCCTGTGAGTCGCCGGGTTTAGACGCCCTCCCGGCCTGTGAGCGAATCGGTGGACAAACCGGTGGATTCCTCGAGGACTCCACAAGGATTCCTCGAGGAATCCACAACCCACAAAAAAGCACCGCCCCAGGTCAGGGGCGGTGCTCAGCTGTGTATGAAGCTCAGCGCGAGCGCTGTTTGATCCGGGCTGTGAGTTCTTGCACCTGGTCGTAGACTCGACGTCGCTCGGTCATCTCCTTGCGCACTTTCTTCTCCGCGTACATCACGGTCGTGTGGTCGCGGCCGAACGCCTGACCGATCTTCGGCAGCGACAGATCCGTCAGCTCACGGCACAGGTACATGGCGATCTGCCGGGCCTGAGCCAGTGGCCGCGCCTTGCCCGGGCCGGTGAGCTCCTCCAGAGTGGTGTTGAAGTACTCGGCGGTGACGGCCATGATCGTCGCTGCGTTGATCTCCAGCGCCGCGGTGTCGGGCATCAGATCGCGCAGCACCACCTCGGCCAGTGGCAGATCCAGCGGCTGACCATTCAACGAGGCGAACGCGGTCACGCGAATCAGCGCGCCCTCGAGCTCGCGGATATTGCGCTCAACCCGGCTGGCGATCAGCTCCAGCACGTCGTGCGGCACATCGAGCCGGTCCATCCGCGCCTTCTTGCGCAGGATGGCGATCCGGGTTTCCAGCTCGGGCGGTTGCACGTCGGTGATCAGTCCCCACTCGAACCGCGTCCGCAGCCGCTCCTCCAGGGTGGCCAGCTGCTTGGGCGGACGGTCCGAGGAGACGACGATCTGCTTGTTCGCGTTGTGCAAGGTGTTGAAGGTGTGGAAGAACTCCTCTTGGATACCTTCCTTGCCCTCGATGAACTGGATGTCGTCGACCAGCAGGATGTCGGTCTCCCGGTATCGGCGCTTGAACGCGACCTTGCGGTCGTCGCGCAGGCTGTTGATGAAGTCGTTGGTGAACTCTTCGGTCGAGACGTACTTCACTCGCATGCCGGGAAACAGACGCTGGGCATAATGCCCTGCCGCGTGCAGCAGGTGCGTCTTGCCGAGTCCCGAGGCGCCCCAGACGAACAGGGGGTTGTAGGCGCGCGCGGGGGCCTCGGCGATTGCGACGGCCGCGGCATGCGCGAAGCGGTTGGACGCACCGATGACGAAGGTTTCGAACGTGTACTTCGCATTCAAACTGGCCGAGGAGGTCGCGGGCGCGGGGGTCTCCTGCGACTTGGTGAAGTAGGTCGGCCAGGAATTTCGGACGTTCACCACAGGCTCGTCGTCACGGTCGCCGTGGGGGTTGTCGCCCACCGGCTCGCGTACTGGATCGTGCGCCAGTCCCGTGTCGTCGGCCTCCGTGGCTTCGCGCACCGGGGCGCGGACTGGACCGCGCATCGTGCCGGGACCAGGGTCAGGGTTGAACAAAGACTCCTGCCCGGGCGGGATGGCCTGCTCACGGCGCGGAGGAAGTCCGGCTTCGCGCCGCGGGGCGGGGTCCTGGGCCGATACCGAGGGCCTCTCGGCTGTCGTCGAGTAATCGCCGCGCGACCGGTAGTCGGCATGGGAGTACTCCGGCTGGGTGTACTCCTCCTGCGGCACGTACTCCTGCCCGTACTCGGCGCCGGCATAGTCGGAGCCGTCGCTGTAGGACGGAGCAGGTGCGAAGTCTGCGGGCTGTGCATAACGGGGTGCTGGGTACTCGTCGCGGCCGGGAAAATCGGACCTCGGGTATCCGGCGGGGCTGCGGCCGGTGTCGCGTGCGCGTTCAGGTCTGCTCGTCATTCTGGCGTGCCGGGGATTGCTGCTCTGCCGGTCGGCGGTCGGCGCAGTCGGCGCGGCGATCCGGACACCGAGTCCCTCCACCTGGGGACCGAGCCGGCGGGCGAGGGAGCGCAGGATGGGCTCGCGCAGATCGCGTTCGATGGCCTCTTGAGCCAGCGACGAGGGGACCGAGAGCAGAGCGAAACCCTGTGCGACGGTCAGCGGCTTGACCAGCTTCAGCCAGGCCTGCTGTGCTCTGGTCACCGGCGGGATGGCACCGTCCGGTGAGCCGGTGGTCAGCTCGGTCACAACCTCGGGCCACACCGTGGCCAGCACGTTCTGCTCGTCGTCCATGCAGTTTCCTCCCCGGAAGTAGGTCGATAGGAGCAGACGGCCGGGGCACGCGGGGAGGATGTGGTGCGACCGTGCTCGAGGTCGGTCCCGTGATCCTGCGTACATCCGTAACCGGTTCGGACGACGCCCGGGTCCCCCGTCCGGGCGGCGGCGTGGCACCGTCGGCCCTACGAATATGCCACTCCGGGGGTCTTTCCACACAATTATCCACAGATGTGGAGAACCTTGGGGAACGGGGAAACCCGCACACGCGTGTGGACCGCGACGCTACGACCAGCGGTTCTCTAGCAATCTTCTGGCTAAGTGCTGTGGTGGTTGAAGTGCGCTGTGACCAGGGGGCCTGGACGAACTCGCGGTCACCGCCAGGACGGCGAACTCTTCGGTGCCGGATACTGCCTGGTCGAGCGGCCTGATCCGGTCGGGTGGGGCGAGTTTGACCCGTCACTAGCCGATCAGTACCCTCGTACAGTCACCCCTTGGTGCGGTGGCGGTCTTGTGCTGACCGCGTTTAGGTCGTGATCGACCGACTGTGCGCCAGGACCGACGCGCGCCGATGATGACCAGACCTGCGATTCATTCGCGCAATACACGTATCACCGACAAGCTTCGGGCACTACCTGGTGCCCGCCTACTCGAGGAGTGTTGACCGTGGCCAAGGGCAAGCGGACGTTCCAGCCGAACAACCGTCGTCGGGCGCGGGTTCACGGCTTCCGCCTCCGGATGCGCACCCGTGCGGGCCGCGCCATCGTCTCGGCGCGTCGCCGCAAGGGCCGCGCTGAACTCACTGCCTGATCCTCGCTCTCGGACGCTCGGGTGTTGCCTGAGCCGTATCGGTTGCATCATCGTGCCGACTTCTCCCGGACGGTGCGCCGCGGCCAGCGAATCAGGAGGCGGGATCTGGTCGTGCATGCGTTCGTTCGCGGGTATGACGGAGTCGTGAGCGCTGACAGACGACACGACGATCCGATCCCGAACGATGTGCTGGTCCGCGTAGGCGGGCCGCGATTCGGGTTGATCGTCAGCAAGGCGGTGGGCAATGCGGTGATTCGACACCGCGTGGCCCGCCGCCTGCGTCATATGTGCGCCCAGGTGATCGCCGAGCTGCCCGCCGGGACGGACGTCGTGATCCGGGCACTGCCGGGCGCCGCGACGGCGTCATCGGATGACCTCTTCCGCCAGCTTCACGGCGCACTACGCAAGCTCGGCGTAGGCGCCACGGTCTCAGGCGGTCCGGCATGAGCCTGGCCGCGAAGATCGCCCGCCTGCCGGTCAACACACTGGTCTTTCTGATCGAGCTGTATCGGACCTATATCTCTCCCACCCGCATGCCGGTGTGTCGATTCACCCCGACCTGCAGCGAGTACGCGGTCACCGCACTTCGCACCCGCGGCCTGTTCATCGGGGTCGGATTGACGGTCGTGCGCTTGGCTAAATGCGCGCCCTGGCACCCTGGTGGGTGGGACCCCGTCCCGGAGCGGAAGCGGAGCACCCTTCGCACCGAGCCGGCAGACGAGGCAGCTACCGACGCGGCGCCGCAGGAACCGAGCCTGCCCGCCGAGCCTCCGTCGGGGCCGAACGCTTGTAAAGGATCGCCGCACGCGGTGATCGGCGACACGAACGACGGGAGTGCATAGAGCCGTGCTCGACTTCATTTATTACCCGGTGTCCTGGATCCTCTGGTTCTGGCATCGGGTCTTCGGGTTCGCGTTCGGCGCGGACAACGGTCTCACCTGGGCGCTGGCCGTGGTGTTCCTGGTGTTCACATTGCGCTTGGTGCTCTACAAGCCGTTCGTGAAGCAGGTACGCACCACAAAACAGATGCAGGAGCTGCAGCCGCAGATCAAGGAGCTGCAGAAGAAGTACAAGAACGATCGCCAGAAGATGGCGGTCGAGATGCAGAAGCTGCAGAAGGACAACGGCTTCAACCCGCTGATGGGCTGCTTGCCGATCCTCGCCCAGGTCCCGGTTTTTCTCGGGCTGTTTCACGTGCTGCGCTCGTTCAACCGGACCGGCCACGGTCTCGGTCAGCTCGCCATGACGCCCGAGCAGAACGCGAACACCGCGAACTACGTCTTCAGCACCACCGACGTTCAGTCCTTCCTGAGTGCCCGTATCTTCGGCGCGCCGATCTCGGCGTTCATCACCACGCCGGTCAACGAACTGCAGGCGTTCGCGAACTACGGCGGCGTGCCGACCAAGCTGAGTATCGCGCTGGTCGCCATCCCGCTGATGGTCATCGCCGGTCTGGCAACCCACTTCAACGCGCGTGCGTCGGTCGCGCGGCAGACCCCTGAGGCTGCCGCCAACCCTCAGGCCGCGATGATGAACAAGCTCGCGTTGTGGGTGTTCCCGCTCGGCGTGCTCGTCGGTGGTCCCTTCCTGCCGATCGCGATCCTGCTGTACTGGGTCTCCAACAACATCTGGACCTATGGGCAGCAGCACCTCGTCTTCGGTCGGATGGCGAAGGAAGAGGAAGCCAAGAAGCAGGCGAAGCTGGAGCAGCGCGCGCAAAACGCTCCGAAGCCGGGCGCCAAGCCGGTCAACGTGAAGAAGAAGCCGGCGCCCGCGACGGATGCCGAGCCGTCGGAGGCGGCCGACGCTGCTCCGTCCACGAACGGCACCGCCAAGCCGACGAAACAGGCCGCGGTTCAACGCCGTTCGAGCAGCCAGAAACGGTCAGGCAACCGAGGCAGGCCGAACCAGAAGCGCAGGCGCTGACTACATGATCGGCGGGCTGGTCGGTCCGCCGCTTTTGCTGAGCAAACCTTGATCGCGAATACCGTCCGGCGGCGAGTGCCCGGCGCGCGCGATGAGCAGATGAAGGAAACCAAATGACTATTGAGACTGACGGAGGGGACGCCACAGTGGCGACGACGATGGTGAACGCCGAGACGGACACCGGCGATGTCGTGAACGATGCAGAGGAAGCACTCATCGAAGAAGGCGAGATCGCGGGCGACTACCTCGAGCAGTTGCTCGATGTACTCGACTTCGACGGCGACATCGATCTCGACGTGGAAGGCGACCGCGCCGTCGTGAGTATTGACGGCGGCCGCGACCTGACGAAGCTCGTTGGCCGCAACGGCGAGGTGCTCGATGCCCTGCAGGAGCTGACCCGCCTGGCCGTGCAGCAGACAACGGGCGTGCGTAGTCGGTTGATGCTTGACGTGGCGGGGTGGCGTGCCAAGCGGCGGTCGGAGCTGAGCGCGCTCGGTGCGGCCGCGGCGCAGCGCGTGCTGGAGTCGGGTGCGCCGGAGCCGCTGGCGCCGATGACGCCGTTCGAGCGCAAGATCGTGCACGACGCGGTGGCCGCGGTAGATGGTGTCAGCAGCGAGAGCGAAGGTGTCGAGCCGAACCGTCATGTGGTGGTCGTTCCCTCCTGAATATCGGACTTTCCCGAGGAGCGTCATGTTTCGCGGCGGGGACGGGTAGTGGTTGGATAGGGCCTCTGGTCTTCGGACCGGGGGCCTTATTCGTGCCCGGCGCCCGGCTGCTCGCTCGCTGATCGACTCGAGTTCGGAAGGATGTTTCACGTGGAACGAGATCTTGGTGGAACCACCGCGGTGCCTACAGAGCTGGAGCCACCCGCGCCGGCGGCAACCGTCTTCGGCGACCGACTCGATCTCGCGCGGCGATACTGCGCGGCGCTCGCGACCGCCGGTGTCGAGCGCGGGTTGATCGGTCCCCGTGAGGTGCCGCGCCTCTGGGATCGACACATCCTCAACTGTGCGGTGCTCGGCGAGCTGATCGCCGAGGGCGCGTCCGTGGTCGACATCGGCAGCGGCGCCGGGCTGCCTGGCATCCCGCTCGCGATCGCGCGACCAGACCTCCGGATCACCTTGGTCGAGCCGCTGCTGCGCCGCACGATCTTTCTGAGCGAGTTCATCGAGTCGGCCGGGCTGGACATGACCGTGGTGCGCGGCCGTGCCGAACAATCGGGCGTGATGAAGGAGGCGGGCGGGGCTGACGTCGTGACGTCGCGCGCGGTCGCTCCCCTCGGGAAGCTGGCCCAGTGGTCGCTCCCTCTCCTCCGCGACCACGGACACATGCTCGCGCTCAAGGGCGCCAGCGCGTCGGAGGAACTCGAACGCGACGGACAAGCACTAGCTCGGGCCGGCGCGGGCAACGCGATTGTGCTCGAGTGCGGAGTGGGGTTGGTGTCCACACCAACGATGGTGATCAGCGCCGAGCGGCTCCCCCGTGCCGAGCGGAGCTCGCGGCGGCGGGCGGAGCGGAAGGTCGAGCGCCGAGCGAAGGGCGCAAGCCGTAGTGGCACGGACGAGCGTGGCCGAGCGATGCGTGCGGCTCGGAAGGCCAAGTAGGAGAAGTCGGTTCGCCCAACGGGTGCGTCTGAGGGCCGATCCATCGGGCGGCTCGTGCCGGTCTGCGAAGTATGGTCGATCGCGGGTGTCTGACGGATGCTCTTAAAGGGGGCGGCGTTATTTCGTCACTCTGACGGAAGGGGGCGGATCGCGGGACAAAGGGTGCGGATCCGAGGCATTCTCCTCATCACTCCCCCGACCGGGCGCGCTGCTGTCTCTACACCGAGTAGTTCCCCGGCCGCCATCGCCGCCTCCGGTCGCGTCCATATTCCGGCAAAATTGATTGCCGCGGTCCATTCGTTTGCAACAGCGTTCCGGATTGATGTAGCTGGGGATCTTCAAGTTCCTGACCGATTGTGTGGGAAGGGGTAGCGGACGAGAGCTGGAGCTGCTTCGAACTGTTCTGTGGTCGCTCGCCAATGTTTCACGTGAATCAACGTCGGGGCCAAGTCTTTCGGCGCCCAGTCCGTCGCATTTGCGTGGCAGGAGGGCTGACGAGGCGGCTCCAGTTGTAGCCAGCGCGGGGTTTCCGGGTCGCGTCAGTATGAAAATTTGGATCCGAGCAGCGGGACCGGTTGGCTCGCTATTGAAGGTATCTAGTTCGCGCCGAATGGATTCACGTGAAACATCTGCCCAGAGGTGCGGCGCATGAATCTTCTGTCGGGCAGTGCCAGCCCGCGTCGCGGGCGTAGCTCGTTCCCACGGTCAATCGGGACTGGATCAGCCGGGCCGCCTGCGGAATAGCCGCGAACTGGCGCCGTGTCCACTTCGTGTGGCGGTCCGTGATCCCCGGCTCGAGAGGGGAGCAGTGTTTCTGGTCGCCGCCGCGTGTTCCGACGGCCCGATCCGCGGCGCCACGCCGGTCCCGCGAGGACAGCTCTCCTGGAATCATGCAGACGCCAACGCCGCATACCCGCATCATGATTCGATCCCACTCGTAGTACCGCTTCCGCCAGGCTCGGGCCGTTGGGGCGCGGCAGTTCCGACGTCCATCGTTTGCGGGCGCATTGAGGTCCCGCCCACCCAGCCTGTGATCCGTCGACGCGATGATTCTCTGGCGCAGGGGATGACCGTTGGGACGGAAAGTCACTGGGCCAAACCCATTGGAAGGCTCTTGCGGCGCCTATGTTTCATGTGAAACAGCGAACACCGAGACTCGAATCCTGCTGTTTTGCGTGTCCCTTTGCGCGTCGCAGCGATTCAGCTTTCTTATCGCGCTCAGTGCTGGCAAGCTAGTGGGCGTTGGGCGTGAGCGTAGATGCCACGGAGGAATCTGGTTGTCACATCGGCAAGGGCTCCGCTCGGTCGATCGGGCGCCGCTAACCCGGTTGAGCATCATGTTCGATCCGACAAAGGCTGTTACAGACACGGCGCCGTCCCCGCCTGGCGCGTGCACGTCGTCTGAAGTTCTCGGGTAAGGAGCTGTCTATGTCGAGCGGTCCGGCGAATGTTTCACGGGAAACGACGTCGCGCGTGCCGGGGATGCTGGACTCCAGCAATTTCGACACGGAAGCATTCGGAAGCACACCGTTCGGGCACATCTCCCCCAGTGAGACCCCGATAGCCGCCGAAGCTCAACGTGCAAGTCAGGTCCTCCATCCAGGAAAGGTGACAGTGCCGAAACCGCGCGAGCAACGCATCATCACGATCGCCAATCAGAAAGGCGGCGTCGGGAAGACGACCACCGCGGTGAATCTGGCGGCCGCCCTGGCTCATCAGGGTATGACGGTGCTCGTGATCGATCTCGACCCGCAGGGCAACGCCAGTACCGCTCTCGGTATCGAGCATCACTCGGGCGTCCCCTCTAGCTACGAGCTCCTCATCGGCGAGGTCTCCATCAAGGACGCGATCCAGCAGAGCCCGCATAGTGAACGACTCCTGTGCATTCCCGCGACCATCGATCTGGCGGGCGCCGAAATCGAACTCGTGTCGATGGTGGCCAGGGAGGGGCGACTGAAGGCCGCTATCCAAGAGGCGAACATCGCCGGGTACGGCATCGACTACGTGATGATCGACTGCCCGCCCTCACTGGGTCTGCTGACGGTCAACGCGATGGTCGCGGCTAAGGAGGTACTGATCCCGATCCAGTGCGAGTACTACGCGCTGGAAGGCGTCGGTCAGCTCCTGCGCAACATCGGTCTGGTGCAGGCCCATCTGAATCCGGAACTTCATGTGTCGACCGTGATCCTGACGATGTACGACGGTCGGACCAAGCTGGCGGACCAGGTCGCTGAGGAAGTTCGCGGGCACTTCGGCGACGTGGTGCTGCGCTCGGTGATTCCACGCAGCGTGAAGGTTTCGGAGGCGCCGGGCTATGGCATGACGGTGCTCGATTATGATCCAGGCTCCCGGGGCGCGATGAGCTACCTGGATGCCGGTCGCGAGATCGCGGCCCGCGCGATAGTGCTTGGCGCCGCGACGAAGTCGGTGGAGTGACTCGGTGCGCCGATCTGATGCTCGGCAAGTCCGGTTTGGTGGCGGAACGAGGAAGGGGTCGATAGACCGATGAGTCAGGCGAAGAAGGGTGGGCTAGGGCGCGGTCTCGCCGCGCTGATCCCGACGGCACCGGCGGCCACGCCGGGCCTCAGCAGCGCCGCTGCAAGCGTCATCGGTCTCGATCCGATCGGGCCGCAGCCCGCCTCGACCTACCTGCACCGGGTTCCCGACCCCACCGATGACAACGCCGAACTCACGGCCGGCGGCGCGATCTACCGAGAGATTCCACCGGATCAGATCGAGCCGAACCCCAGGCAGCCGCGCACGGTCTTCGAAGAAGACGCACTATCCGAGCTGGTGCATTCGATCCGCGAGTTCGGTCTGATGCAGCCGATCGTGGTGCGCAGGGTCGCACCAGGCGCCGACCGCTATCAGCTCGTCATGGGCGAGCGTCGCTGGAGGGCCTGCCAGGAGGCCGGTCTCGCAACCATCCCCGCGATCGTCCGGGAGACTGCGGACGACTCGATGCTCCGCGACGCCCTGCTGGAGAACATTCACCGGGTACAGCTGAATCCGCTGGAAGAGGCGGCGGCCTACCAGCAGCTGCTGGAGGAATTCGACGTTACGCACGAGGAATTGGCGGCACGGCTCGGTCGTTCCCGCCCCGTGGTGACAAATATGATCCGTCTGCTGAGGCTGCCTATCCCGGTGCAGCGCCGGGTCGCAGCCGGCGTGCTGTCCGCTGGGCACGCGCGGGCAATACTCGGTCTCGAGGCGGGTGCGGATGCTCAAGAGGTGCTCGCCGCCCGCATCGTCGCCGAGGGCCTCTCGGTTCGGGCCACGGAGGAAGCTGTCACGTTGGCGAACCGGGACCCGGACGCCACAACGCCCTCCCCTGCTCCGCAGCGGAAACCGATTCACATGCCCGGTCTGCAAGACGTGGCGGAACGGTTGTCGGGTTCATTCGACACCCGGGTCACCGTGAGTCTGGGCAAGCGCAAGGGCAAGATCGTCGTCGAGTTCGGATCGGTCGAAGACCTCGAGCGCATCGTCGCCCTGATGGAGCAGAACACTCCCACCGTGTAACAGAAGTGACAAAAAGTAGCTTGTGATTCCGGTAGGTGCGGACCTGCGGTCGAAACGTCACTGTGACGGCATGGGTTCGCGCGGGTCGCGGGGCGTTGTACGGCTCCCCGGCAGAACACCACAAGTTCTCCGACCAACAGCACAGCGATATGGAATGAGGCGGGTTCTCCTTGATCGCTTATTCTTGCTGGCGAGCAACCATTGATGCGGCATGAGCGTGGATGAATCGGACAGCTGGAGGCTGAGCAGAGCGGTGTCGACCAGCGTCACAGCACTAACCCTCGGCGGACTGGAGAAGCTCCCCGCGCATGCGCGGCGCTGTGTGTTTTGGGAGATAGATCCCGCCGTGGCCGAGGACTCGCGCAACTTCAGCGATCCGGTCTTCGAGAAGGAAGCCTGGCTGTCGACGGTGATGCTGGAGTGGGGCTCATGCGGGCAGGTGGCGAATGTCGACGGCAACATCGCCGGCTGTGCCCTGTATGCGCCGCCGAGCGCCGTGCCGCGGGCCACCCTCTTCCCCACATCTCCGGTGAGCCCGGACGCGGTCCTGCTGACCACGCTGCGGGCCGAATTCCCTTATCGGGATGCCGACATCGCCCATCGGCTGATCCAGGCCGTAGTGGCCGATCTGGTGCGCCGCGGCGTCCGCGCGCTGGAGGCGTTCGGCATTCGCACCGACCCACCGGCGCGGGCGCTGTCGGAGCGTCTCGGCTCGATGACCCTGATGGAGCGGATCATCGCACCGATCAAGGGCGCAGAAGTGCCGGGCGCAATGATTGAATGCTCGCCCGAGACTTGCATGGTCGACGCCGACTTCTTGGAGGACGTCGGCTTCGAGGTGGTCGCCCCCCACCACAGGTTCCCGCGGCTGCGGTTGGAGCTCGATTCCGATCACGGCTGGAAGGAAGACGTGGAACGGGCGTTGGACCAGCTGCTTGCCGCCGCCTCGATGGCGGCTCCGACCCGCGTCGGAGCACGCTGAACCGAGCTGAAATACGAAGCGCCCCTTGCCATCTCGGGTCAGCAAGGGGCGCATCGAATTTCAGCTGCGGACCGACTACATCCGATCCGCCGCGGCAAGCTCCTCGGCCAGTAGCTCCGCGAAAGTATAAGTGCCGGTGGGCTGGTCGTCCTGACCGAGCAGGTACAGCCGCTTCACCGAGATCAGGATGGCTTCCGCGATCACGTCGCGCATACGCGGGTTGGTGAGCACCGAGGCGTCGTACGGGTTTGTCAGGTAACCGATATCGACCTGGACGGTCGGCATCTTGGTGAGTCGCAGCAGATCCCAGGTTCGCGCATGAGTTCGGCAGTCCTGCAACGAGGTTCGCGCCACGACCTCGCGCTGGATGAAGCCTGCCAGCACCTGGCCGATCATCGACACCGAGCCGTGCGAGTTACCGAAGTAGAATCCGGCAACGCCGTTGGCCAGCGGACTCGGGTTGACGGCGCAACGGAGCGAGATCATGAGATCGGCGTCGAAGGCGTTCGATGTGTCGGCGCGTTCGGCGTCGGTCGGGTTGGTGCCCCACGGCCGGGACAGGAAGGTCTCCATCCCGGTCGCCGCCATCCGGCCCTCCAGGCGACTTGCCAAGTCCCACAGGACTTCCGACTCGTAGACATCGCCGTACTCGGTGGGCACCGCATAGCCCTTGTCCGGTCCGCCGAGGCCCGGATCGATGACGATCCGTTTGCCGGTGAGCTGCGGACCCGCGCGGTGTACCACCTCTTCCTCGGCGATCCGGTGTGGGTTGCCGCCGGTGACCCTTGCGCCGAGCAGGTCGAGCGAGCGCAGCGTGTCGGGGCCGCAGATGCCGTCGGCGGCCAGCCCGATCTCGCGTTGGAAGGCAGTGAGCGCGTCATGGGTGTGCGGACCGAAGTAGCCGTCCACGCGGTGGACGTAGAAGCCGAGGTCCTGCAGCCTGCGCTGCAGGGTGGCCACGTCGTCGCCGTACAGCGGCGCGGAGAGTTGGTAGATCAGCGTCCGCGCGCCGAGCCGGTAGGACGCCTCCTTCAGTGCACGGTACGTCGCGGGGCCGACTACGCCGTCGACCAAGAGCCCGCGGTGCTGCTGGAACGCGCGCACCGCAGAGTCGAGGTGATGGTCGAAGATGGCGTCGGTGTCCATCCAGTACTCGCGCGCGCCCGCGCGACCCGTACCGACATGGGCGTGTAGGAACCCGAGGCTTGCCAGCGTGCTCCGAACCTCTGCTACGGCTGGACCGGTATCGCCGTGACGAAGTCGGTGCATGCGTGAGAGCCCTTTCCTTCCGTCAACCCGCGGGTACCCACTCATGCGATGGCATACACCTTCGCACGACCGGAGCGTCGGTCGATTGTCTCAAACCTGGGCCGGATTTCGGCAATCCCGCGTCCAGGCATCCTACGGCGCGTCGTCGTACCGCGTCGTCAGATGACGCCTTCGAGTTCCCGCAGAAGGGCGGCTTTGCCCTTCGCTCCGACGATCTGCTTGACCGGCTTACCGCCGCGGAAAAGCATCATAGTAGGCAGCGAAAGGATCTGATAATCGCGGGCGGTGCCGGGGTTGGCATCCACGTCCAGTTTCGCAATAGTCAGCTTGTCCGCATGTGTGCCGGCGATCTCCTCCAGGACGGGTGCGACCATTTTGCACGGTCCGCACCAGTCGGCCCAGAAGTCGACAAGGACTGGCTTCTCGCTGAGCAGCACGTCGTCGGCGAAGGACGCGTCGGTGACGGTGACCGTCTTGGCAGACTCGGCCATGGATTTTCTCTCCTTGCAGTGAAACGGGACAGAAGCTCAGTTGGCGGGGACGGAAACCGAGTCGCCCACATTCTCGAGGCGGTTCGAGGTGATGTCGCCTTGTTCGGCGAGCCAGCGCTCGGCATCGATGGCCGCGCGGCAGCCGGTCCCCGCGGCGGTGATCGCCTGGCGGTAGGTGTGGTCGACGAGATCGCCGACAGCAAACACGCCGGGGACATCGGTGGCGGTCGACGGGTGCAGCACCTGCACGTAGCCCTCGTCGTCCAGCGCGACCTGGCCCTGGACCAACTCGCTACGCGGATCGTGGCCGATCGCGACGAACAGGCCGGTCGCGGCCAGTTCGGAGGTCTCGCCGGTGCGGGTGTCGCGCAGGGTCAGGTGAGTGACGCTGTTCTCGCCGTGCACCTCGACCACCTCGGCGTTCAGCACGAACTTGATCTTCTCGTTCGCCTTCGCCCGCTCCAACATGATGCGGGAGGCACGGAACTCCTCACGGCGGTGCACGATGGTGACGCTGGAGGCGAACTTGGTCAGGAAGATAGCCTCTTCCATCGCCGAGTCGCCACCGCCGACCACGACGATGTCCTGTCCCTTGAAGAAGAAGCCGTCGCAGGTGGCGCAAGCGCTGACACCGCGGCCGAGCAGCCGCTGCTCACCGGGCACGTTCAAGTAGCGCGCGGCCGAGCCCATGGCGAGGATAACGGCGTGCGCCTGATAGGTCTGATCGCCGATGGTGACCTTCTTGATCGGACCGCTGAGATCGATGGCATCCACGTCCTCGGTGCGGATGTCGGTACCGAACCGCTTGGCCTGCTCGCGCATCTCGTCCATAAGATCCGGACCCATGATGCCGTCACGGAAGCCCGGGAAGTTCTCCACTTCGGTGGTGGTCATCAGTGCGCCGCCGAACTGGGTTCCCTCGAACAGCAGCGGCTGGAGCTCCGCGCGGGCCGCGTACACGGCAGCCGTGTAGCCGGCGGGGCCGGAGCCGACAATGATCAGGTCGGAAACTGGCGTGCTCATGGGGCCTTCCGGGGAGAATCGGTGGACGTAGCGGTCAACAACAGGGTAATGGCTGTTGTTCCCACGTTGACCGGGTCACACCACAAGCGTGGCCGACATCGCAGTGTCAGCCGATGTCCTGCAGCGCCCTGCGCTGAGGATCTTCTGTGCGGCAACCGGTCCCGACGACCAGAGCGGTGATCTTGGGCGGGCGCGGGCCGGTGAGCAGAATGAGAACCGCGTCGCGGCCCTGGAATCTGATGTCGGTCGAGCCGAGCACCGCACGGTCGAGTCCGTTCGCGTGGACGCAGCGGTCGAGCGCTCCCGGCCTCGCGAGCGAGCCGGAGATGTCGTGGCGGCCCAGCGCACTGAGCGCGGCGGTGGCGGTGAGGTCGTCGGCTAGTTCGTCATTTTTGCTTGCGGTCGGCTGTCGGGTCGGCTGGGCGGTGGGCGCGGCGTCGTCGCCGCGCAGCGTCGTCACGGCAACTCCCGCGCACGCCACCATTGCGATCGCGGCCGCCGCGGCGAGCCAGCGCAGCCTGCCGCGGCGTCGCTCGTCGAGCGAGACGGGCGCTGTGGGAACGGATTGGGAAACCATTGACTCGCCGTCGAATTCGGCATCGGAATCGGACGACAGCCGGTGGATCGCGGCCGCTGGCTCGGCAGGCGGCTCGGACAGGTCCAACTCGTCGACGACCCGCGCGAGCCGCGCGGCCACGTCCGCGGGCATTGCGTGGATGATGCGCTCGTCGCGGCCGAGAGCGCGCAGTTCGGCGGTGACATCGTCGAGCGAGCGCAGGAAACGTAGCGCCTCCGGATCGCGCGACACCACTGGCCACAGCTGCTCGCGCTGCTCCGGCGTCACATTGCCGGCATGCAGGTCGGCGAGCAGGTCGGTCGGGAACGGAGGTTGCGGCACGGACCGGGTCGCCATCGCACCTCCGTTGTTTGGATCTGACATCGCGGTGATCCCTCGACGACGGGGACTTCATGGACATCGTTCAGTGGTTCGTCACTATTAATGACGCATCTCAGCTACCTCCGGTTCCCCGGATCACGCAGAAATTCCAACCGCTCCTTCAAACGCTGCCGCGCCCTGGCGCACCGGCTCTTGATCGTCCCCTCGGGCACACCGAGCATCGTGGCCGCCTCGGATACGCTATACCCCTCCAGATCGATCGCCACCAGCGCGGTGCGCTGATCCGGCGGCAACGAGAACAGCGCGTGATCGATGATCATGGACATCTCCAACTCGGCCATCTCGTCGCGGTCATCGCTGGGTTCGGGCATGGTCTCGGGTGTGAACGAGAACGCGCGCCTGGTCTTGTTGCGCCGGATCCGGTCCAGACAGGCGTTCACCACGATCGCGTGCAGCCAGCTGCGCACCTCGGCCTCGGCGCGGAACGAGGCCGCCCTTCGGTGGGCGGACAGCAGCGCGTCCTGTAGCGAGTCGGCCGCGTCTTCCCGGGTATAGGACGTGCGCAGGGCGGTCTGCCAAAGATGGTCGTTGTGCCTGCGCAGCAGTTCCGCGAACGCGTGCTGCTGACCGCGCACATGCGCCTGCAGCAGTTCGATATCAGAGCATTCGTCGGGTACGAACAACGGGCGTTCGCGGTGCGCGACCGGCCGCGACGTCCCCCCGCGAAGTTCCTCGTTCAATTCGGACGACAATGCCAACCCCTTGGACAGCGCTCAGGGCAGCGACGGGCACGGTAGACCATCGCCGAAATTTCGCAGCATCCAGGAACGAGAGATCAGAACCCGGGAAGCTCCCCTGCTGAGAACGCGAGAAGATCATATCGTCCGTAACGATTTGGCAGCAACCAAACCGATCGGGCTGAGGATGATGAAGTGCGCGACACGCGGCGCGCGAGCGAATGGCCTGCACGAACGATGCGTGCGGCAGAAGTCCTGCGTAGGCCGGGCTAAGGCGCGGCGTCGAAACGAATATCGGTGATGGCGGTTTGGAACTGACCTCCGGAGTTTCCCAGTCCGGTGATCCAGACGAGCACGTAACGGGCAGCTTGGTCGGCGTGCACCGGGATGTCGGTGACGCCGTCGCCCAGGCGGGCGGAGCCGATCAGCTGGGTCTGATCCAGGGTCGGTGAGCCGGTAGGCGAGGTGCGGACCTCCACCGAGGTGCCGGAGCTGGGCGAGTTGATCGAGACGTTCGTCAGTTTGGTAGGGCTGGGTAGTGTCGCCAGCAGACCGACCCCCTTCTTGAGGGCCGGGAACTGCTGAAAGTACTGATCCGTGCGCCACTCGGTGCCAGGATCGTTGTCCAGCACCGCTTGGACGCGGGCGACGCCATCGGGGGTGCCCTCCGGGGAGAACACAGATACGCCGGTCACCGGCACCGGGATGCCGCTGGGCGCGATGTTCGGCCCCGCGGCTGCCGGTGTCGGTGCGGGCTGGCTGTTCGTCGTGAGACCGATGTTGCGCTGTTCGTTCAGCGGCGCGTCCGACGCGCCGGGCGCGAACACGCTGACCATCCACCAGATGACAATGCCGACAACAAGTGCGGCGAGGATGCCGAGGCCGACCATGATCCACATCATGCGCTGAGACCGTTCCCGCTCCGCCGCAAGCAGTTCCGGATCGGCGAGCGAGTCGTCGGTGCGCGCGGGTGCGCGCTGGCCCAGTCGCAGTACCGGGATGAAATCGGTCTTCTGGTCGACCACCGACGCCTGCTCGAGCACGTGCTGCACCGTGGCGGCGGTGCGCACGCCCTTGTTCGACTCCAGCGATCGCACGGCGACCGCGGAAATCTCGAACGGCACTTCGGGACGGATCTGCCTCGGCTCGACCGGGGTGCCGTCCGGGCCGAGATCGGCGAGGTGCAATCCGCCGATCGTCGCCGCGGTGCCGGAGACCCCGCCGAAGCGGATCGGCCAACGCGCGGTGATCAGCGCGTAGAGCATCGCGCCGAGACCGCGCACGTCCGACTGGGCATCCGAGTCGGACAGCGTGCCGGGGAAGGCGAGCACCGCGTCGCCGGACGCGCTGATGCGCACCCGATCAGGGTGATCGATGGACAGTGATCCGCCGCCTCGGTGTGCCAGCTCGGCGGCGGAGGCGAGAGCACGGATCGCGCGCGCCGCGCCGATCGGCGAGGGCACCGTTTCCGCCATCTCGCGCAGCGAACGTCCCGGCGTCCACTCGGCCACCACGATGCCGCCGGAGCTGCCGCGGACGACATCGAGCACACGGGCGAGGCCGGGCGAGTTGATCCGGCCGAGTCGCAGCGTGCGAGACAGGATCGCCTGCGGGCCGTCGTGGCCGGAGTTGTCGGTGGCCTTCTGGTCGGCGTCGACGAACGTCAGCGCGACCTCGCGGTCGAGCTTGATGTCGAGCGCCTGCCAGAACCTCAGGCCGCGCGCGCCACCATGGTCGGCCAGCAGCCGGTAACGGCCACCGGCCACCGAGGCGCCAGGGATCAGCTTGGGGCCGCGCGGAACTCGCCGTGCGCCCAGGTTCTCGCCACCCATCGGCGGCATTTCCGGCGACCCGATCGGGATCATCCCGGTGTCGTACATCGGATCGCGCGGCGGCATATGGCCGTCCTGGGGTCTCGCCGCGTCCTGATCGGGCGGAGCCGTCCCGGACGCCTTGTTCGCGTACGCGGGATCCAACGGCTCCCCCGCGGTCGGCGGAACATCGGTATACAGTCCGCCGGCCGTGGTCGCAGAAGAATCGGCGGCTGGGACGCCGCCCACCGCGTCGTCGCTCACCCTCGGTCCTCCTTCGCCCTGATATGTCGCGGTTTCGGCGAATTCGCCACTTGTGCTTCTCTGCCGAACAGGGTACGGGAACTCACCCACACCGGTGATGTCAACGGCGTCGGCTCTGATCACCGGCAGCACCATGGTCTGGGCATCCATGTACGCGTCGAAGCGGGGGTAGGCCAGATACGGGTCGGGCCTGCGGAGCACCTGCGTGACATAGGGATCTTCGACCGGGCTCTCCAGATCGAGATCCGGTGCGGGTGGGGTCCAGCCGAGCCGCCGCGAGATGGCTACGGTGATGGCGACGATTTCCGGAATACCGGCGAGTCGCATCAGGCCGAAGGCCACCGTCAACATGACGATCGCGGTGATCGCCACCCGGACCAGCGAACCGGGCCCACCGAAGGATGCGGACAGTCGATCCAGGCCGAGTACCCGGTCCACTATCCACATCACCGCCCCACCCGCGAGTGACGCGAGTACGACACGTGTCACCGTGCGGCCGACGTTGGCCATCCTGAGATCGCCGAGACTGCGGTGCAACAGATAGCCGCCGACCACGGCGCCGACCGCGAAGCCGAGGCCGTTCGCAACACCCAGCGCGATCACCACATGCTCGGCATCGGTGACGACCGGGGCAAGCGCCGAGAAGACGATCTTCGCGGCGGTGATGCCCAGGATGATCCAGGTCGGAATCCACGCCTGCTCCCTCGCATAGAACACGCGCAGGTGGATCAGCACGAGTGAATACGGAATCAGCGCGAACGCCGACCAGCTGACCGCGAGGCCGAGACGCTCGGCATCGGAGCCGCCGAAGTTGCCGTATCCGTACAGTGCCTGGCCGACCTGCGGACCGGCCAGCGTGAGGAACGTGACCACCGGGACCAGCGCGATCATGGTCAATCGGGTCGCGGCAGAGAGGTCGTCGACGACCGCGGGTGTGTCATCGGCCGCGGCGTTGCGGCTCAGCCGCGGCATGATCGCCGTGAGCACCGTGACACCGAGCACGCCGTAGGGCAGTTGCAGCAGCAGCCAGGCGTTGTTGTAGATCGCCGGACCCGCCGCGTCGGCATGCGAGGAGATGCGGGTGGCGAAGATGAAGCCAGACTGGCTGATCAGGACGTACAGGATGATGGCAGCACCCATGCCGCCGAACTGTTTGAGCCGCGCGTCGATCCCCCACAGCGGGCGCAGGTCGATGCCCGCCCTGCGGATCGCCGGCACCAGGCTGACCGCCTGCACCACCACACCGACTGTGACGCCGACGCCGAGCACCAGCAGCTTCGGGTCACTCATCCGGACCGGATCCAGCGTGATCTCGCCGGGCATCAGCACGTACAGGCCGAGCACGGTCAGGACGACCAGATTGTTCAGCACCGGAGCCCACGCGCCGGGCTTGAACATCTGTCGTGTGTTGAGTATGGCCGTGAGCAGCGCCGACATTCCGTAGAACAGGATCGCGGGCAGCAGCAGGAAAGCCAGCGCGGTGGTGAGGCCGGTGTTCACCTTGCCGTCGTCGGAGAGGAAGACGTGCGTGGTCAGCAGCGGTGCCGCCGCGGTCGCCAAAAGCGCCGCCGTGGCAAGGACCACGAAGGCGGCGGTCACCAGGCGCCGCACGAAGGCCTCCCCCCGATCGGGGTCCTCCTGCTCGGCTCGCACCAGGGTCGGCACGACAATCGCGGTGAGCACCGCCCCGAGCACCAGCTCCGCGATCATGTTCGGGATCTGGCTGGCAACGGTGAACGCACTCGCGATGGCTGGGCCGAGCACGGTCAGCAGCAGCAGCTGCTTACCGAACCCGGTGATGCGGCTGATCAGCGTCGCGAAGGCGATCGATCCCGAGTCGCTGAGCAACCGGGAGCTCGAAGTCTGCTTCGACTCGGCGGGCTTCTCCACGGTCCCGGTGGCAGCGGGCCACTCCTGGGTCCGGAGCCGCTGTGGCGAGACGGGCTCGCGTCGGACCGGAGCGGGCGGACGCTGTGGCTGAGGGTACGGCTGCGCAGGGGCATACCGCGGCGGTGGCACACGGCCGGACTCCGGCGCTGCGGCCGGAATCGGACCCGACTGCGGTGGACGCGGGGTCGCCGGAATCGGACCTGACTGCGGTGGACGCGGGGGCGCCGGAATCGGACCTGACTGCGGTGGACGCGGGGGCGCCGGAATCGGACCTGACTGCGGTGGACGCGGGGGCGCCGGGGATGGGCCCGAGTGCCCCGGCCTCGGTACGGCGGCGGGCGGCGGGCTGGATTGCGCGGGCCTGGGTCCGATGGGTAGTGCACCGGACTGTCCCGGCCCCGGACGGGGCGGCACCGAGCGCGGCTGTGCGGGGCCCTGTGGTCCGGGCGGATACTGCCGCTGGCCAGGGTGCTGTACAGGACCGGGCCGCTGGGGCGGCATCGGCGGCCGCTGGGGTCTCGGTTGCTGCTGCGGTGGCGGAATGCGCTGGCCGGGCCTCGGTTGCTGTGGTGGGGCCGAAGGATGACTGATCTGCGGTACCCGCGGCATCTGGTCGCTGTAGGGGCCGACGTTCACGTTCGGCTCCTCGGCCTCGGCCTGAGGCATAGGCGGCCGGCGTTCCCATGGCGCGACCGGCGCCCGGCGGGACGGCGGCCCGTCCCGCCGATCGCCTGGTACAGGCCGATGAGCCGATATGTCATCGTCGCTCATCATGCCTCCTGTACCCGCCGGGATATCCGCATCCCCATCGGTGCGGTGAGCCGCGTCTTGCCGACGCCGTGACCGGCGAACTCTCTGCCCATCGCCGCCCTCCGGTCCGTGTCGGCACGGGAACACCGTGATTGACCTCCACCGTGCCATACGACACTGCTGCAGACCACATCAACGCAGGTGAAAGCGGTTTGCGAGGGCCCGTCGGTGCGGGTTCGCTCACCGTGCCTCCTGATGCTGCTCCTGCTCTCGCAGAACCCGTCTCCGTGCGCGGCGGTAGCGGTTGACCCGCCGCCGGGTGCCGGGGTCGAAGCCCTCGTCCGCCGGATCGGGCTGCCCGCGGAACCTGCGCCACAAACGGCGGCCGGCCAGGAAGAACAGCAGGAGTCCTGCGCATGCGGTAATTATCGCCAAAGCCTGGCCATAGGCGTTCGAACGCACCGAGACCTGTGTGGGATTACCGAGTGGGATCCCCTCGGGCGAGGTCAGCGAGATGGGAATGACCAGGTTGCGGCTGTCGCTGACCTCGGTCGGAACCTGAAACGAGCGCGTCCCTTTCGCCGGGAGCTGCTGCTCGCCAGGGTCCGTGATCTTCGTCTCCGCAGGGGCCTCGATCCGGAACCGGACCCGGATGGCCACCGGCAGATCATTGCGCGCGACCAGCAGCAACGGACTCTGCTCGGACGCGAGCGTATATACCCCGCCCGGCGGAAGCACGGTGACCGAACGGTACAGGCTGTCCATCGTCCGGGTGGTCTGGTCCAGCCTTCGCTGGGCGAACGTGTCCGGTTGCCCGGCGTCACCCGCGCGCCGATCCGACAGGCTCAGTACGCGGATCAGGTCGTCTCGCAACGGGGTCAGGAAGTCGTGCGAGGTCGGCTCGGCCTCCGGTACGTCGACCAGCGCACGCATCATCTCGGTGATCCGGCGGCCCTGGTCGCGCACCGGAAGCACGAACCGGCCCGGCACCGCGTCCTGCGCGGCCTGTGCAAGGTAGTTCAGCTCGTAGGGCTGCGGGTCCGGCGGCAGCGTCACCAGGTCGGGAAACGGGCGAGCGGTGGCCAGGTTGGCGCGCAACAGCAGGTCGACCTGACGTAGCAGCGCAGTCGCCTCGTCCCGGTTCGCACCCCACTGCTGCGGCGGGACGAGCAACAGGGCGCGCGGGCCGTTCGCCTGCGGGTTCAGTGCGCTCCAGGACACCGCACCCAGCGCGTCCTGCAGCCGCGCGGCGCGCGAATCGTTGGTGACGTCGTAGCGGACTCGGGACGGGGTGAACGACGGCGTCGGCGGATTGGAGCCGACCGCGGCGAGCGCCGTCGCGGACCAGATATCGAAGGTCGCGGTGTGCAGCGCAGGATCGGCTGCCGGGCTCGGCGCAGGCGTTGCAGTGCCGTTGACCGGTGGCGCGGCTTCGGGCGGGTTGGACGGCTGAATCGCGGTGATCTCGGGCATCCGAACGACTTCCGGGCCCGCGGGATCCGCGGTCTGGGTAAGTGAGTTCGAATTGCCGGTGGGCTGGCTGCTTTCGCTCAACCGTGCCGAGTCCGCCGTGCCCTCCGGAACGGCCGCGGTGTCGGCCAGCACAGCGGTCCCGAAACCATGGCTCCGCAACAGGAGTCCGGCGCCGTCATCGATGCTGCCGGAATCCGGCAGGCTGACCCCGCGCACCGAGCGGGTAGTCAGAATCGAGTCGACGATGTCGGCGGGTTCGTTGATCGCGCGCGCGGACAGCACCGGATCGTTCACCGCGGCCAGCGCTGCGAGATCGACCTGCGCGAACGGCAGCGCCACCGTGCACATCGACCCGGCTAGTGCCCGCAGCCGATCCAGCCAGGCCTGTGCCTGTTCGGTGCCTGCGCCGGCCCTGGTCGCCCCGTCGGGGTCGGACGGACTGGCCAGCACACGATAGCCCCTGGTCATCGCGCGTACCGTGAGGATCAGGTCGGGGTCGACGGCGAGGCACACCGCGGAGGCCAGGATGCGGTCCCGGCCGCCATTGGCGCTGAGCATCCCCTCCAGCGCGGCCAGCAGCTGATCGAGGCGGCCGCCTTTGCCGAGCGAGGCGGCCAGTTCGTCGTCGGTGAGTTCCACCTTGCCGTCGACGCTGCCCGGATGGCCCGCGACCTGCCTCGGCCGGTCAGCCAGCGGCCACAGCAACGTCGTCGCCACCGGGGCGCCGGTAGGCGCGGACACCGCCTCGGTGGCCGCCCCCGACGAGTCGTCGCTCGCCGGGGGCGGCACGCCGAGCACAGGAAGCAGGAACCTGGCGTCGTCGAGCCTGGCCTGGGTGCCGTACGCCGGTTCGCCGTTCACATTCAGCAGCAGTGGGTAGACGCCGGGGGTATCGATATTCAGCGACGGCACGCCGCTCTCGGAGCGCAACGGAATGCTCAGCGTGAACTGCTTGCGCTGGCCCGGGTTCAGCCGCTCCGCGACATCCTCGAATCGGCCGGTCACGTCATAGTTGATCTGATCGAGCCGCAGCGTCGCCCGCAGCCCACTCGGCGCGGTGATCGCCGCCGCCCTTTGGATGCGGATGCTGATGTCGTCCACCACGCGGTCGCCGATATTCGTGACCGTGCCCGAGACAGTGAGCAGCGGGTCGCTGGTGGTGGTCACCGCGGTCGGCGAGACCGAATCCAGGGACAGCTTGAGGAATTTCGGGTTCGAGGAGGATCCGGACCCGGTGGGCTGCGCCTCGGCTGCCGGGGAAACAAGCAGCGGCAGCGTCGTCATCGGGCCGAGGATGGTCAGGACCGCCACGAAGATCCGGAACAGTCCACGCGTCATCGCTTGCCGGTCTCCATCCGGTCGATCAGTTTGTTCGCCATCTCGGCCAGTCGCCGTTCGTCGGCGTAGGCAAGCCGAGAATCCAACTCGCTCAACGGAACCCACGCGACCTGCGTGACCTCCACGTCGGCGTCGGACAGTTCACCACCGACCGATCGCAGCAGATAGTGATGCACCGTTTTGTGTACCCGCCGACCGTCGGTAACGAACCAGTAATCGATGCTGCCGAGTTCGGCGACAACGACACCGTTGATGCCGGTCTCCTCGGCGACCTCGCGGATCGCGGTCTGTTCGGCGGTCTCGCCTTCTTCTATATGTCCCTTGGGCAGCGACCACAGTAACCGCCCGCGGCGGTCGGTGCGCCCGATGAGGGCCGCACTGCGCTTTTCCCGAGGACCGTCCAAGCCGTCGACGACGAGTCCACCCGCCGAGGTCTCGCGGACCGTTCGCATCCGCGGCTTCGCGGCATTGGCGGCCGAACCGCGGCGCCGAGGCTGGCGGCGTCGACTGTTCGCACGATCGGCCGGAGACACCTGGCAATCCTACTGTGTTGTTCGGCCGCGCCTGCGGCTGTGTTGGTTTTGGCCGCGCCTGCGGCACGGCGTGTTCCCGGCCCCTTAAGGCTCGCGTCCAAGCGACCGCCGCCGGCGACTTCGACGCGGACCCGGCGGCCTCTTGGACGCGAGCCGGGCCGTGAACGGGGAATGCTTGGTCTCGCTGCGCTCGGAACCGGGGGTAGGGCCGAGTGGATGCGTTGGGTGGGCAACTGCGGCACGGGGTGTTTTCGGCTGGTGGAGGGGGTGGCCACCGCTGGTGACTTCGTTGCGGATGAGTCGGTGGCACGGACGTGAGATGGGGCCGTGAACGGGGATTGCGGCGCTCGAAAGCGCAGGTCGGGCCGCTGTGACGGCGGTTGGGTCGGCTATTGCAGCACCGGGTGTTTGCGCCTGCTCGGCGTCTCGTGGAGGGTGATTGTCGCTGGTGACATCGAGGTGGATGCATCGGACGTGAGCCGGGCCGCGAACGGTGCTCGTCAGACGAGCACGGGGCGGGGCTGGTAGCGCGGGATCGGTGATCTGGTGCGAGCGTTTCTCGTCGGATTGCACAGGATGGCGGGTGCCGCTGGCTCGGTTGATGCGGATGGCCTTATATATCTGGGGGTGCTGCGCGGGCTGCGCCGCAATATTCATTGCCGCGGCTCGGTAAGCTGCTCATTCGTGGTTTCGCCCAAGTCCGAGGACGCTGCGCTTGATAGACGTACCCGATTGCTGGCCGCGGCGGCGGTGACCCTCGGGAGGCTGTCCGATGTGCTGACGCCTCTGGGCGAGCTGTTCGCCGCGCGGGGGCACGAGCTGTATCTCGTCGGCGGCAGCGTGCGGGACGCGGTGCTCGGCAGGTTGGGGACCGATCTGGATTTCACTACCGACGCCCGGCCCGAGGTGGTGCAGGAGACGCTGCGCATCTGGGCCGATCATCTCTGGGACACAGGCGGCCTCGCGTTCGGCACGGTCAGTGCGGCAAAGGGCGACCAGCAACTGGAGATCACCACCTTCCGTGCGGACACCTACGACCGGGTATCCCGCAACCCTCAGGTGACCTTCGGTGACTCGCTCGAAGGTGACCTGGTACGCAGGGATTTCACCGTGAACGCGATGGCCGTCAAGATCGGCGCGGACGGCTCTTTGGCGTTCGTCGATCCGCTCGACGGGATGAACGCTTTGCTCGAGGGCATGCTCGATACGCCTGCCGCGCCGGAGGATTCGTTCGACGACGACCCGCTGCGGATGCTGCGCGCCGCGCGATTCGTCTCCCAGCTCGGGTTCGAGCTGCATCCGCGGGTGCGGGCGGCGATCAGCGCGATGGCCGATCAGATCGATCGGATCACCGCCGAGCGGGTGCGCGTCGAGCTGGACAAGCTGATCGCGGGCGCTTATCCGATCGACGGCATCAACATTATGTGCGAGACGGGGCTGGCCCAGCGGGTGCTGCCCGAGGTGCCCGCGATGAAGCTGGAAATCGACGAACACCACCAGCACAAGGACGTCTACTGGCATTCGCTCACCGTCCTGGAGCAGGCCATCGACCAGGAGGATGGCGATCCCGACCTGGTGCTGCGCTGGGCCGCGCTGCTGCATGACATCGGCAAACCCGACACCAAGCGCAACGAGCCGGGCGGTGGTGTCAGCTTCCACCACCACGAGGTGGTGGGCGCGAAGATGGTGCGCAAGCGGATGCGGGCGCTGAAATATCCGAAGCAGTTCACCGAGGACGTGGCCCGGTTGGTTTTCCTGCACCTGCGCTTCCACGGCTACGGGAAGGGGCAATGGACCGATTCGGCGGTGCGCCGCTATGTCACCGACGCCGACGACCTGCTCCCCCGCCTGCATAAACTCGTCCGCGCCGACTGCACTACCCGCAACAAGCGCAGGGCCGCCGCGCTGCGCGCCACCTATGACGAGCTGGAGGAGCGGATCGAGCGGCTGCGCCAGCAAGAGGACCTGGCCAAGGTTCGCCCGGACCTGGACGGCAACGCGATCATGGAGCTGCTCGGCCTGCCGCCGGGCCCCGAGGTCGGCCGGGCCTGGAGTTATCTGAAGGAGCTGCGGCTCGATCGCGGTCCGCTCACTCGGGACGAGGCCGAATCGGCACTGCTGGAGTGGTGGAAGACGCAGAACTGACCGGATCAGAAGACGATCAGGGTACTGCCCGCGAGGATTGCGGAGCGGATCTGGGCCAGATCGAACGAACCGGTGGTCTCCGGTAGCTCGATCTGGAACCGGATCAGATCGTCCTCGCGGGTGGTGGAGACAATCCTCGCGTCGTTGGGCAGCCGGTTGAGCGCCATCGTGGGGATGCCGACCATCCTGCGCGGGATCCGGATGCCGAACCAGGCCGCCTTGCGTACTTCGATGCCGAGCCGGTGGTCCGTCACGGACGCATCGACCAGGGCGGTCATTCGTTTTCGTCGGTGGCGTGCCCGGATCAATCCGGTCTCGTGCAGGTCGAGCGCCCAGGCCAGCGGTTGGGTGTTGAGCCAGTCGACCACCGCGGCGGTGGTGACGGTGCCGTCGATGTCGAGCTGTGCGGCGCGCAGCTTGGTCGGCACGCCGGGGATCAAACGGACTCCGTGCGCGATGACCGTTACGGCCTCGATCGGGTGGTCGTCCCAGCGCAGCTGCGACAGCACCGTCTTGGTTTGGAAGTGCGCGCCGCGGCGGCGCACCTTCAGCACCTGCAGGGTGGCGTCGAGGTCGTGGCCGAGTAGCGTCGCGCTGACCTCCTGCCCGCCGAACCGGCTCAGAATGCCTTCGCTGAGCATCGTCATAAGGGCATCCGGCAGCAGCGCCGTGGCGGTGCCGGCACCGAGATCGGCGACCGGTGCCATCCATCCGGTCCCGAGGGAGATCCACTGCTCCAGCCAGGATGGATCGAACAGGCGTTTCCCGAGATCGACGGCGCGCCACGGCGACCAGGACTTCGGATCGAAATACATGGCCATGATTGCTCCGAGCGTACTTGGCGGTGCCGAGCGGAACCATCGCACTGTGATCCAGGGCGTGCTGCCGGGCCTCCTTGCCCGACGATCACCTCCGCACCAGAATCAGAGGTCCGTCCGCAATACAATGCCGGTGGGAGGACGCACATGCCGCTGGACCTCAACAGTGATCTCGGCGAGGGCTTCGGGCCGTGGACGATGGGCGACGATGCCGCGATGCTCGATATCGTCACCAGCGCCAACATCGCCTGCGGTTTCCATGCGGGCGACCCGACGATTATGCGCAGGACCTGTCTGCTCGCCGTGGAGAACGGGGTGCGGATCGGCGCCCATGTCGGCTATCGCGATTTGGCCGGTTTCGGCAGACGCGAGATCGCCGTCGCGCCCGCCGAAATCCGCGACGAGGTGCTATATCAGATCGGTGGCTTGGACGCCTTCGCGAAGGCCGCGGGTGACCGGGTTAGATACGTGAAACCGCATGGAGCGCTTTATCATTCGGCCGCGCGCGACCCGAAACTCGCAGAATCGGTGGTGGCCGCGATCACGGAGTACGACCTGCGGCTCACGCTGCTCGGGCCTGCCGGTACCCAGCTGGAGCGAGCGGCACAGGACGCCGGGGTGCGATTCGTCGGCGAGGGCTTCGCCGACCGTGCCTACACGGCGAACGGCCTGCTCGCCGCACGCAGTGTGCCAGGCTCGGTACTGCAGCCGAACGAGGCGGTGGCCCAAGCGGTCTCGATCGCCATGTCGGGCACCGCGCGCACGGTCGACGGGCCCGGCGTGGTGTCGGTGAGCGCCGCGAGCATCTGCGTGCACGGTGATTCTCCCGCGGCGGTCGAGATGGCCCGCTTGATTCGAAGCGCGCTGGACAACGTCGGCGTGCCGGTGGAGCCGTTCGGCTGAGGCCGCGAGATGACGACGAAGGACACGGCGTGGCAGGCAGCCGAGCGGGCGATCCGCGCGGCCGGGGATCGGGCACTGCTGGTGACGCCCGACCGGCGCGATATGGTGGCGGACCTGGCGGCGGCGCTGCGGGACCGACCCGTGGCCGGTGTGCAGGACGTGCTGCCTGCCGCGGAAACCGTTTTGCTGACCCTGCATTCACCGCGCGACGGTGAGGCCGTCCGTCGTGTGGTGACCACGTTGCTCGCCGCGATGCGGGACGAGCCTCCCGACAGTGTTTCCCGTGGAACACTGCCGGACAATTCATCTCCCCCGGATCCGATGTTGATTCCGGTCCGCTATGACGGCGACGATCTGGACGAGGTCGCCCGGCTGCTCGGCCTCAGCACCGCGGAGGTGATCGCCGCGCACACCGGGACGGTCTGGCGGTGCGCCTTCGTCGGATTCGCCCCCGGTTTCGGCTATCTGGAATCGCCCGACGGTCGGCTGACCGTGCCGCGACGCGCCCAGGCGCGCACCGTGATTCCGGCGGGCGCCGTCGCGCTCGCCGGTGGCTACAGTGCGGTATACCCGCGCAGCACGCCCGGCGGGTGGCAGCTCATCGGGTCTACCGGCCAGAGGATGTGGGACGTCGAACGTGACCCGCCCGCGTTGATCCGCGCGGGTGACAGGGTTCGATTCGTCGAGGCGGACGGATGATCGTCGTCGAGCAGGTCGGTCCGCTGGCGACCATTCAGGATCTCGGCAGGCCGGGCTGGTTCGATTCCGGTGTCGGGCCCTCCGGCGCCGCGGACCGTTCGTCGCTGCGGCTGGCCAATCGGCTGGTCGGCAATCCGGAGGGGCACGCGGCGATCGAGGTGCTGCTCGGCGGGCTCGCGCTGCGCGCCGAAGGGCACGCCACGTTCGCAGTCACCGGTGCGCCCGCGCCCGCGACCGTCGACGGCACGCCCGTAGGGCACGCCTGCGTGTTGGAACTCGAGGCGGGGCAGGTGCTTCGGCTCGGCTATGCGCCGGTCGGATTGCGCAGCTACGTCGCGGTGCGCGGTGGCGTCGATGTGCCGCCGGTGCTGGGTTCGCGCAGCCGAGACACCATGTCCGGGCTCGGTCCGGACCCGTTGGCCAAGCGCGATAGGCTCCCGATCGGACCCTCTCCACGCACGTTTCCGACCGTGGAGTTCGCCCCGGTTGCCGAACCGCCGGCAGACGTCGTTGCGGTGCACGCCGTGCTCGGGCCACGCGACGACTGGTTCACCGATGCCTCGGCGTTGTTCGACGGTGTCTGGGAGATCTCCACCGATACCGACCGGATCGGTGCCCGGTTGGATCGCCGCACCGGTCCGCCGCTGACTCGAAAGGGCAAAGGCGAGTTACCGACCGAAGGCATGACGCTCGGCTCGATCCAGGTGCCGCCGAGCGGGCAGCCGGTGGTGTTCCTCGCTGATCATCCGATCACGGGTGGCTACCCAGTGGTCGCGGTAATCATCGATGCGGACGTCGACGCCGTCGCGCAGGCGCGGCCCGGTCAGCCCGTCCGGTTCGTCCGCGCGGTCAGCGGCCCGAATCCAGCTGGGCATGCATGAGATACACGTTGTAGCTGTCCCACGCCGAGAGCATGAAGTACAGATCCTTACCAGTCGACCACGGGTGAATGAACCCGCCGTAGGACTTCGGGTAGTCGTTCGTGGGCACCAGCGGGATCGCGTCTGTCCATGCGCCCTGCGGGCTGGCGGCGGTGCGCAGCACGATCGCGCCCCGCGCCGAATCGAGGTAGACCATCTGCCACCGTGCGGTTTCCCGGTCATAGCGCACCGACAGCTCGCTGGCCATGCCGAGCACCAAGGGAGTAGCCAGGTTTTCGGCCGCCGGCGCCCAGGTGCCGTTGACCCAGTACTGGTAGGCGGACTTGTTCAGTACCTCGTCCTTCCGCACTCTGGCCAGCCCGATCACGCCGATGCGACCGTTGGGCGTGCCGAACATATAAACGTAGTCACCCTGCGGCACCATCGCAGCCACCTGGAACCGACCGACACCGAAGAGGTTGTCCCACTTGGCATGCTGGTCCTTCTTCCAGGTGCGCCCTTTGTCGTCGGAGTAGGCCAAGCCGCCGTAGTTGGTCCACCACAGGCCGGGGATGCGGCTCCACCGGTTCACTGACATATAGCTCAGGTACTGCCGGTGCCCGATGGCGAACCCGGAGGTGGGGATGGTGGTGGTCTCCCAGTTCTTGACCTTGCGGCTGCCCAGGATCTCTGCGGCGTGGCAGCGGGTGTCCTGCGCGAAGGTGTCCAGCGTCAGACCGTCGGACAGATCACGGTCGGAGCTGAAACCGATCACGTTGCTACGCCAGTCCTGGTCGTCGTGGCCGGCGCCACCGCCGCCCCAACCCTTGCCGAAGGTGTCGCCGAAGACCACAGCGACCTCGTCAGGCCCGGTCTCCCACATGAGGCCGAGGTCGGTGCCGTCGACCTGCCAACGCATGTCGGTTCGATTCTCCGAGCCGTGCCCGGTCACCTGCCCGACCAGCCGCACCGACTCGACGCGCGGCGCGTCGACCGGCGTCGCGAGCGGACCCGGTGCAATCGGGTGCACCACCTGCGGCGGGGCTGGCTGCGGTTCCTCGCCGGGGCCGCCGGGCACCGGGATCGGAATCGGTTCGGTCTCCGGCGCGAACTTGATGCGCGGCAGTTTGATCGGCTCGCCGGAACCGCTGTCGGACCCGGAACCCGAGCTGGAACCGCTGTCGGAGCCGGAACCCGGACCGGAAGCGGAGCCGGAACCCGGATCGGAACGGGAGGCGGAGCCCGAACTCGAGCCGGTCGAGTCGTCGATGCTGTTGTCCGGCGTCGGGTTGGGCTCGGGATTCGGTTCCGGTGGCTTCGGGGTGTCCCGGATGTCGGGGCACGGGTTCTCGCACGGATCGGTCGGCAGCGGGGCGGGGACGATCCGCGTGTTGTCCTGCGGTGGGTCGGGCACCGGAACCGGTGTGAGCTCCGGAATCGGCAGCGGGATGTCGATCTGCGGCGGCAGCGGCGGCGGAGGCGGCTGTGCGGGATCGGGTTCGCGATCGAGTGGGTCGAATCCGGTCTCGCCGCAGCTGTTCACCGGTGGCGGCGCCCACGGGAACGGTGCGGCCTGCGCCGCGGGCATCGGCAGAGTGAGGACCCCGGCGAGGAGGACGCCGAATATCGCGGGCGCACAAGGGGAGATGATTCCGGATTCGCGCATCACGTCGGTTCGGTCGATCGGCTATCCGGCATCCCGGACGGATAGGACAGATCGGGTTTTCCACGCACCCAGCAGTTCTCGCACCGCGTCGGGGTAATTCGCCGAAAAACCCATCTCGTGTTGACTCCTGTCGAATCGGGCCGCAGAAAGTGCAACTTACCCGAATAGCGTCAGCAAATGTGGGACGACGGAATCGGAGAATTACTGGCGAAATGGAACCGGTGCCACGATGTACGCGTCCAAACACATATGAACGAGATCGAGTACGTGTTCGGCACCGGTGATGGGAGGGTGCACGTCTGGACCAGCGAGGCGGATCTGGAGCTCACCGGCACGGCCGCGGCCGACGCGGTAGGGCTGGACTTCGACGGTGACGGCTTCGCCGACGACGCGCTGTGGGATTCGGGCGGCTCCGATATCGCGGACATCGCGGCGCTGGATCTCGATGACGACGGCCTGCTCGACCATTTCTTCACCGACCCCACCGGCCTCGGCACCTGGGACCACCAGATCACGGGATTGTCCGCCGATGCCGCAAGCGAGCCGTTCGACTGGATCGTGCGCACCGCCGCGGATGAGCCCGATCGTCCTGTCACCGATGCGCCGCACCCGGATTCGGTGTCCCCGCATGTGGACTTCGATAATCAGGCGGCGCTGCCCGATCGTGCCTCGCAACCGGCCGATACACTCCCCGAACACTTGGCGCACTGGTTGAGCCGCGATGGTCGGAACCTCGGCGACGAACCGATCATCGCGTAGGCGTGCCGCGGCGCGTGTTCAGCGCGATTGCCGCGATTCCCGCGCAGTAGATCGCGGCGCCGGCCAATACCACGGCGAGCGATCGCCCGTTTTCCGGCATCACCAGCGCCGCAAGGGCGATGGCCAGGACGAACGCGATGTTGAAGACGGTGTCCTGTAACGCGAATACTTGGCCGCGCCGTGCGTCATCGATGTCGATCTGCATGGTGGCGTCACCAGTCAGCTTGATTGTCTGTCCGGCCAGTCCCAGCAGGAACGCACCGACCAGCAGCAGCTGATGCGCACGCTGCACCGCGGTTGCCGAATCGGCGAACACGATCGGCGTGACCAGTGTGAGCTGCACCAGCGTCGCGGTGAACAGACTGGCGACCACGGTGCACGGTCGTCCGAAGCGGGGTATGAGCAGCGGCGCGGCGACGGCGGCAACCAGCATGCCCGCCGCGGTGGCGGCGATGGCAACGCCGAACCCGACCAGACCACCGTTGATCCCGAAGCCGTCCAACGGAGCCTGGCGCAACACCAGCACCATGATCAGCGTATTCACACCGAACACGATCCGGTGTGTGCCGATGCCCAGCATCGCCGTGGTGACCTGCACCGATTCCCAGACCGCCACGGCGCCCGTGCGCAGGCCCGTGGCGATGGCGTGCACGGTGTTCTCCCCGGCCGTCGCCTCGGCTTCGGGACCGAGAACCCGCGGACGGAACCCAGCCGCCAGCACCGCGCCGAGCACCGACCCGGCGCCGCTGATCGCCACCGCGACCGCCGAGGCGAAGTCCCCCGCTCCGATCAGACCGATCACCGCCACCGAGGTCGCCGCGCCGAGCCCAGCACACCCGGAGGCCACCGTCGCGAACACCGAGTTCATCGGCACCAGCCACGCTTGCGCCAGCACCCGGGGTAGTGCCGCCGACACACCGGCCAGCACGAACCTGCTGATTCCGACCACGGCCAGCGCCAGCAACAGCAGCGGCGTCTCCCCTATACCTGCGAGCAGCCCGACGCTCACCACGCCGATCAAGCCCGCACGGACCACGTTGGCCACGAGCAGCACGGTGCGCCGGTCCCATCGATCCAGCAGCGCGCCCGCGTACGGCCCGATCAGCGAATACGGCAACAGCAGCACCGCGAAGCCTGCCGCGACGGCCAGTGGATCGGTCTGCCGTTCTGGGTTGAACAGGATCGCGCCCGACAGCGCCGCTTGGAACATCCCGTCGCCGAACTGTCCGGTGAACCGGACCACGGCCAGCCGCGACACGCCCGGGCTTTCACACAGCGCGGCGCGCAGCGAAACGGGCCGTTCCTCTGCGGGGCTCACACCTTCGGTGCGACCGGTCGACACGTTCGCGAGGGTACTGCGCCCGCTCGACATCCAAGCGAACACTGGCCGACCGGCTCAAACCCGATCGAGGAGCGTGCTCACCGTCGCCCGCATATCCGACGCCATCGGCAGCTCGTCGAGCGCGCCCGCATCGATCCAGGCGAACGCGTCGTGCTCCCGTGGTGTGAGGGCGACATCGCCCGGTTCCGCCTCCACTACGACGCTGTATTTGCGCACCTTCGCCTTGGTCCGGGTCGCGTAGTCGAATCCGGCCAGGAAGTCGGTGATGGCGCGTACCCGCAGCCCCGTTTCCTCCAGCAATTCCCGAGCCACGCATTCGGCGAATGTCTCCCCGGATTCCACACCGCCGCCGGGGAGCTCGTACATACCGCCGTGATAGTCGTCGGGCACCCGGCGCACCACTAGAAGTCGGCGCTCGCGGAACACGGCGACACCGATCACGAAATGTGCGATGCCGTCGCGGTGCGCTTCGCTGCGGAGTTGCCGCTCTATCCGGGCGACTTCATCGGGTCCCAGCACGCCGTCACCTCCGGTTCCATTGTGGCGCTTGGCGATCGGCGCCGGGCCACGCTATCCGGCGAGATGGCCCAGCGTTTCGACGTACCGGTTGGTTCTGCTCGCCTGCCGTTCACCCAGTGGTCGCTCGCGTAAAATGCCCAGTGCAGGACAATTTACTAGGAATGTGGAGTACCGCGATGGAAGTACTCCTACCCTGGATGGCGATCGGTGCACGGTCCCGAGAGGAGGACCTGATGTCCACACTCACGACACCACACATCGATGTTCACCGCGGCGGCGACCGTATGAAGACGCGAATCTCGTGGCTGGATTCGAAGCACTCGTTCTCGTTCGGCGAGCATTACGATCCTGACAACACGCATCACGGCCTGCTGCTCGTCAACAACGAAGACATCGTTTCTCCCGGTCAGGGCTTCGATACCCACCCGCATCGCGACATGGAAATCGTGACCTGGGTGCTCGGCGGCAGCCTGGTGCACCAGGATTCTCTCGGCCATAGCGGCATCATCTACCCCGGGCTTGCCCAGCGGATGAGCGCGGGCACCGGCATTCTGCACTCCGAGAAGAACGACTCGTGGCGACTGGATGGCCGTAGCTCCGAGCATGAGGAACCGGTGCATTTCGTACAGATGTGGGTGGTGCCCGACGAATCAGGTCTCACCCCGGGCTACGAACAGCTGGAGATCGATGACGAGCTGGCGGGCGGTGGCCTGGTAACGGTCGCCTCGGGCCTGCCGCGCTACCGCGATCGCACCGCCATCGCGATCAACAGCAGCCATTCGGCGCTGCACGCGGCGCGTATGGCAAGCGCGGAGGCGAGCGTCGAATCGGTCGTCGACCTGCCCGACGCGCCGTACCTGCATCTGTTCGTCGCGCGCGGGGAGGTGGAGATGGAGGGGGTCGGCCCGCTTTATGAGGGCGACGCGGTGCGTCTGACCAGGACCGGAGGACAGCGCGTGGTGGCGAGGCAGCCTTCGGAAATCCTGGTGTGGGAGATGCACGCGCGGTTGGGCGCCCAGTAGTCGTTTCGCATCAACGTCCGTCCGTCGGGAGCGCGATCAGCAGGTGACCGTCGCACACTGTCGGACCACCTCGTCCGGACCGAGCATCTCGAGGCACTGACGGAGAGGAAGTCCATGTCGCAATATCCCCCGCCCGGCCAGTATCCGCCGCCCCCGGGGCAGTATCCGCCGCCGAGTCAGCCCGCGTATTGGCAGGAGTCACCCAAAGGCAGGGGCCTCGCGATTACCGCGCTGGTGCTCGGCATCCTCGGATTGCTCAGCTTCTGGACGGTCGTCGGCGGCTACTTGTTCGGCATCTTCGCACTGATCTTCGGTGTGGTCGCGCTGGTCAAGGCCCGCTCGGGCACCGCGGGCGGCACCGGTATGGCGATCGCAGGTCTGGTCCTCGGCGTGCTGAGCCTCATCGGCGCCATCGTGATCACTGTGGTGGGCTACAGCTTCTTCGTCGACTCCGGCGGTAAGGACTTCATCGACTGCATCAGTAAGGCGGGCAACGACCAGTCCAAGATCGATCAGTGCGAACACGAGTGGAACCAGAAGCTACAGGACAAATACAGCGTCACACTGACTCCGCCGCCCGCTCCTACACCCCGCTGACCGCGGCGCACGCTCGGGTGGCGGTGATCACCTCGGCGAACTCGCGGCGGAAGTCCCCCTCGGGCGCTGCGACCCAGATCCGGTAGCCGCCGCGTTCGTCGGTGGGTGAGGGCAGCACGATGTGGCTGCCCGGCAGCGCGATCGCCGCGCAGACCCGGAACAGATCTGCGAACAGCGCGGTATCCGAGTACGAGTTATCGGTGGGGCCGGTCAGGAAGGTCCAGCGGTCCGAGCGCGGATGCGCGATAATCGGCCCTGGCCGGTGTTCGGGTTCCGAAGTCAGCCGGTCGAGCACCTGCCTGCCGAACGCAGCGGGCATCACGACCGCGCCCACGGAGCCGATTTCCAGCATGATCCGCCCGAGGGCCGGGTCCACGATGCCGTACAGCCCGTGCTCCGTGCCATACCGGCGGCAGCGATCGAACGCGCCCTGGATCTCCGTGAAATCCAAGGGCCCGGTATGGCCGCCTGTTTCGGTGCGGGACGTAGTCATGACGAACACCTCGCCTCGATGCGGGTGGATCGTGTGCTGGGAAAACGACCGCTGCTTCCGACCCTAGTCGGGTGCAACTGGGTTGACAATAGTCACCTGTGGGTGAGTCGGAGGGGCGTAGCATCGCCAGGCATGGCACCCGTGTCGCCAACCGTCGCCCGCTGGGAGCTGGTGCTCCGGCTACGTGAGCTGCGGGAACAGCGCGGCTTCGACTCTGCGGGCTTCGCCAAGAGGGTGGGGTTCACCCCGGCCAACTGGTCGCACGTGGAGAAGGGCAGGCGCGTGCTCACGACCAGCACCATCGGACCGGTGCTAGAGCTGCTCGAGGTCGAGACCGAGGAGCGCGAGGAGCTGCTCGCCCTGCTGGAGGCGAGCAAGCAGCGTGGGTGGTGGGCGAAGCCGTCGGCCTTGATCGGGCCGGAACTGCAGCGGCTGTACGGGATGGAGTTCGGTGCGCAGAGCATCCGCAGCTACGACAGCCTCCTCGTGCCCGGCCTGCTGCAGACCGAAGACTACGCCCGCGCGCTGATCAGCGCTGACGTGATGATCCGCCCAGTGCAGGTCGAGCAGCTGGTGGCGATTCGAATGCGTCGGCAGGAGCGGCTGCGCGGCCCGGACCCGGTCGAACTGACCGCGGTGTTCGGCGAGGGCACCCTGCTGCAGCAGACCGGCGGGCCGGATGTGCTTCGCGGGCAGCTGAACTATCTGGCGGATTTGATCGAGGAACTGGAGACGGTGGAGGTGCGGGTGATCCCGTTCGCCGCCACCTCGGGCGCGGTGCTCGGCGGCTCCAGCTTCCATCTCATCGACTTCGCGGGCGAGCAGCTGCCCACCTTCGGCTGGGCGGAGAGCGCGGTGTTCGGCGGGGCGGTCGACGACCCGGATCTGGTGCGCGATCTCAGCTTCGCGTATGTGCGCGCGCTCGAGCAATCACTGCAACGTATGAAGTCATTGGCCCTGATCAGGCGCTATTCCCGCGTGTAAAATCCTGGCCATGGCCACCACCGCAAGCCCCATGCCGGTATCCACCGGCTGGTTCACATCGACTCGATCGAACAACGGCAATCAATGTGTCGAAGTTCGGTTCGATGGTGATGCGGTGCTCATCCGTGACAGCAAGTTTCGCCGCAACCCGGCACACCGCACCGCCGAAGAGCCCGTCATCACCGTCACCGCCGCCGAATGGACCGCGTTCCTCGACCTCCTGCGCACCCACGGGCGACCGGAGGGCGAACTGAGTACGCACACTGCCGCCAACGGTCACACCACACTCCGCCACGGCAAAACCACCCTCACCTACACCCCTGAGGAGTGGGACGCCTTCCTGCTCGGCGCCCGCGACGGCGAATTCGACCACATCCACCTGCCTGCGTGATTCCGCTGTTCACTACCCCCGGTCGCAAGCGGCCGGGGGCCCGCCCGCGCGTATCGGCATACTGGATGTCGTGACTTCCGAACTGACCCGTCCTTCCGGTATCGATCTGTCCCATCTCGACCAGGGCGTGCGCGTGCAGGACGACTTGTTCGCGCACGTCAACGGCAAATGGCTGGCAGAGTACGAGATACCGGCGGACCGCGCGGTGGACGGCGCGTTCCGCACGCTGTACGACCAAGCCGAGCTGGACGTCCAGGCAATCATCCAGAATGCCGCGGCCGCCGACGCCGAGCCGGGCAGCGACGCCCGCAAGATCGGTGATCTGTACTCCAGCTTCATGGACACCGACACGGTCGCCGCCGCCGGTCTCGTGCCGATCGCCGCCGAGCTGGCCGCCATCCACGAGGTCGCCGACAAGGGGTCTTTTGCCGCGCTGCTCGGCCGGTTGCAGCGTACCGGCGTCGGCGGTGCCGTCAGCGTCTACGTCGACACCGACGACAAGAACTCCAACCGCTACCTGGCGCACGCCACTCAGTCCGGCATCGGCCTTCCCGACGAGTCCTACTACCGGCAGGACGAGTTCGCCGAGATCCGCACCAAGTACATCGCGCACATCGGCCGCATGTTCGGCCTCGCCGCCGCCGACCCCCGCCTGGCCGCAGTGCTGCCCGCAGACCTGGACACCGTCGGGCAGCGGGTGTTCGAGCTGGAGCAGAAGCTGGCCGCCGGGCACTGGGACGTGGTGCGTCGCCGCGACGCCGAACTGCGCTACAACCTGACCACGTTCCAGGCGCTGGCCGAGGAGAACTCCGAGTTCGACTGGGTCGCTTGGGCTTCCGCGCTGGCCGAGGGCGCGGCACGCCCCGGGCCCGAGCTGTTCGCGGAAGTGGTGGTGGGCCAGCCGGATTACCTGCGCACCTTTGCCCAGGTGTGGGCCGCCGAATCGCTGGCCGACTGGCGAACCTGGGCGGCCTGGCGGGTACTCCGTTCACGCGCGCCGTATCTGACCGACGCGTTGGTCGAGGAAAACTTCGACTTCTACGGCCGCACCCTCACCGGGGCCGAGGAGAACCGGGAGCGCTGGAAGCGTGGTGTCTCGCTGGTGCAGGATCTGCTCGGTGAGGCAGTCGGCAAACTGTATGTGGCCGAACACTTCCCGCCCGCGGCCAAGGTCCGGATGGTCGAGCTGGTGGCAAACCTGCAGGAGGCGTACCGCCGCAACATCGCTCAGCTGGACTGGATGGGTCAGGACACCAGGACGGCCGCGCTGGCCAAGCTGGAGAAGTTCACCCCGAAGATCGGCTACCCGGACAAGTGGCGCGACTACTCGGCCGTCGTCATCGACCCGGCCGACCTGGTCGGCAACTATCGCAACGGCTACGCCGCCGATTACGATCGGGACCTGAACAAGCTCGGCGGCCCGGTCGACCGCGACGAATGGTTCATGACCCCGCAGACGGTGAACGCCTACTACAACCCGGGAATGAACGAGATCGTGTTCCCCGCCGCCATCCTTCGGCCGCCGTTCTTCGACATGAACGCCGACGACGCCGCCAACTACGGCGGGATCGGCGCGGTGATCGGGCACGAGATCGGCCACGGCTTCGATGACCAGGGCGCGAAGTATGACGGCGACGGCAACATGGTCGACTGGTGGACCGACGAGGATCGCGCCGAATTCGGCAAGCGGACAAAGACTTTGATCGACCAGTACAACGTGCTGTCGCCCAAGGCCCTCCCGGATGAGCACACCGTCAACGGCGAGTTCACCATCGGCGAGAACATCGGCGACCTCGGTGGCCTGTCCATCGCGCTGGAGGCATACAAGATCTCGCTGAACGGCGGCGAGGCGCCGGAGATCGACGGTCTGACCGGCCTGCAGCGGGTGTTCTTCGGCTGGGCGCAGGTGTGGCGCTCGAAAGCAAGGACAGAGGAGGCCATCCGCCGTCTCGCCATCGACCCGCACTCGCCGCCCGAGTTCCGCTGCAACGCCGTGGTGCGCAACGTCGACAGCTTCCACGAGGCGTTCGACGTCGAACCCGGCGATGCCCTGTACCTGGACCCGGCGGAGCGCGTGAAGATCTGGTAGCCCGACGACCGGAAGCAGTCCGGTCGGCTGGCTCAGCGCACTCGGTCCTCGGTTTCGGCGTCGAAGAAGAAGACGTCGTCCGCCTTGGGCCGCAGGCGAAGTCGGTCGCCCAGCGCTACCCGAAAGCGACGATCGACGCGCGCGACGACCTTCCCGGAACGGCTGGTCCACCCCTCGGTGACGCCGTGGCTGTAGACGAACGACTCCGCGCCGAGTTCTTCGAGCAACTCCGTGTCCACGGCCAGGCTGTCGTTGGTGTCGGTGGTGACCTCCCACGACTCCGGCCGGATGCCGAGGACCACTCGGTCGCCCGTTTCAGCGCTGCGCGGCAAGGGAATTCGCAGATCGCCGAGCACGGCGGAACCGCCATGCACTGGCGCCTCCAGCAGGTTCATGCCCGGCGAGCCGATGAATCCCGCGACGAAGGTGTTCACCGGGTTGTCGTAGAGCTCGCGGGGCGCGGCGATCTGCTGCAACTTGCCCTCGCGCAGCACCGCCACTCGGTCGCCCATAGTCATCGCCTCGACCTGGTCGTGGGTGACGTACACCGTGGTCGTGCCGAGCCGCTTCTGCAGCGCGGCGATCTGGGAACGGGTACTCACCCGCAATTTCGCGTCCAGGTTGGACAGCGGCTCGTCCATGCAGAACACCTGTGGACGGCGAACGATGGCTCGTCCCATGGCAACTCGCTGCCGCTGGCCGCCGGACAGCTTCGCGGGCCTGCGGTCCAGTAGCTGCTCCAATTCCAGCATCTGCGCGGCCTCCCGCACCCGGAGCTGGGTGTCGGCTCTGTTCATGCCCGCGTTGCGCAGCGCGAAGCCCATATTCTGCGCGACGGTCATATTCGGATACAACGCGTAGCTCTGGAACACCATCGCTACGTCGCGAGCACGGGGAGGTAGGCCGGTGACGTCCTTGCCGTCGATCAGGATGCGGCCGGCCGCAACGGATTCCAGCCCGGCGAGCATGCGTAGACTGGTCGACTTGCCGCAGCCGGACGGGCCGACGAGCACGATGAACTCGCCGTCGGCGATGTCGAGTTCGAGCTGGTCGACGGCGGGCGCCTGCGCGCCGGGGTACCGGTGCGTCACACCCTCGAACTGCACGGTGGCCATGCTGTCGGTCTCCTTGCTTCGGACGGCGGGTACTAGTGTGTCGGTCCCGAAATTTTCGCCATATATTTCGCTAGGGAGTCGAGGATTTCCTCGGCTGTTTTGCGCCAGACGAAGGGTTTGGGGTTCTCGTTCCAGTTGGTGATCCAGGCGCGGACGTCTTTCTCCAGCGCGGCAACGC
>NZ_JBFRFQ010000050.1:0-51845 GCF_052114905.1 Nocardia sp. 2TAF39
TGCACAGTCGTCATCACCGACGGCGACTCCTACCGCATGAAAAACCGCACCAAGCGAGGTGAACGCCCCTGACCTAACACCCCACCCCCTGCAAGAGGGTGGGGACTTCACCCGGCCACCAGCGGCGACCCACAAATGGCCATTGACAGGCCCCCGGGGTGTGCGCCCTCGCCTGCCTGCGGAAATGTGTAATCCACTGCGCGACCTGTCTTTCCGGCGCAGGGTCCCGCACGGATCACGCCTTGCATCGCGACTGAACACTTGTTTAGTATGTTGAACATGCGTTTAGAACGAACCTGCGATGCCGACCTGACCGCGCGAGCCCGGATCCGGGACACGGCGATCGTGATATTCGGTGAGGAAGGGTTTTCCGTCGGGGTTCGCGCTATCGCAGCTGCTGCCGGGGTATCGCCAGCCCTGGTGAACCACCATTTCGGGTCCAAGAAGAGTCTGCGTGCGGAGTGCGACGCGTACGTGCTCGAAGTCGTCCGCAAAGCGAAGTCGGAGTACATACGCGACCCCACTCCGGCAGGACTGCTCACCTCGCTCGCCGAGATCGAGGAGTTCGCGCCGCTGATCGCTTACATCGCACGCAGCTATCAAGCCGGAGGCGAGCTTGCCAAATCGCTGTTCGAGCGTTCGGTCGCCGATGCCGAGCAGTACATGGCAGAGGGCGTCGCGGCGGGCACGATTCGGCCCAGTCGGGATCCGAAAGCCAGGGCTCGCTATCTGGCGACGGTCGGCAGCGGTGGCTTGATGCTGTTCTTGCGGCTACGCCAGGATGCCGACGGCAAGATCGACTATCGCGAAGCGCTGCGTGCCTATGCGGATCAGATGATGCTGCCCACAGTGGAGCTCTACACCGAGGGTCTGTTGACCGACCGGATGGCCTTGGACACCATGCTCGCCGAGCGCGAGCGAATCGCATCCCCCGATTCACCTGAGGAGAATCAATGAGCAATGTGATCGAAGTGCGCGACCTTCGCAAGCAGTTCGGCCAGGTACATGCACTGGATGGGCTGAATCTCGTAGTGGCCCAAGGGGAAATCCACGGCTTCCTCGGCCCGAACGGTGCGGGCAAGTCCACAACCGTTCGGGTACTGCTCGGCATCCTACGGAAAACGTCAGGGACGGCTACGTTGCTGGGTCGTGACCCGTGGGCAGACGCAGTCGAACTGCATCGCCACATTGCCTATGTGCCGGGAGATGTGACGTTATGGCCTTCGCTGACCGGCGGGGAAACGATTGATCTGCTGGCGCGGATGCGCGGCGGTATCGACGAGACACGCCGCACCGAGCTGATCGAACGCTTCGATCTCGATCCGAGGAAGAAGGCGCGCACCTACTCCAAGGGAAATCGGCAGAAGGTGGCGTTGGTTTCCGCGTTCTCGTCCTTCGCCGACCTGATCCTGCTGGATGAGCCGACGTCCGGTCTGGATCCGCTGATGGAACAGGTATTCCAAGAATGCGTCGCCGAAGCACGCGACCGCGGCGCCACCGTGCTGCTGTCGAGTCACATCCTGTCGGAAGTGGAACAGCTGTGCCAGCGCGTCACGATCATTCGAGCGGGTAGGACGGTCGAGAGCGGCACGCTGGAATCGATGCGCCATCTGAGCCGCACCTCGATCAAAGCCGAACTCACCCACGATCCTGGCGATCTCGGCAGGATCCCTGGTGTGCAGGATGTCTCGATCGATGGGAATGTGCTGCACGCTCAAGTGGATAGTGAAAGCCTTGGCGAGCTGATCCGGGTATTGGGTGCGGCCGGAGTGCGTAGCCTGGTGAGTCAGCCGCCCACGCTGGAAGAGCTCTTCCTGCGACACTACGAGGCCGACGGACGCGAGCCGCAGCGGGTGACGGCATGACGACCGCAGTGCTTGCGCGTCCGCAGCACTCCGCTACGTCGGCGAGTTCATCCGAACTTTCCGGGACCGGACAGTTGCTGCGTCTGTATCTGCGGCGCGACCGGATCATCCTGCCGCTGTGGGTGCTGCTGCTGTCCGTACCACTGTCCTCGGCCTATGTGAGCAGCGTCGAAAGCGTCTACCCCACCGCGGCCGATCGCGCCTCGTTCCTGGACTCGATCATGGGCAGTCCCGCCCAGCGAGCGATGTACGGGGTCATCTACAACGACAGTCTCGGCGCGGTGGGCATCTGGAAAGCTGGGATGTTCCACACCCTGATCGCTGTCGCGGTGATACTCAGCGTCATTCGGCATACCCGTGCGGAGGAGGAGACCGGCCGCGCCGAATTGCTCGAATCCACCTCCGTCGGACGCTACGCAAGCCTCACGGCGACGTTGATCCTGGGCTTCGGTGCCTCCTTGGCCACCGGATTGATCGGCACGGCGGGGTTGCTCACCACCGACGTGACCAAGGCTGGTTCGGTGGCGTTCGGGCTCGCGTTGGCAGGCTCGGGCATTGTGTTCGCCGCGGTCGCCGCCGTCGCCGCGCAACTCAGCGCTGGTGCGCGCATCGCCCGCATGATCGCGTTCGCCGCCCTCGGCGCCACGTTTGCGCTGCGTGCGGTCGGTGACGCCGGAAACGGTGTGCTGACCTGGCTCGCCCCACAAGGATGGTCGCTACAGGTGCGCCCCTACGCTGGGGAACGCTGGTGGGTGCTGTTGCTGCACCTGGCAACCGCGGTCGCGTTCACGATTGTCGCCTACCTGCTGCTGCACCGCCGCGACGTAGGTGCGGGGCTTATCGCCGAACGTCCAGGAAAGCCGATGGCTGCAGTCACGCTCAGCGGCGTATTCGGGCTGGGGTGGCGATTGCATCGCGGCGTGCTCATCGCGGCGACGATCGGGTTGTGTCTGTATGCGCTGCTCATCGGCAGTGTCGTCAACGGCATCGGCGATGAGCTCGGCGACAGTGACGCCATCGCGGACATGGTCAACCGGATGGGCGGCTCACAGGCGCTGGAGGACTCGTTCATCACGATCGCGTTCACTATGCTCGCGGTCGGCGCCGGCGCGTTGGCAATCTCGGCTGCCCTGCGGCTCTACAACGAGGAGAGCGCGCTGCGCTTGGAGTCGGTGCTGACCGGCTCGGTCAGCCGGATCCGCTGGGCCGCAAGCCATATCGTGTTCGCGCTGGTCGGTCCCGCGGTGGCGATGACGGCCGCCGGGCTTGTCGCCGGACTTGTCTACGGCCTGGCCGCCGACGATATCGGCGCGAAGCTGCCCGGCGTGCTCGGTGCGGCACTGGTGCAACTGCCTGCGATCTGGATGCTCGCCGGGATCACGGTCCTGTTGTTCGGCCTCGTCCCGCGATTCACCCCGGTCGTCTGGGGTGTGCTGGTCGGGTTCATCACGTTGTTCCTGCTCGGTTCGATCTCCGGGTTCCCCGAGTGGCTGCTCGACCTCGAGCCGTTCACCCACACACCTCGGGTTCCCGGTCAGGAATTCCAGGCCGCGCCGGTGGTCTGGATGCTGCTCATCGACGTGGCACTGCTCACGGTCGGTCTGTACGCCTTCCACCGCCGCGACCTGCGCTGAACATCGCCCGGCCATGACCGCTCGCTCCGGAGGCTTGCCGACTCCCGGAGCGAGCGACAGGTCTTGGGTACTCGCCTCGCAGCGCCGCCCAGGTCAGGGCGTCAGTGGTGTGTGTCGATGAGCCTGGTCGCCGGCGCGCGGGTTTTGCGGCGGGTGAGGTAGCGGTAGGCGGTCAGGCAGGCGAGGAGCCAGAGCGCGCCGAGGCACCAGCCGCCGAGTACGTCGGTGATCCAGTGGACGCCCAGGTAGATCCGGGAGAGGCCCACCGCGGCAACGAATATCGCGGCGAGAGTTGCGGCGAGAGTGCGCAGGGCGGTGTGGCGCAGGTGGGGGATGAGGACGACGGCGACAACGCCGACCACGACGAACGAACCGAGGCTGTGCCCGGATGGATAGGACTGGTTGGTCACGGTTACGAGGTGCTCCTCGACGGGCGGACGGGCCCGGCCGATCACGCTCTTGCCGCCGCGGACCAGAAGCCCGGCCCCGAGCCCGGCGATCGCGATGAGTGCTGCCTCGGACCAGCGGCGGCGCCAGGACAGGCCCAGGCACACCAGGGTGGCGAGCGCAGTCATGGTGAGGGTGCCGCCGAGCGCGCTGACCGTCACGGCAGTCGGAGTCAGCACACCGTCGCGGTGCGCGGTGGCCCAGTCCGTGACATTGCGATCGAGCCCTGTGCGGCCGTTGTCGTCGAGCGCATGGCGGGAGAGACCGGCGGTGAGCACCACAAGAAGCGCGGCGAACACCGCGATCGCGGTCCGAATCCGATGCGGCGTCACCCCTCCACCGTTCCATCCCGGAAAGTCGGACGTGAGCCGAGGTGCCCAGGACACGCGGTACCCGCTGTCGACGAGCAGGGTGTCTGTGCGCGTGCAGAGCTGCGGCGAGCAGGCGCTACGCTCGTCGGCGTGCTGCTTTCCGATCGTGACATCCGTGCGGAGATCGCCGCTGGGCGTCTCGGCGTCGAGCCGCTCCTGGAGAACCTGATCCAGCCATCGAGTATCGATGTGCGCCTGGATCGAATGTTCCGGGTGTTCAACAACACCCGCTACACCCACATCGACCCCGCACAGCGGCAGGACGAGCTGACCAGCCCGGTCGAGCCCGCGGAGGGCGAGCCATTCGTGCTGCACCCCGGCGAGTTCGTGCTCGGCTCCACGCTCGAGGTGTGCACGCTGCCGGACGATCTGGCCGGGCGGCTCGAGGGCAAGTCGAGCCTGGGCAGGCTCGGCCTGCTGACCCACTCGACTGCGGGCTTCATCGATCCCGGCTTCAGCGGCCACATCACGTTGGAGCTGTCCAACGTGGCGAATCTGCCGATAACCCTGTGGCCCGGTATGAAGATCGGCCAACTCTGTCTGATCAAACTGACCAGTCCCGCCGAGCACCCGTACGGCAGCGCCGTCGCGGGCTCCAAGTATCAGGGCCAGCGCGGGCCGACCCCGTCACGCTCCTACCTCAACTTTCCGCTCCCCACCGCTGCCATCGACGCCGCCGAATCACGCTGAGCAAGAATGCCCTGTGCCGCATACGCATAGGCGGCACCGGACCGAGTCCGCCACGTCGACTGTGGGAAAGAGGCAGACCCGGCCCGGGCGGCAGCGGGAACCGATCGCGGAGGTGATCAGTCCCCGCCGCCCGCTCCCACCGCCAGTGCCGTAGTGAGGATGGCGGACAATGGTGGGAGCGCGTCGCCGCGGTTCGGCGGGTTGACCCAGAAGCACCCTTCCCGGGTCCAGCGGCCGAGACCGGTCGGCAACATCACGGCACTACCGATGGCGGGAAGGCCGATATCCAAACGGTTGAGCACTTCCAATACCTGCGTCCCCGGCCTGCTGTCCGGCTCGGCGAGGAAGCTCCACCGGATCTGTCTGGCCAACATGGGACCCCTCGACCCTTGTTGCTCCAGTGCGGTACTTACCCTTTCGGCGCGTGCGGTCGGCAGGTGGACGACGCAGACCCGGCCGGTGATCGGCAGCATGGCGAAACCGCCACGCTCGACGACCGGTAGCCCGAACTCGTGCTGGTAGAACGCCACCCAATCGTCCACGGTCCTGAGTTTCTCCACATTCACGGCGAACTCCTTGCCTTCCGTCTCAAGGGTCCCCGGTCCGTCCGGCGATTCGGTATTGCCCGCACGCCCGCCTTCCGCTGCCCTTCCGCTGCCTTTGATACGAGCCATGTTTCACATGTGGCTCTGCTCACAATCGGCTCGTACTCTGGACAAGAAGTTCGTTCGGAAGGGGTGACATCTTGGTCAGACGGTGGTCGGGGAGAGAGGCTCGAGCCCTTCGCGATGCCAAGCGGATGAGCATCAGAGAGTTCGCGGCCCACCTGGGTGTGCACGAACGACTCGTGTCCAAGTGGGAGGCCGGGGGCACCCGAGTCCATCCACGGCCGATCAACCAAGCCGCTCTGGATACCTCCCTGGCCAGGTCCGACGATGTTGTGCGGGCGCGGTTCGCGGCAATGATCGATGAGCTCGTGGTCGATCGACCCGTCCCGCCGGGATTCGATGCGCGTGCCGACGGCTCGGCGCGCACTCGATATTCGAGCGACGCGGACCTTTTGGCTCTCATAGACGCCGGTGCGATGAGAGGTGATGCGTTAGTAGCTATTTCGGAGAGGGATCTGATCATGGCGGCTGCCCACGAGGCCAGCGAACACGCCGGCAAAGCCGAGAGCACCAATGTGGGTGCGACCACGCTGGAACAACTCGACGCCGACGTGGCGCGCATCGCGAACGACTACGTACACATTCCGCCGGTACCGATGATGGTGGAGATGCTGCGGGTGCGCCGCCGGGTTTATCGCCTGCTGGAGGGCCATCAGCGGCCCGCGGACACCAGCCACCTGTACCTGCTCGCGGGCACCCTCTCGGGTTTGCTCGCCAACGTGAGTACCGATCTGGGCTATTACGACGCGGCGGGCGAGCAGGCCAGAGCAGCGTGGGCCTACGCGGAACTGTGCGGGCACAACGGACTTCGCGCCTGGACCCGCGGCATGCACGCGCTGATCGAATACTGGTCGCATCGACCACGCCGAGCCCTGCTGCTGGCGCGGAGCGGGCAACAGTTCGCCGAGTCCGCGACGGCGCAGGTGCGACTGCTCAATATCGAAGCAAGGATCTGGTCAGCGCTGGGCAGCGCCGCCGACGCCGAACGGTGCATCCGGGCCGCCGACGACGTCCGCGAATTCGCCGGAACCGACACCCTGCACGACGAGGTGGGCGGCGTCTTCGGGTTCAACGACCCCAAGGCCCAGTACTACGCGGGTGCCACCTACATCCACCTCGGCCAGGCCGCGCCGGCGCTCCGCGCCACCCAGCGGGCCATCGAGCTGTATTCGAAGGGCCCGTCCGAGCAGCGCTCCTACGGCGCCGAGGCACTGGCCCGGGTGGACTGCGCTGCCGCTCACCTGATCAACGGCAGCCTGGACGGCGCGGCCGAGGCACTGCATCCAGTGCTCGGGCTCGACGAGGACAAGCGCATCGCGCAACTCGAGGAGCGGCTGACCGGTGTGCGCAGGCGAATCGCCACCCCGGCCTTTCGCGATGCGGTCGAGGCGCGGTTCCTGGACGAGCGGATCGAGGAGTTCTGCGGCTCCACCGCGGCGCGGAGCATCCCGCCGGGAAGCCCGGCTTGCTGAGGGACTCGTCACACCGCGGGCGGTGCCGGAGCCGAGACGGCCGATCGAACCTCGCACCGGCATTTATCCGCTTGCGACGGATGGCACCATGGGACGGGTGAGTCCGAGTCATCTACCGCACCGCCCGCCGCGCGTCCTCGAGCAGTCCACGAAGCTGCAGGACGTCGTCTACGAAATCCGTGGACCGGTATACGCGCAGGCGGCACGGCTGGAGGCCGAGGGTCATCGCATTCTCAAGCTCAATATCGGCAACCCCGCTCCGTTCGGGTTCGAGGCGCCGGATGTGATCATGCGCGACATCATCGCCGCGCTCCCGTACGCCCAGGGCTACTCCGAATCCAAGGGCATTCTGTCCGCGCGGCGCGCGATCGTGACCCGCTACGAGCTCGTGCCCGGCTTCCCCGAACTCGACGTAAACGACGTCTACTTGGGCAACGGCGTTTCCGAGCTGATCACCATCACCATGCAGGCGCTGCTGGACAACGGCGACGAGGTGCTGATCCCGGCGCCGGACTATCCGCTGTGGACCGCCATGACCAGCCTGGGGGGCGGCACCCCGGTGCACTACCTGTGCGACGAAGCCAACGGGTGGCAGCCCGACGTCGCCGACATCGAATCGAAGATCACCGACAAGACCAAGGCCCTGCTGGTGATCAACCCGAACAACCCGACCGGCGCGGTGTACTCCGCGGAGGTTCTTCAGCAGTTGGTCGACGTCGCGCGCAAGCATCAGCTGTTGCTGCTCGCCGACGAGATCTACGACAAGATCCTCTACGACGACGCCAAGCACATCTCGCTGGCGACGATGGCGCCCGATCAACTATGTCTGACCTTCAACGGGCTGTCCAAGGCGTATCGGGTCGCGGGCTACCGGTCGGGCTGGCTGGCGATCACCGGTCCGAAGGAGCACGCGGCCGGTTTCCTGGAGGGCATCGACCTGCTTGCCTCGTCCAGGTTGTGTCCGAATGTGCCTGCGCAGCATGCGATTCAGGTGGCACTCGGCGGGCATCAGAGCATCGAGGATCTGATCCTGCCCGGTGGCCGACTACTCGAACAGCGTGATGTCGCCTGGGAACGGTTGAACATGATCCCCGGTGTGACCTGTGTGAAGCCGAAAGGCGCGCTCTACACATTCCCCAGGCTGGATCCGAACGTGTACGAGATCTACGACGACTCGAAGCTCGTCCTAGATCTGCTACTCCAGGAGAAGATCCTGATGGTGCAGGGCACCGGCTTCAACTGGCCCCACCACGATCATCTGCGGATCGTGACGCTGCCCTGGGCGAGGGATCTAGCGGTCGCGATCGAACGCTTCGGCAACTTCTTGTCCAGCTATCGCCAGTAGCGGAAAAGCCGGCACGGCCATATAATCGCCCCGCTTCCAGCTCTGAAACAAACTCGATGTTTGGATATTCGCCAGATTTGAATACTAGCTAGCGCAAAAGAAGTACTTTTGTGTACAGTAGTCCTCGGCACCTAGAGTGCCTGGTCGGATGGCCTACCCCCCTGGGCACATCCGATCTCGGGTTCGGCCGCCTACCCCCCTGGGCCGCCTGCCCGCGGGCGGCGGAGACATCCCCCTGCTCTCCGCCGCCCCCTCAAAAACCTCTTCTCGCCGTTGGCTGTGTTATGCCGCGCCGCACCAATCTTGAAAATGAAATCCTTTAAGCTCGCTCCGGGTAGACACTCTGACAAGTAGGAGCGCGGTGAGCGACCACCACCATCACCACGATCACTCGGAACCGATCGCGATCGGCGCGACCGCGGCTCGCGTGGTCGTCGGGTTACTCACCGCCGTCGGCATTCTCGTCGCGATCGGCGCGATCATGTTGTGGCCGAGCAAGCAGCATGTGGACATCCCCTTGCCGATGCAGAACGCGGGCGGCGGGGCGGTGCAGACCGAAGCAGGCACCGTGATGATGCAGGACGTCGGGCCGTGCGGCAGTTCGTCGCTGGGCAAGGTTTTCGTCGACAAGCCGGAGGCGCCGCGCAGCAACGCCTACATCTGCCAGCGCAGCCTGATCGCGATCGAGTCCGGGCCGCACAAGGGTAACCACACGCTGTTCGAAATCGCGCCCGGTCCAGGACAACCCGATCTACGCGCGGGCGACAGGATCCGGCTGGTCCGCCAGACCGATCCGAGCGGGACGCCGCTGTACTCGTTCGAGGACTACGCGCGCGGTCTGCCGCTGACGCTGATCGTGCTGGTGTTCGTGGTGGTGATCATCGTGGTGGCGCGCTGGCGTGGTCTGCGCGCGCTGCTCGGTCTGGTGTTCGCGTTCGCGGTGCTCGTGCTGTTCCTGCTGCCCGCCCTGCTGGACGGCAAACCGGCGATCCCGGTCGCGTTGGTCGCGGGCTCGCTGATCCTGTACGCGGTGCTTTATCTCGCGCACGGGGTGAATCTGCGCACCAGTTCAGCGCTACTCGGCACACTGACCTCGATGCTGGTCGCGGCGGCGCTGTCCTGGCTCTCGATCGAGCTGACCCACCTGACCGGGCTGTCCGAAGAGCAGAACACCAACGTCGCCACCTACCTCCAGCACGTCAGCATCACCGGACTGCTGCTCGCCGGCTTCATCATCGGTTCGCTCGGCGTGCTCAACGACGTCACGATCACTCAGGCGTCGGCCGCGTTCGAGCTGGCGGCCATCGATCAATCGGCCTCGCGGCGCGAGGTTTTCACCGCTGCCATGCGGGTGGGGCGCGACCACATCGCCAGCACTGTGTACACCCTGGTGCTCGCCTACGCCGGTGGGGCGCTGCCGCTCCTGCTGCTGTTCAGCGTGGCGGGGCGGTCTATTCGCGATGTACTGACCGGTGACGCGGTCGCGATCGAGATCGCGCGCTCCGCGGTCGGCGGTATCGCGCTCGCGCTCTCGGTCCCGCTGACCACCGGCATCGCGGTCCTGCTCGCCCGTCCGTTCGGCAGCAAGGAGACCACTCCACCGGCGCGCCGCGCCCGGCACGCGCGGACCTGAGTTCGGAGCGTCCGAAGCTGGGCCTCGGCACTCCTACATGGTGAGGTTTACTGCGAATCGAGTAGGCGTGCAGGTGATCAGCGCGGCGGTGGCGGCGGGAAAGGGAAGATCTCCGATGGAATCGTGGGGACCACAATCGGCGGAAGGCCGGGCACCACGATGGTGTTCGGGCCGGGCGTCGGTGGCGCTTCGGTGGTGGTCTGGCGCCGGTTCGGTGGGGGCGCGGCGACCGATTCGTGCGCTGATTCCGCCGTCGTGCCCGGTGCGACCGCGATCTGTGGATCGAGCACGGTGGTGCGCGGAACGGTGGTCGGTGACACCGAGGGCGACCCCTCGCTGCTGTGCGAATCATGTTCCAGCACCTGCGGACCGTAGCCGAGACCGAGACCGATCGCGGCGATCACGGCGAGTGCGCTTACCGTCAGCACGGCGCCGCTGATCTCGCGTTTGCCGGTCGCGGCAGGTGCGGATAACCAGGCGGGCGACAGTTCGTCGTCGCCGAGCGTCGGTGTCGCGGCAGGGGTCTCCTTGCGGACCGGCCGGGCCAGCAACGCGGCGCCACGGGCCATCACGGTCTCGGGGCTGTCCGGGACGATGACCGGCACGCCCATCCAGCGTTCGAGAACCTTGGCAACCAGCGGGATTCGCGCGCAGCCGCCGATGGCGAGTACCCCGTGTACGGGACGGTCCGAACGCACGATCACGTCCCGGGTCATCCGCGCCGATGATTCGATCGCCAGCATGATCAGTGAGTCGAAGTTCTCCTGCGCCAGCAGCACCAAGCCTTGCGCACTGGGTAGTGCGACCGCGGTGTTGGAGGTCAGCTGCTCCTTGGCCTCCCGGCACAGCGCGTCCAGCGCGACGAGACCTGCGGCGTTCGGCGGGTGTGCGATCCGGCCCGATGCGATCTGCTGTTCCCTGATGAGCGAATCGAGGTAGTCGCCGCTGATGTCGCTGGTGCGTTCGCTGTGGCGGACTTCGCGGGTCTGGGTGTCGACCACGCTCACTGAGAGGCCCGAGCTGCCGAGGTCGTAGACCACCAGCGACGAGATGCCACGGATGTCGCCGGTGGACTGCGCGAACTCCAATGCCGCCACGATCTCCGGAACGAGTTCGTAGTTGGTCAGCTGCTGGCGCGCCATCGCCGCGCGGATCGCGCGGGCATGCTGTTCACTGCGATAGGCGATCGCAGTGGCGCCGATACCCGGGGTGGCTTCCAACGTGACCCCGATGGCTTCGGCCACCAGCTCTTCAACGCTCTGGTCGAGCACCGGAATGCTCTGCAGGTCGAATGAATGGGGTGCGACATGACCGTGGGGGTTCCCGGCATGTGGCCGCGCCATACGGACAGCGCCGGCCCCCACCGAAACTCCCAGTACCGAACTCATTCAGCTGCCCATCTCGTTCATGCGTCACGACATGCGAGCCTGCGCCGTCCGTTCGGCGGAGGTCCGCTGGACGGACCCTACCGTCGACGATCAGCTGTGCTTGAGGCAGGACTGGTCATCCGGCCAGTAGTCCCGCCTTGCCTCGCAACTCTACGGTGTGCCGAGTCCCGCGTACACCCATCCGGCGGTTCTCCAGGTGGCACGATTGAGACAGTTGCGGCCGTCGATGATGCTGCGGGCTCGTACTACTCGGTCCAGGTTCTCCGGACGCAGTGCCGTGAACTCGGTCCACTCGGTGAGGACGAGCACCACGTCGGCGCGTTCGCACGCCTCGGTGATCGAGGTCGCGTAGTTCAGGGTCGGGAACACCCCGCGCGAATTCTCCAGTGCCTTCGGGTCATAGACGGTCACCACCGCGCCGTGCAGCTGGATCATGCCCGCGACGTTCAGCGCGGGTGAGTCGCGGACGTCGTCGGATTCCGGCTTGAACGCCGCGCCGAGCACCGCGACGTTGGCGCCCAGCAGCGAGCCGCCGCAGGCGCGGGCGGCCATGTCCACCACCTTGGTTCGGCGGCGCATGTTGATGTTGTCCACCTCGCGCAGAAGAGCCACCGCGTGGTCGGCGCCCAGTTCGCCGGAGCGGGCCATGAACGCGCGGATGTCCTTCGGCAGACAGCCGCCGCCGAATCCCAAGCCTGCGTTGAGGAATCGGCGGCCGATGCGTGCGTCGTAGCCGAGGGCGTCGGCCAGCATTGTCACGTCGGCGCCGGTCGCATCGCACACTTCCGACACCGCATTGATGAACGAAATCTTCGTCGCCAGAAAGGCGTTCGCGGAGACCTTGACCAATTCGGCTGTGGCCAGATCGGTCAGCAGGAATGGGACCTCGGCGGCGATCAGATCGTCGTAGATCTCGCGGACCACCTCCTCGACCCATCCCGTGGCGTCGCGGTCGTGGTCGACGCCGAGTACCAGCCGGTTCGGGCGCAAGGTGTCCTTGACCGCGAAGCCCTCGCGCAGGAATTCCGGATTCCACGCCACCTCGACCTCGGTCGCGCTCAACGCGCGGGCACGGGCGCCGAGTGCTGCGGCCGTGCCGACCGGCACCGTCGACTTGCCGACGATCACCGACGGACGCTCCAGCATCGGGGCAAGTGAGTCCACCACGGCGTGCACGTGCTTCAGGTCTGCGGCGTACTCCCCCTTCTTCTGCGGGGTACCAACCCCGAGAAAATGTACCTCGGCGTGGGCGGCGGCCTCGGCGTAGGAGGTCGTGAACCGCAGCTTGCCCGCGTCGAGGTTGCGTCGCAGCACCTCCTCCAGGCCCGGCTCGTAGAACGGCACTACCCCGTCGGATAGCTTCGCGACCTTGCCAGGGTCCACGTCCACCCCGATGACGTCATGCCCGAGTTCGGCCATGCATGCCGCGTGCGTGGCCCCGAGATACCCGGTTCCGAAGACTGTGCATCGCATGATCGATTGGTAAACCCCGCCGGTGGCCGCACCACGTCACCGAGGCAAGGGTCCGGGCAACAGCAGATGTACAGGCGGCGACGCCGGTCGGCGAAACGCCCTGACCTGCGGGATCGTTCCGCTGCCCGGCTAGCATCGGCGTGGTGCGACGACATCATCGGTGGCCCTGGACCCTGCTCGGCGTGGTCCTCGTGGTTGCCGTTGCCGGGGTGGCGCTGTGGCCGGTCTACGTGCGCCCACGCACCGACACGCCCGCCGCGGCGGACGCCGTTCTCGTCCTGGGCGGCGCCCACGACGGGCGCGAACAACTCGGACTCCGCCTGGCGCACGAGGGATACGCACCGCGTGTGCTGTTCTCCAATCCCTATGAGAACAGCGTGCTGGTGAACCGGATCTGTCACGGCGGCTACAGCTTCGAGGTCACCTGCTTCGACCCCGCCCCGCGCACCACCCGCGGCGAGGGCCGCGAACTCGCCCGCCTCGCCCGCGCCGGGAACTGGCACCGCGTCATCGTCGTCACCTTCACCCCGCACATCTCTCGAGCTCGCTTCATCCTCGAAAAGTGCTGGGACGGAGAACTTCTCTTCACCGACCCCGAACCCGACCTCTCGGTCCTCCGTTGGGGATACGACTACGTCTACCAGTCGGTGGGTTACATCAAAGCCTTCTTCGAGGACTGTTAGTCGGCGGTCCCAGCTCCCGAACAATTACTGGTGATGTCGCCTGTGGATGAGTGGCAGCGGCACCGTTGACAGCTCATTTCGAAAGGTTAGAGGCTCACATTCCGCACGTGAATCGGGCGCGCGGTCTCGGCGGCGAAGGTCGCCGTCGCGCGGGTTGCGCGGTTCGTGGGCGCAAAGAAATACTCCCCAGGGATAGAAGGAACTGAGTTCACAGTCCAACTTCTGGGGAGCACTTCAGCGCGGGACCCGGGCACTTTCGCTGTGCTCAGTTCTTCCGGCCGGGCGCCTTGGCGCCGGACTTGAAGCCGAGGCCACCCGGTTTGGCGGCGGGCGGTGTGACCTCGGGTGCGCCGTTGCCGCTGGTGCCGTTGGTGGCCTGCTCGGGCTCGGAGGCGGATTCGGCTGCCGCGGTGGTTGCCGTGGCGGACGCTTCCTCTGCCGCGGCGGGCTCGGCCGCCGGAGCCATTGCGCCCGGCGCCTTGGCACCGGGGCGCTTGAAGCCGGACTTCATGGCCAGACCCTTGGCGGGCACCGTCGGCTTCGTTTCCGTCGGCTTTTCCGTCGGAGCCGCGTCGGCCGCAGCAGCCGCGTCGGTGGCGGCCTCGGCCGGTGCGGTGTCGGCAGGAGCCGCGGCCGCTTTCGCGCCGGGCGCCTTGGCCGCACCCTTCATGGCGAGTCCGGGTGCCTTGGCACCGCCCTTCATCCCCAAGCCCTTGACCGGCGGGGCGGCGGGAGCCTTGGCCGTGGGCGCGGATTCGGCCGACTCGGCGGCGGGAGCCGCCGAAGCCTTGGCGCCGGGTGCCTTGGCTCCGCCCTTCATGCCCAGGCCACCGGGTGCTTTCGCCGGGCCCTTCATGGCCAGGCCTTTGACTGGCGCGGCGGGCGCCGATGTGGTCTCGGTCGCCCCGGGTGCCTTGGCGCCGGGTGCCTTGGCTCCGCCCTTCATGCCCAGGCCACCGGGTGCTTTCGCCGGACCCTTCATCGCCAGACCGCCACCGGTCGGCGCGGCCTTGGCGGGCGTGGGCGTCTCGGCGGTTGGGGCGGGCTCCTTCTCCTGCTCGGGCTCAGGTGCCTTCGGTTCCTGGATGACGGTGAGGTTCTCGGTCAGCTTCGCGGGCTCGACGCGTTCGATGGCGTCCAGCATCAGCTGGGCGACGTCGACGACCTCGACGCCTTCGCCCTCGCCCTTCTCCTGGCGCGCGGTGACGCCGTCGGTGAGCATCACGCGGCAGAACGGGCAGCCGGTCGCGATCTTCGACGCAGCGGAGCTTCCGGAGCGGCCATCAGACGCAGTGAGCGTATCCAGTGCCTCGTCCACCCGATCGATGTTGATGCGCTTGCCGAGTTGCTCTTCCATCCACATCCGCGCGCCACCGGCGCCACAGCACATGGACCGTTCGCCGTGCCGAGGCATCTCGACCAGGTTCGAGCCGGATGCCGCCATCAACTCACGGGGCGCGTTGTAGACCTTGTTGTGCCTGCCCAAGTAGCAGGGGTCGTGATAGGTGACGCTCTGTGACAATGAGGCCACCGGAATCAGCTGCTTCTGGCGCACGAGGCGGTTGAGCAGCTGGGTGTGGTGCACGACCTCGTAACTGCCGCCGACCTGCGGGTACTCGTTATTGAGCGCGTTGAAGCAGTGCGCACAAGTGACGACGATCTTCTTCTTGCGATCCTCGACGCCCTCGAACACCGAGTCGAGCAGTTCGATATTCTGCTGCGCCAGCTGCTGGAACAGGAACTCGTTGCCCGCGCGGCGGGCCGAGTCGCCTGTGCACGTCTCGTCGGCGCCGAGCACCATGAACGTCACACCGGCGGTGGCGAGCAGCTCGGCGACGGCTTTGGTGGTCTTCTTGGCGCGGTCTTCGTAGGCGCCCGCGCAGCCGACCCAGAACAAGTAGTCGTAGCCGTCGAAGCTGTCGGCATCCTGACCGAAGACCGGGATCTGGAAGTCCAGCTCGTTGATCCAGTTGAGCCGGTCCTTGGCGTTCTGACCCCAGGGGTTGCCCTTGTTCTCCAGGTTCTTGAACAGGCCCGCGAGCTCGGACGGGAACTCCGACTCGATCAGCACCTGGTAGCGGCGCATGTCGATGATGTGGTCGACGTGCTCGATGTCCACCGGGCACTGCTCGACGCACGCGCCACAGGTGGTGCAGCTCCACAGCACCTCGGGATCGATGATGCCGTTCACGTCCTCGCCGCCGACCAGCGGACGTTCGGCCTCTGCCTTCGCGGCCTCGGAGATCCGGGCCAGCTTCGCCTCGTTCGGATTGCCCTCGGCGTCGACCAGGCCGATCTCGTCGCCGGCCATGTCTTTGCGGCCGCCGGCCAGCAGGTAGGGCGCCTTGGCGTAGCCGTGATCACGCAGCGACATGATCAGCAGCTTGGGCGAGAGCGGCTTGCCGGTGTTCCACGCCGGGCACTGCGACTGGCAGCGACCACACTCGGTGCAGGTGGTGAAGTCCAGCCAGCCCTTCCAGGAGAAGTCCTCGATCCGGCCGGCACCGAAGGTGTCGGTGTCCGGATCGGCGGTCTCCATGTCGACCGGCTTGCCCTTCGACATCATCGGCTTGGCCGCACCCAGGGCGACGCCGCCGTCGTCCTCACGTTTGAAGTAGATGTTCGGAAACGCGGAGAACCGGTGCCAGGCCACCCCCCAGGTGACGTTGCGGCCGACCAGCAGCAGGAACAGCATGCCGGACATCAGCTTGACGAACGCGAACAGCGCCACCAGGGTCGCGCTTGCGGGCAGCAGTTCGGCCACCCGCATGGTGAAGAAGTCGGTGGCCGCGTTGGAGTGGCCGTAGGCCGCGATCTTGCCCGCCTTCACGAAGATCATGCCGAGGCCCTCGATCAGCACGATCGCCTCGATCACGTAGGCGGGGCCGAACTTCGAGCCGCTGAACCGGGACAGCCGCTCGGGCAGTCGTGGGTGGTTCAGCTGACGCAGGATGATCAGGGTGGTGATGCCGAGCACCGTGCCGATGCCGAGGATCTCGTCCCACAGGTGGTAGATCGCCCAGTTGCCGATGATCGGCCAGTGGAATTCGGGGTCGAATGTCTGCCCGTATGCCTCGAACCACAGGATCGCGCCGCCGATGAAGCCGATCATCACCAGCCAGTGCGCCCAGCCGACGGTGCGGAATTTGTTCATGCGCGTGTGCGCGAGGAACTCCACGATCATCTGCTGGAGCCGGGGAAAGAACGGCCGCCAGCGATCCGGCGCGGGCTGTCCGACCATGATGGCGCGCGCGATGTTGCGCACGCCGCCGATGAACGACGCCCAACACAGGAGGCTGAGCGTCGCCCCAATCGTGCCCAGCGTCATTGTCAGGGCATTCATGTCGCGACCTTTCTTTAGAGGCAACACGAGAGAGGGCGGTTCTGGCGCCACCCCTTTGGCTCGTATCCTAACTGGCGGTAAGTTACCCGCCAGTAATAGCTGGTGTCCATCGTAGTATCGGTCTTTGGGCGGTAGCCCGCGGGGCGGGGCTCGACTCAACCCTTTCCTGTGATCAACATCACGATTTGTCGATTTGAGCGGGCGTTCAGGTGATAGCCACCGTAACCACCGACGGATCAGGGCCGATCGGATTGGTTTGGTCCCCATGCGTGATAAGGGATCTCGCTTAAAACGGGACGTTCTATTAGGCTCACGACGTTCTGTTTGCTGTGCCTGTCTGCACGCTGCTCGGGGAGGATCCGGATTTGCCACCGGATTTGATGAGAAAAGAGCTCGCGTGTGCAGATCCGCTGGTAGACGACGACCTGATGCATGGATTGGAAACTGAATGAAACTCCGCAGAACCACCGCGGCCGCCGCGATGGTCATCGGCGCGATGACCATCGGCCTGGGGACCGCACATGCCGACGAGCCGGCGGCTACACCTGACCAACAGCCCATCCGGTACTCGGTCAAGCTGGTGGACAAGACCGTCGTGACGACGCTCAAGGGGGGCACGTTCGAACTCGCGAAGTCCTCGGAGGACGTCAAGGAGGACGACGTCTACAAGATCAAGGACGGGCAGGGCAACGAGGTTCTGACGCTCCCGGTCGCCTTCAAGGTCGCCGAGACCCTCGTCCCGGTGAAGCCGGTTGTCAAGGACGACGCCACGGTGCTCGAGCTGACCCCTGAACAGGGTGTCACCGTGCCTAAGGACAAGCCGATCAACGCCGTCAATGTCGTCGCGCAGCCGATCGCTTCGCCGCTCGAGAACACGCGCGCACAGAACGAGTTCGCCAACCAGTTCGGCATCGCCACCGCCGTCGGCGGCTTCCTCGGTACCGCCGTCGGTGTCGTCGCAGGCGGCGTGATCGGCTGCATCCTCGGCCTGCCGCTCCTCGGTGTCGGCTGCATCCCCGCCGCCATCGCCGGCGCAGGCATCGGTGGCATCCTCGGCACCGTGGCCGTCGGTGGACCCGCGCTGGCTATCGCGGGCATGGACTTGATCAACACGCTGCAGGCGCCGGACGGCACCACGAAGTGGGCGGAAGGGAACTATTCGGCGACGGCGGTCGCTCCGAAGTAATTCGCCTCGAACGCATCTCGCTCGATCACCACGCGGCCCGCTCTCTTCGGAGGGCGGGCCGCGGGTCGTTATCCGGGTAGGTCGAGCGTGCTACGGAAGGACACCACGCCGATCTCGCGGCCGAGTCTGCCGAAGGAGCGTTCGGCCATCGAGAACGTTCCGTCCTCACGCACGAGCAGCACCGTGCTGGCCCTGGTGCCGTGTAGGGTGTGCCCGATGAACCTGGCCGACAGCGTCCGCTCCATCTCCTGGGGAACACCGGTGTGCGGCAGGTGGTCGTCCGGGGCCTCGGTGCGGTCGGCGAGCACTGCGAAATAGCGCTCCACCGCATCGGGATCGGACTGCGCGAGCTGTCGCAGTTCGGTCAGGCCGGCGCGTACCTTGGGCCAGATGGGCTGGGGCGCGGTCGGATCCGGGTCCCCCTCGGTCAGACCCGCGGAGCTGACGAACGTGCCGTTGGAGAGCCCGTGGAAGCCGGGAGCGAGTTCCTTGGGCTGGGCGGCGCTGCGGTTGGAGTGCCACCACAGCGTCTCCAGGTCGGAGACCACCAGGTTATAGCCGTTGTAGTCGTCGGGCGCGGCCGCGACGTCGAGCACATACTTTTCCGGCCCGGGGAAGGCTTCGGCCGGATGACGGTCGGAGGCGCCGCGCAGGAAGTCCATCAGCAGCGCGCCACGGGAGCGGGCGTCGGCGCGTTCGTCGTTCGGATTGCGCACGTTCGTCACCGTGGCGAATCGGCTGCGGCCCGGTGGTCGAGTGGTGAGCCCGAGCCAGGTGCCGGGAGGCTCGCCCTCGACCCTGCTCTCGGCGCCGGTGTCGCGCCCGGCCAGCAGCCCGGGCACCTCCGGCCACCACCGCATGGACTCGGCCGGCCGAGTGTAGTACTCGTCCCGGTTAGCGGCGACGATCAACCGGTAGTCCGGATGCGCGCGCCAGCCGATCAATACCAAACACATGCAGTCAGAATGCCGGAACAGCGCGGGTCCACGCGCCGGGTTTCCCGCCGGAGGCCGCGCAAGGGCAGGGGAAGAGGGGCCCGAGACGGCGAAAAGGCCGACAGCGCAATGCTGTCGGCCTTTTTCGTGTCCGCCTGGTCAGTTGGTGCGGACGCGAAGCCCCGGGTTGTCCGAGAGCACCACGTGCACCGGCTGCGCGAACAGCTGCGGCGCGTTGCCGGTGAGGGCGCCGATCAGGTTCGGGATCTCGCACACGGGGTAGTCGGCCACCGACGAGGCGCTGGAGATGCCGAGCGCCAGCCGGCCGGTCACGATCGGGCCGCCACTGTCGCCGGGCAGCGCACAGATGTTGGCCGAGAAGCTCTGGGTGAGCTCACGCTCGCCGACCTGCACGGTCTGGTCGACCGCGTTGACAACGCCGCAGCTGAAGCCGGTGCGCGCACCGGACTTGCAGACCGGAGCGCCGACGACCGGGGTCGCCACGCCGTCGACCGCGATCGGGGCCGCCCCGGGCGCCCGAACGCTGTTGTTGGCGAAGCGATCCTTGGCCTGGTCGTTGATCCGCACGATCGAGTAGTCCTGCTCGCCCAGCACCGACTTCTGGAACACGCCGAGCTGCGCGCCGAGCCGGTCGCCGTTCAGCTCGTAGACGCCCGCGGCGTTGCCGCTGCCCGCCGACGCGATGTCCGGGTTGCAGTGGCCGGCGGTGATGTTCACTGTGTTGCCGTTGCGGTCGGTGCCGTTGAAACCGAGCGAGCAGCGCAGCGAGCTGCGTCCGGCGACCGAGGCGAAGCCGTCGCCGCCTGCGAGGGCGCCGCGCTGCGCCTCACCGGCGATGTCGCCTGCCTGCAGGGTGTTTTCCTCACCGGCCACCGGCGGGGCCATCACGATGATCCGCGCCGGATCGATGAAGTTCGGCATCGGCAAGCCCGCCTGGTCGACGCGCACCGCGATGGAGTTGTTGACGGTGTCGATCACCGCGCCACGCACCAGTGACCGCACCGCATCCGGTTGGCCCTCCAGCCACCGCTCGAACGCGGTCTTCTCGCCACGCAGCGAGGCCTCACTCTTGGCGACGTTGCGCACCTCGAAACCAGCCGACTCCGCGGCCTTCTTGGCCTCGTCGGCGCCGGGCCCCTGGGCCAGCGCTACGACCGCCTTGCCCGCCTCGTCGAGCCAGGAGCCTGCGAAGACGGCCGGGTACTGCCGTTGCGCGTTGGTGGCGAATGCGGCCACCTGTTGCGCGACATCCGCACGGTGCAGGTACTCGTCGGGCGAGATCTTCAGATCGCGAGTCACCGCTGCCACCAGTTCGGCGGGCAGATTCGGTGCCTGGTCGGGTTCAGCCGTCGCTACTGCCGCCGTGGGGCCGAACAGCAGGATCGCCGCCGAGGCGGCGATCACTGTTTTTCGGATTCCGGTCTGTCGCGCAGCTGATCGGAGAGGACCTATACGTGGCAGGAGCATGTCCAGACTATATGGGCTCGAGCGCGGTATGCCTACTCATCGAGGAAAGCCGCTTGGTTCGATAGCCGATCAACCGATCGTATGTCGGTCGCCACAGTCTCTTCGAGCAGCTCACCCGGCGTTCGGGTGGGTGCGCACGGTGATACCGCTGCCGAGCCCGCCGCCGGAAGAGGCGTCGATATCGGCCAGGATCGGCCGGATCGGAATGCCCAACGTGGCCGTGCCGCCGTACTGCGCGAGCGCGATGTTGGCCTCGTTGCAATTCGGTGCGTCCGCGGCGTTGGAACCACTGGTGATGCCGAGCGCCAGCGTGCCGGACACGATCGCGCCGCCGCTGTCGCCGCCGAGCGTGCACGCCGAGTTGGCGAAGCCGCGCACGATCTTGCTCTCACCCTCCGCGGTGTACAGCTGGGTCTCCACCCGGTCGGCCACGACGAAGCCACAGGTGAAGGTGGACGACTGGCCCGACTTGCAGACCGGGGCGCCGGTGATCGGTTCGGCGGTACCTGTGATGGACAGCGTTGTGCCGTTGGCGGCTCGCACCGAGGGCTGGTCCATGCCCGCCCGTACCGCGCGGTCATTCAGCTTGATCACCGAGTAGTCCAGCGCGGTCTGGCCGCCGAGGGTTGCTCGCACAAAAGTGCCCAGTTCGGGGCTGGCCGGTATGTCTCGGACATCGGGCAGGTAGACCGTGGCCTCCTGGTTGCCCTTACCCAGATTCGGATCACAGTGGCCCGCACTGATATTCAGCGCGTTGCCCGCCGCGTCGACGCTGTTGAAACCGAACGAGCAGACGTCGACGCCCTTCAGCGAGGTGTCCTTCAGCGAAATCGGAGCGCTGATGTAGGTGTCGCCGCCCATCGGACGCCGCTCGACCGGACCTCCGCCGTTCGGCGACAGGATGACCTTGATGTTGGCGAGCAGGGTCGGCAGGTTGAGCATGTGGCCCGCGGCTGTGTTGGCGACGCTGAGCACCAGCTGACTGTTCAGGAAGTCGATGGCAACGGAGTTGATCCCCTGCGAAATCTCCCGCGGCAGGCCGGTGATCCACTGGTTCAGCTGGACCAGCGAGCCCTCCAGACTGTCCGCGGAAACCGGGGCGAGCCTGGTCTGGTAGCCATCGGCCGCGGCGACATGGGCGGCGTCCACCGAGGTGACCGCGACGACGGGCTTGCCGTCGGCACCCATCCAGGCGCCCGCGTAGGCATCCGGCCGCTCCGAGCGGAAGTCGCGGGCATAGTCGCGCAACTGCTGGGCGCGGGCCGCGCGGTCCAGATACTCCGCCGGGGTCATCTTCAGATCGCGCGCGATGGCCTGCACCAGCTCCGGTGGCAGGGTATCCGCTTCGAGCTGCGCGGGAGCCTCGGGCGCCGCCGATGCGGTTGCCGTGCCGAACAAGGGAGCCAGGAGAACGGTCGAAGCGATGGCGACAGCTTTGACCGCGGCGCGACGCGCCACCAACTTGCGCATGAAGTCCCTTCGTCGGCACGCACGTGCCAGCTAAATCCGTGGCCACAGGCGGAATCCGTTGGCACACAGCCGTCGTCCAGCAACAGACCCGTTGTCCGAAACTCATCCGACAACACCGGTCAGCGGATCACTCTAGGGCACAAACCCCGGAAGGTCGCTACTAATCACCTACTACCCGGTGTTCCAGTTGGGGAATGTCATCGGCGGCATCGACGGGAACGTGTAGGGGTAGGGGTAGGGGTTTGTCGTCGTTGTCCGTGTGGGACGTGTGGTGGTGGTCGGCGGCTCGGTGGTGGTCGGCGGCGGGGGCGTCGTGGTCTCCGGCGTCGTGGTCTCCGGCGACGTGGTCTGCGTGATCACCGGGGGTTCGGGCGACGGAGTCGTGACAGGCACCGTGGGGGACTCGACCGGCGGCGCGGGCGGAGTGAGGCTCACCGACGACTGCTCGGACTTGGCGTCCCGTAGCGGCGGCACCGGTGTGTCGCTGTCGTCGCGGAACAGCGCGGCCACCGCGATACCGCCCAGCATGAGCCCGATCAGCGCGGCCGCGGCGATCAGCAGCGGCGTTCGCTTGCTGTCCTTCGCGGGAGTGGTTGCCGGTACGGGCTTTTCGGGTGCGGCCGGTTCGGTCGCCCCGACCGACGCCGCGATCGGAATGGCCGCGGAATATGCCTGTGGCTGGGCGGCGGGAACCGCCGGGATGACGATAGTGTCCAACAACGAGTTCTCGGCGGTGGAGGGGTCCGGCGGGGTCGCGCCGGCCGGCGTCGCCAGCACAGCCGCCAGCGCCGCACGCGCCGCGTCGTAGGCGAACGAGCCGCCGTTCGCGCCGGTTCCGGCGCTGGGCAGGTCGCCCTCGCTGACCAGCAGCACCGAGCGGAGACCGAGGTAGTCCAATGCCTCACGCAGCGAGCCCACGTGCTCGGCGGGCCAGTCCCCAGGGTGCGTCGCGTAGAACTCCGCCGGACCGTTGAGATGCTCGGCGGTCAGATTGATCAGGCAGAACAACGCGGTTGCGACCAGATCTTCGGCGCGATAGGCCTCGCCATCATCGACCGAAATGCCCGCGGGATCGCCGACGGCAGGAACGAAGCCGGTGATCGAGTGAGAATGCCCCGCGGGTACGGGTCCGCCGAGCACCGCGTCACCGTCGTCGGACATATGCAAGGCCGACTCGCGGACGATGTACTGCGGCTCCTCGTCGCCGTCGGTGACGATTACCGCCGTGCACTCGTCCTCGGCGATGCGCAGGCCCACCCCAGTGGCCATCCTCAGTACCTCGCTTCGGCAGTCCCGCTGACACGGAACCGCAAAGGTTACACCAGCAGCGAGCCGTGTCCCATGGCGCGCAGCATCGACAACAACTCCGAACGCGAGCCGGCACCGATTCGGCGTCGGATGCGGGCGACGTGGTGCTCGACCGTCTTGGCCGAGATGTACAGCCGCGCTCCGACCTCCCGGTAGGTCAGCCCGAGCAGCACCAGTTCGGCCACTTCGCGTTCGCGTTCGCTGAGGATCGCGGCCGGTGCCTGTGCAGGAGCCGCCGGCGTTGCCTGGCTCCCTTCGCGTGCGGCCGGTGCGGGCGGCCGGGCCTGCGGTTCCTGCGGACGGGCGTCGGCGCGGACCGTGCGTGCCAGTTTGAGCAGTGCGGTCGCTGCCGCGGAGTCGGGCGCGGCGAGTGCCGCCTCGCTGGCCAGCCGAGCACCGTCCCAGGTCATGCCGATTTCGGTCAGCGCGGCGACGGCGGCCTGAACCGGTGCGGCGGCGACCTGACCGCGCAGCACCAGCACCCAGGTGCGGCCCGCGTCCGCGAGCACCGCGGCGTGCCGGTCGCCCGCCTCGGCCGCCGCCTTCAGCGCATGCGCGTGTGGCAGCAGCTCCTCCGGGCTTTCGTGGGCGATCGCGGACTGTACGCCATACCAGTGGAAGGCGTTGGACCAGGCCGGTGGCTCGTCCAGGCGGCGAAGTAGTGCCAGCGCGGCGTCCACCAGCGGCGCGATGCGGCGTTCGTCGCGCAGGCGGATGCCCGCCAGCCACAGCTCGCCGATCGGCAGCACCGACAGGAGATCTGCCTGCACGTCGTCGAACAATGGATAGGCCGCTTGCCACGCGCGGGTCAGCGCGGTGTGGTCGCCGCTGCGTCGGGCGAGGCCGACCGCGACGCCGTGTGCGAGCAGACGGTCGCGGACGTCGAGCGACTCGTGGTCCAGCGCGGCCACGATGGCCGCGGCGGCGCGCTCGTCGCCGCCGAGCATCGCGGTCCATGCCGAAAGCACGTCGAGCTGATGGCAGCGCAATCCGGTGGCCGCGGCGCGCCGCAACGCATCTCCGGCGCGGCGCGGCTCACCGGTGCCGAGCGAGAGCAGCGTGGCGATCGACACCGCCGTGCACGGCAGGAAGCGGTCGACGCCTGCCTCGGCGTGCGCGGCCCGCACCAGTGCGGACACCGCTGCGGCTGTACCGTTCGCACGCTCGGCGATGGAGTCCGCCAGCGCGGTCGCGAGCAGCCTGGCGTGCGCGTCGGCCTCGGTCGGTGGCCACTGCGTCGACGACGCGGACAGCTCCGCGGCGCCCGCCACGTCACCCGCCAGATACAGCACGGTGGCGCCGACCGCCCAGTCCGGGCCCACCCGGTGCGCGCCGAGCCAGGAGTACAACTGCGCCGCGCGGCCGACCATGCCGCGACGGGTCAGCACTGCCGCGCAAATCCGCACGGCGGTAGCGAGCTCCGCGCCGGTGCTGCCCGGCCGCGCGAGCATCGGCTCGGCCAGGCGCATGGCCGTCGCACCGTCGCCGGTGCGCGCGGCCGCCTCGGCCCAGCGCAGCGCGATCAGATCGAGGTCGGCGCCGCCGGCCGCCGCGGCGGCGTAGTAACGGACCGCCTCGCGACCGGCCTTCCCCGCCGCGGCGATCAGGAATTCGGCGAGGCGCGGGTCGCGGACGCCGGATTCGGCGAGTTGCAGGGCGGTGTGGTCGCGCAGCAGGCCAGCGTCCAGCCGGGCGTCGAGCAGCCTGCGCTGGACCGCGACGAACCTGCGGTCGCCGAGCAGCGTGCGCAGCGGGCCGACGGCGGGTTCGAGCAGCAGGTCGGCGTCGGTTACCAGCGCGCATGCTCTGGCCCGGTCGATGAGATCATGGGCGGCCGCGGGCTCCACGCCGAGTACTTCGGCGAGCTCGCTGGAGTCGAGTCCGGTCCCGGTGGTGGCGACAACGAGGGTCTCCAGCAGGTCGGGCTCGAGGTTGTCCAGCAGTGCACGCGCCCATGCGGTGACGGCGGTGTCGACGACGCCGATGCCCGCGTCCAGCCGAGCCGAGCAGGCGGCGGTCAGCGCGGCGACCACGCCGCCGCGGATACCCGCGGTCTGCAGGTGGATGTGCTGAGCGACCTGGCGCGGGACCATCATGCCGAGTTCTCTGGCGAACGGCGCCATGTCGGCGACGCCGAGCGGGCGCAGATCGACGACCCGACCGCGGCGGGCGACCGCGTCGGCGAGCATCCGCAACCGCGGGTCGTGCGGGCGCGGCTGCGCCGCCACGATCACCGTGTACCGGCCGGATTCGATGACGGCGCAGAGATATTCGAGGTCGAAGCGGCCAAGGGTATGCGCGTTGTCGATGATCAGGGCCGGTCGCGTCGCGGCGTCGGTCGCCACGGCTCCGGTCGCGCTGTGCGTCCGCGCCACCGTGTTCGAACCGTTGCTTGCGTGCACATGCTGGAGTGCGGCGGTGTCGTCCCGCAGCAGGACGCCATCGGCGCGCAGGCGGGCCCGGATCTCCGTGAGCAGTGTGGACTTACCGGTTTGCGAGCGGCCGCGGATGAGATAGACCATCGGCTGCCGGTCGGTGGAGTCCAGCTCCCGGAAGATTTCGCGCGCACACGGCAGGGTGTCGAGGGCGGTATCAGCCACCTGAGCCTCCGAGGATCTGGCCGGGAGCGCGTAGCACGGTGCCGACGGTGCCGCCGACGCCGTCGATGGTGTCGTTCAGCACCCCGGTCGGCAGGCTCGGCACCGGACGCTGCGGCTGCGGTATGGGCTGGGTCGTGCCGGGGGCCGGTGCCGGGGAAGGGGACGGCTGTGGTTGCGGAGCCGGTTGCGACGCACCAGAGTCTGCGGGCGCAGGCTGGCCAGGGGCCTGCTCGCTGTTCACTACGGCGACGGTGGTGCCCTGGGCCGCGGACGAGGAGGAACCGGCCTCGGTCGTTCCGGCTTTCGGTCGACCCGCGGAGGTGGTCGCGTCCGGTGCCGCGACGCCCGCCACGGGCACGGACGATTCACTCGGCCGCACGACGGTCGTCGCGGCGATCTCCACCGCACTACCGGCCGTCGGCGGCTCGGTCGAGGCGGGATGGTTCGAGCTGGACTGGATGCCGGTGCCGATGGCGACGGTGCCGGTGGCCAGCAGGCCGATGGCGACCGCCGCACCGGCGACGATGGCGGCACGCTGCCTGCCGGTGAGCGCACGGCGGCGGGATGGGCGTTCGTCGGGCAGGGGTGGAAGGCCCAGCGCGGGAAGCGCTGTGGTCGATGGCGCCGTCGCGATCTCGGCGACCGGGGCGGCCACGGGTAGGTATTCCGCCTCGGCGGCAAGCAGGTCGGTGGCCAGCAACGCGGCGCCGCGCGCGCAGGTGTGCTCCGGCTCGGGGGCGGCCACCACCGGCAGGCCGAACTCGGACGAGATCAGCTCCGCGACCAGGGGGATCGCGCCGCCGCCACCCGTGAGCAGGACGCGGCCGATGTCGCCGATGTCGAGCCCGGCCCGGTGCACCGCGTCGCGGATCAGGTCGATCGAGCTCAGTAGCGGCCCGCGCAGCAGATCCTCCAGCTCGCCGCGCACCAGCCGCACGTTGCTTCCGCCCGGATCGTCCGGATCCAGCCGCACCGGAACGACCGTCGCGGTATTGATGGAAAGCTCTTCTTTCGCATTCCTGCAGCGCTCGCGCAAAGCCGATAATTCGCGTTCCACCAGCGGGTCGAACGGATCGAAATCAGTCACGAGCGCTGCGTTTGCCAGGACATAGCGCATGGTCAGCAGATCGAATTCCGCGCCAGCGATGTCCGTGCTTCGCAGCGGTGTACCGAGCAGGCCCGCGTGATCCCCGGTGCGGACCACCGAGACGGTCAGCCCGGATCCACCGAGGTCGTAGACCACCACAGCGCCGTCCGCGAGCGGACCGTGTGCGGCGTCCAGCCAGCGGACCGCGGCGGTCGGCTCGGGGACGAGCGTCACCTCGCCCAGTCCGGCCTGGTCGAGGGCGGCTCGTTGGATGTCCACGGTGTGCCGCGACCACGAGGCCGGATGGCAGGCGACCACGGTCTCGGCGACGTAGCGGCCTGCCTCCCAGGTGATCTCGTCGAGCAGGCATCCGATCGCGGTGGCGACCAGGTCGGCGGCAGAATGCGCCGAGCCGTCCTCGGCGAGCATCGCCACCGGGTCGCCGACCCTGGCGAGGAAGCCCTCCAGCAGTATGTCGCTGGAATGGCGACCGGTGGCGCGTGCGCCCGCTCCGAAAGTGGGCGCCGCGCCGGGGGACAGCCGCAACACGCTCGGGTGGGTGAGTACCGCACCGCCGCCCGAGAGAATGGTGTCGTCGTCGCTGCCATCCTCCGCTGCCGCCACGGCGACCGAATTCGACGCGCCGACCGTGATGCCGAGCGCCAGGCGCTGTGTCATTCGAGAACCCCGTTCGAAAACTGTCCGGTCCGATGTCCGGTCCAGTGTCTGGTCCGATGGTGCGCAGGTCAGTGCGGTCACGCCGACGCAACAGATCTGTCGGTTGCTGGCACTCCGCCGTTACCGGGCGGGGAGGGTTCCGGGAAATTCCCCTATTCCTCCGGCCGCCCCTAATGGGTGCGGGGGACCGGGTGTAGGGGTTCGCCCCGTTTCGGAGTAACGGGCGGTGTCCCTAGCGTGAAATTCATTCCAACGACTGCGGATCATGAGGTCCGCCGGATCTCAGGAGATGTTTCTGATGACACCCAACGCGATTTTGGAGTTCATCCTCGATCTGCTGCGGAACCACGAGGCCGCAGCCGGCTACTGCGCGAACCCGACCCAGGCGCTGGCCGCGGCAGGCCTTTCCGCGGTAACCCCGGAGGACATCGCGGCCTGTGCCCCGATGGTCGCGGAGTCGGCACTGGTAGTGGGCGGTTCCCAGCTGCAGGCGATCGTGGCGGCCGGTGCGCAGACGGGTGCGGTTGCCGCGGTGAACGCGGCAGCCACCGTGGGTGCCGCCGCCGCGGCGGACGCCGGGCTCGACCTCGGCGCCGACCTCGGCGTTGATCTCGGTGTGGGTGCGGGCACCGGTCTCGGGGTAGACCTCGGCGCGGGTCTGGACACAGCGATCGACGCCGGCCTACAGGTCGGCGCCGACCTGGGCGCCGGGCTGACGGCGGGTCTCGGCACCGTGGTGAACGCCGGGGCGGATCTGTCCGCCGCAGTGGGGGGCCTGCTCGGAGCGGGCGCCCAGTTGATCACCGGCATCGGGACGAATACCGACCTCAGCACCGAGCTGTCCGCGGGCTTGCAGGGTGTGGCGAACGTCGGAACCGGACTCGAGACGGGCCTGTCCACCGGTATCGACGCGGCACTGGACGCGGGCGCGGATCTCGGTGCCGGATTGACCACAGGCATCGACGGCGCCGTTGCTGCGGCCGCGGGGTTGACGACGGGTCTCGGCGTGGGTCTGCAGGGGGCGGTGGATGCGGTGACCGGTCTGACTGCGGGTCTGGACACAGCACTGGGATCCGGTGCGCAGGCCGGTGCCGACTTGGGTGCGGGTTTGCAAGGGGCGGTGAATGCGGTGACCGGTCTGACTGCGGGTCTGGACACGGCGTTGGGTGCGCAGGCCGGTGCCGGTCTGGAAGGTGCAATAGGCGCGGCGACTGGTTTGACGACCGGTTTGGATGCAACGCTGGGTACTGGTGCGCAGACCGGCGCCGATCTGGGTGCCGGTCTGGGCGGTGCGATGGAGGCAACAGGCGGCTTGACCTCAGGTCTCGGTGCGGCGCTTGGTGCGGGCGGTGGCCTCGGTGTCGGGCTGTCGACCGGATTGCAGGCAGCGGGCGAGGCCGTGGGTACCGGACTCGAGACCGGCCTGTCGACCGGTCTCGGCAGTGCGCTCGACGCCACCGGCGAGGTCGCGACCGGGCTGACCGGCGGAATCGACGGCGCAGCACAGGGTGCGGGCGATCTGACCACCGGACTCGGTGGCGGTATTTCCTCGGCCGTCGGTGGGGCCGCGAACATCGGCGCGCAGGCGGCGGCGGGCCTGGAAACCGGTCTCGCGACGGGGCTCGGTGCGGCCCTCGGCGCGGGCGCTGACCTCGGCGGCGGTCTGTCCACGAGCTTGGACGGCACATTGGTCACCGGAGCACAGATCGGTTCGGGTCTGGAAACCGGAGTCGGTGCGGTGCTCGGTGGGGGCGCCGACGCCACGACCGGTCTGGAAACGGGAGCGTCCGGCGGGCTCGGGGTGGGACTGTCCACAGGTGTGGACGGCGCGGTACAGGCCGGTACCGGCCTCGAGACCGGGGTCACCGGTGCTATCGACGCGGGAGCGCAGGCTGCGGCCGGACTCGGCTCGGGCCTGTCGACCGGAATCGAGGCGGGTGCTGGGCTCGGAACCAGTCTGACCACGGGGATCGACGGTGCGATCGGTGCGGGTGCGCACGCCGGTGCCGGTCTGGAGACCGGCTTGTCCTCGACCGTGGGTGGAGCCTTCGGTGCGGGTGCTGACGCGACGACCGGTTTGGAAACCGGTCTCGGTGCTGCGGGCAATGCCGGTGCGGGCCTGTCGAGCGGTTTCGAAGGCGCGGCAAGCGCGGGGGGACAGCTGGGATCGAGCCTGGACAGTGGCATCGGTGCACACGGGACGACCGGTCTGGAGAGCGGCCTCTCCACGGGCCTGGGCACCACGGCAGATCTCGGCGGCGGACTGAATTCGACCGTCGGTGGCGCGGTGGACACCGCCGCCGGTCTCGGCGGATCGGTGGGTGGCGCCACGCATGGCGCGGTGGATACCGGGGTGGGTCTCGGCGGCAGCGTCGGATCGACCGCGCACACTTGGTCCGCGCTGGACGTGTCGAGCGCCTTCGGTTCGGGTCTGGACAGCACGACAGGTGCGCAGACCGACACGGGTCTCTTCACGGACACACACGCGGGCGCCGATCTCACCGGTTCGGCAGGCGCCGACCTGACCGGCGACGCCCTCCTGCACTGACAGTTGCCCTGCGCTACGGAAAGAGGTCGATGCCGCGATGGGGACGCCCGAGCCGAACGCCACGCCGCCGACGGTACCGCTGCTTTCGGCACTTGATGAAACCATCGCGGCGGCGCGTGCCGCAGGCCGCAACGACCTGGTCGGCCGCTTGGCAGCGGCGGCCGACCGGGTCCGCGACCCGCGCAGGCGCATCGTCGTCGCCGGGCTTCTGGACCAGGGCAAGAGCCGCTTCGTCAACGCGCTGCTGAACCTCGACATCTGCCCGGTCGGCGACGACGCGACCACCACGGTGCCGATGTTGCTGTCGCACGGCCCCGAGCCGACGGCGGAGTTGGTGCTCGCGGCGCACGGCGATTCCAGCGGTGCGGAGACCAGGGTCGCGGTGCCGCTCGAGGAGATCGGCGGGATCGACGCGCGCTCCCCGCTCGCCCAGGGGCGGCACATCGTGCGCCTGGAGATCCGGGTGCCCAATGCGCTGCTCGCCGACGGGATCGTGCTGATCGACACTCCAGGCGTCGGCGCACACGGGAGTTCCTATGCCGCGAACGTGCTCGGCCTGGTGCCCGCGGCGGACGCGGTGCTGGTGCTCTCGGACGCGTCCACCGAACTCACCGAGCCGGAACTCGCCTTCCTCCGGCAGGTGCGGGAGCTGTGCCCGACGGTCGCGTTGCTGCTCACCAAGACCGACCTGTACCCGCACTGGCGTCAAGTGCACGAGGCCGACCGGTGTCATCTCGAGCGGGCCGGTCTCGACGTGCCGATGATCGTCATCTCGTCACTGCTGCGCAGCCACGCGCTGCGTTTGCAGGACCCGCAGCTGGGTAGGGAATCCGGTTTCGGCGTGCTCTATCAATTCCTGCGCGACCAGGTTGTTGCCCGCGATCAGCTTGCGACGCGTGCTGCCGTAGCCCGCGACATCCGTTCCGCGGCGGAACATCTGGCGCTCGCGCTGGGCAGCGAGCTGGTCGCGGTGCGTGATCCGGCGCAGGGTGAGGCGGCAGTTCGCGAATTGCAGTCCGCCCGCGCGGCGGCCGAGGAACTTCACCGCCGCACCGCGGCGTGGCAGCAGACCCTCGCCGACGGCATCACCGACCTGGCCGGCGACGTCGACCATGATCTGCGGGACCGGCTGCGCACCATCGCACGGACCACCGAGGAGTGGATCGACGAGCACGATCCCGGCAGGCACTGGGATCGCATCGCCGAACACCTCACCGGCACCATCGACACCGCGATCGGCGACAACCTGTTGTGGACCCATGCGCGGGCGCTCTACCTCGCCGAGCGGGTCGCGGAGCATTTCGCTGAGATAGGCGCTGTCGACCTACCGGACGTGCGACCCGGACTGCAGGCCGATACCGGCTACACCAATTCCGGTACGCTCGCCGACCTGGAGCCCGACATCGGCTTCGGCAGCAAGCTGCTCGTCAGCATGCGCGGCTCCTACGGCGGTGTGCTCATGGTCGGGCTGGCCAGCACGTTCGCCGGGCTCGCCCTGCTCAACCCGATCTCGATCGGCGCGGGAGTCCTGGTGGGCGGCAAGGCATTCCGTGACGACAAGCAGGCAAGGCTGGCCAAGCGCCGCAACGAGGCGAAGGCGGCGGTGCGCAGGTTCGTCGACGACGTGGCGTTCCAGGCGGGCAAGGAGTCGAAGGACCGGTTGCACCGCATCCACCGCGCGCTGCGCGACCATTACGCTGGTGTCGCCCAGCGGAGCCTGCGCTCGCTCGACGACTCGCTGCGTGCGGCGCAGGAGGCGGCGACGATGGCCACCACCCGGCGTGCCGAGCGTGGCGCGCTGCTCGAACAGCAGCTGCGCGTGGTCGCCGAGCTGCGCCGGTATGCCGACGCCCTGCAGGCCGCACTATCGAACGGACCCGCCGGTACGGTGGCCACGTGACACATGAAGGTGGCGCGGCGCCGGCGATCGTGGCCGAGGCGCATCGGCTGGTCGGCGCGGCGCGGGCAGCGCTGGCGAGCGAACCGCGACCTCGGGCGCTGCTGGCCGACTGCGCCCGCAGATTGGACCAGCCCCTGCGCGTCGCACTGGCGGGTTCGCTCAAGGCGGGCAAGTCGACCCTGCTGAATTCCCTTGTCGGGCAGGATATCGCCCCGACCGACGCGACCGAGTGCACCAGGGTGGTCACCTGGTACCGGTACGGTTCGACGCCGAGCGTGACGGCGCACGCCTACGACGGCGCTCGCGCGAACGTGGTGGTCCGGCGCGGCAGCGGAGCGCACGGTCTGTCCTTCGATCTGGACCGGCTGCACTGGGACGCGCCGACACCGCGCGAGGTCGATCACCTGGAGGTCGAGTGGCCCGCGGCGGCGCTCGCACACACGACGATCATCGACACACCGGGTACGTCGTCGCTGTCCCGCGAGGTGTCGCGGCGCACCGCGCGGCTGTTGACGCCGGAAGAGGACGAGGAGCGGGTCCAGGAGAACCTCGCCGTTCCGGGCGCCGACGCGATCGTGTACCTACTGCGCAGACTGGACGCCGAGGACGTGCGCTTCCTGGAGCGGGTCGGCGCCGGAAACGCCCAGGAAACATCGGGATTGCCGGGCCCGCTCGGCGTCGTCGGTGTGGTGTCGCGGGCGGACGAAATCGGCGCAGGACGTATCGACGCGCTGCATTCCGCGCGCGATGTCGCGGTGCGTTTCGCCGGGGAGCTCGAGCGAACCGGGCTGTGCCAGGCCGTGATTCCGGTTGCCGGGCTGCTCGCATTCGCCGCCGCCACGCTGCGCCAGCAGGAATTCGCGGCGTTCGAGGCGCTGGCGCGCATTTCTGTCGATGACCTGAGCACGGCGCTGCTGTCGGCGGATCGGTTCGCACGCGCCGACATTCGGCTTCCGGTGCAGCCGGAGCTGCGCGCGCAGCTCGCCGAGCGATTCGGCATGTTCGGTATTCGCTTGGCGATCACGTTGATCAGACTCGGCGTGCGTGATTCGGCGAGGCTCGCCGCCGAATTGACCATCCGCAGCGGTGTCGACGAGTTGCGCTCGGTACTGGACGTGCAGTTCGGCCAACGCGCCGACCAACTCAAGGCGCATTCCGCGCTCACCGCGCTGGCCAAGGTGCTCACCGCCTACCCTGGCACCAGGGCCGATAGTCTGCTGCCTCAGGTGCGCACCCTGCTCGCCGACGTCCACGGCTTCGCCGAGCTGCGTTTGCTCGGCCGATTGCGCACCGACGAATTGACGCTGCCCGCCACCGATCTCGCCGAACTGCACCGCATCATCGGCGGCTCCGGTATCGCCCCGCATCTGCGCCTTGGCCTCCCGGTCGACGCGGCGCCTTCGGTGCAGCGCGCCCAGGCGGTCGCCGCGGTCCGGAAGTGGCGCGCCCGCGCCCGCCACCCCCTCGCCGACCAGTTCACCGCCACCGCCTGCCTCACCGCGGCCCGCAGCGCGGAGGGAACCCTGAGCCTGCTGCCCGAGTAGGTAGTTTGGCTGGGCAACAGGCTATGTCGGAGCAATCGGATCCGCGCCAGTGTTCCCGATGTTGGAAGCGTGTCACGACCATGAACTCCCGAAGCTGTCACCCGTGCAAGGTGCCAGCGTGTCGATGTGGCGTGTCGGTTTCAGAGCCGATGGCAGCCCCAGGCCGCGGTGTCCTCATGGGTGGCGCGCGATGTCGATTCGGATGCTGTCGTTGTTGTTGATCACGAACACTCGGTCTCGCTTGGCTTTCCATTCGTGCGGAATCAAGAAGTAGCGATCAGCTGTGCGCGCGAGCAGCAGCAGCCCGCTGTAGGCATAGCGGTACTTTTCGCCAGGTGCGGTGATTTCTCCTACTTGCGAGCCGCCGCCTTCGATAGCGAGCCGGTCGACGCTGAGCAGCAGAATCAGCGGTCGATCGCTGAACCTGGCCGCCTCGGCGGACTCGACATCCTTGCCCGCTCGTATTTCCGCGTAGGAGCCGACGGCCCACATTCCGCCGAGAAACCCGAGCAGCAGCAAGGCCAGTATCGGCAGCCACGCAGGTGCGTGACCTCGCGAGGCGTGACGCCAACCGAGCAGAGTGGGATATGCCGAACGCAAGGCCATCGCGTATCCCAGAAGAGTCGCGCCGATCACGATCATGATCGGCAGATACAGGCTCATCGCCCGCGGCAGATCGTCGCGGATCAGAATCCCGACCGCCACCGCGACCTCGAGGATTGTGCCGCAGGCAAATACGGCAGCGACCCAGAACCGGAGGGTGCGCCGTGGTCGTCGGCTCCGCGCCGCGACGATCAGCGGAAACCGCCGGACACCGAACAACGCGACGACGACGAGCAGCGTCAGCACAGCAGGCCAGTACGCGGCACCGATACTGCGCACGACATAGTCGGGGACTGAGAAGCCGAGCATGGCGGCGTCGATCCCGAAATGCGCGAACCAGCTGCGCGTGTACACCAATCCGAAGTAGTACAGAACGGCGGTGACCAGCACAGCTTGCGACGTCACCGTCCCAGCCGCCGACAATGCGATGCGAAGCCCTTGCGAGCCGGTCTGATCCAACTGTTCCGCGGTCACCGGGCAGGCCTCGTGGCGGTCGGAGTCGGGGATGGCGCGGTCGTGGTCGTCGGGGCCGTGGTTGACGGAGTCGTCGTCGATACCCGGGTGAGTGGGCCGGTTCCTGGAATATTGACGCCGCCGCTCGCCGTAGGCCCACTGGGCACCTGTGCGGTCGGCGGAATGCCGCGTGGCTGGGTTACCGGGCCTGACTCATCTCTCTGTCCCGTGGGCAGTCCTGCGGTTGTCGGAATGACGAGAGCGTTTTCCGGTGTCGCACCAGTGGTTTGCTCTGTGCCGTTCCCGGTCGGAACAGGGACATCAGGCGGCGACGAGTCCGGCGCCGCGCACGCGACCACTACGGAGAACACGGCAGCCAAAAGCAGCCCGTCGCCTGGCGTTCCGAATCGCACCCGACCCCCTTTGCCTGGCTTCCAGTCACGCAATTTTTCCACGGATCGCAAGCGGCAGATGGCAACTCGGGAACTATGGTCCAGCTCGAGTTACATTCGACCAGCGGGCGGAGTCTCGTCAGGGGCGGCGGACCTGTCATGTGCACGGCCCGAATATGGCACGAGGGTAATCACGATTGGGCGGGCCGTTTCCTTGTCACCTGATCAGGGCCTCGGCGGATGGCACGCATACTCGGCCAGGGATCGGACCGAGGTATGCCCGCTTATCGCATCGGTATCGGCGCCGGTGCTGTCTCGGTGCGCGTAGGTACACACCCACCGACATGGTGTATCGCACGACCTCCTGGGTACGCAGCCGGTAAACGAGAGGAGGTCGCAATGAGTCAGCAGGATGTGGTGCACGCGTTGCTCGACCGGGCGGGCAAGGGATACGCGGTGGAAGCGGGCATCAAGCTGGACGACAAACCCGCTCCGCTGTTCCAGCTGCTCATGCTCGCCGTGTTGCTCAGCGCCCGGATCTCCGCCGATATCGCGGTGGCGGCCGCGCGGGAACTGGTCCACAGCGGCTACCGCACGCCGCAGCGCGTCGCCGACGCGGACTGGCAGGACCTGGTGGACGCGCTCGGCAGGGCGCACTATCGCCGCTACGACGAGAGCACCGCGACGAAGCTGCGCGCCAGTGCCGCACACGTGCTCGACCGGTACCACGGTGACCTGCGGAAACTCGGCGAGGAGGCGCGAAACGACCCGAAGCGCGCGGCCGAACTACTACGCGAATTCCAGGGCATCGGGCCGACTGGAAGCGATATCTTCTTGCGTGAGGTCCAGGACATCTGGACCTGGGTCCGGCCGCATTTCGACGAACGCGCCCTCCGCGGCGCCAAACGTGTCCGGCTTCCGGATGATCCCGATCGGCTGGCCGATCTCGCGCGCGACCACGCCGCGGATCTCGCCGCGGCGCTGGTGCGGGTGACGCTGGACGAGAAGATCGCCGACGAGGTACTCGCCACCGGGCGGTGACGTCGACCCTGGTAACCCGTCAGACCGGGGTGGCAGCGGAACTGCTCGGATCCACCAGGATCTTCGCGTGCTGCTCCGGATTGCCGAGGGCGGTGAAGGCGTTCTCCACACCGGCCAGCCCGACGGTGCCGGTGATCAGTGGTGTCGGATCGACCTTTCCTTCGGCGAGCATGTGTAGGGTGTCGCGGAACTCGCCGGGGTCGTAGCCGAGCACGAACCGCAGTTCGATTTCCTTGTTGATCGCTATCGCGGGCTGGAAGCGGTCGGTTTGCATACATACGCCGACTACGACAACCCGCGACAGCGGCGGCGCCGCGGTGAGGATCTGATCGATGATCCCCGGCACACCCACGCATTCGAAGATCACCGGTCCGGCCGGTCCCGCGTTCAGCGTGTGCGCCAGCCGGAAGACGTACCACCACGGTAGGTTCGGGACGCGCCGCAGCCGCTCCATGGTGTCGAAGCCGAGGCCGAGGATGTCGGCGACGCCGTTGATCCTGCTCTTCTTCGGTGCGGCCGTCCACGGTGACTCGGTGGCCGGGTCGACCACGACGTCGGCGCCGCACGCGGTCGCGAGTTCCCTTCGGCGCGGTGAGAAGTCGCTGGCCACCACGGTACGCACGCCTGCGGCCTTCAGCATGCTGATCACCGCGAGGCCGATGGGGCCGCAGCCGATGACGAACGCGGTTTGCCCCTTCCCGACCTTGCCTCTGCGCACGGCGTGCCAGGCGACCGCCATCGGCTCGGTGAGTGCGGCGTGTTCGGCGGACAATCCGTTCGGCACCGGCATGGTCATCGATTCCTGGACAACCACCTGCTCGGCGTAGCCGCCGGGCGCCGCGGTCGACAGGCCGACCAGGTGTGGCTGCCTGCCGTGCCGCACGATCGGCAGGGCTACCACCGGTGTGCTCGCCTTCCATCGTTTGCGACAGCCAGGCCCGTAATCGAGTATCGCTCCGCTGAATTCGTGTCCGAGCACCACACTCTGATCCGACCGCATGAAGTGGTCGTACCCGGTGGCAACGGCCAGATCCGCCATCTCGTCGGCATGTGTCCGGGCGTGCAGGTCGGAACCGCAGATGCCGCAGCGGGACACCCTGATCAACAGCTGGCCAGGGCCGGGACTCGGCGTCGGCAGGTCGGCGACCTCGAACTTCGTGTCGGTGACGACGGCGGCCCTCATGGCGACTCCTCGGATCGGCGGCGTACGCCGGGCGCCTGGTCCGGTCACCCTGTCGCCACCCTACTGCCCGGTAATGGGCACGAGGGCGAAACGGAAACACGGGCGTCGACGGCTCCGCGGGTTCGACGCTCGTGCGGCTGCCGCGGAAGCTTGCGACGGCCAATGCGCTCGAGCCGGACATCCATCCCGGCGGCACTCGCTGAAGTCTCTCGGGTTCGCGCCGCCCTGTTTTTTCGGATCGCGGGAATCAATCGCGCCGGTCGCGCGTTGAGCTGTTCGGTAATGTTGAGTGGGTCCGACTCAAGTTTGGGTTGACTCCCGGTGTCCGGTGGGTGCAAGATTGAGCCGACCACGCTCAGCGTTGCTGGGACCGTGCTCCGTGAGGTGCTGGGGCGAGGTCTCGCGGCGCCCGTCGGGCGCCGTTGGGCGGCTGTTCGCCCGGCACCGGCACAAATAAGTACGTCAACTAGGAGGAACCATCATGGCTCGTGCGGTCGGAATCGACCTCGGGACCACGAACTCGGTCGTCGCCGTTCTCGAAGGCGGCGAGCCGGTCGTCGTCGCCAACTCGGAAGGATCGCGCACCACCCCGTCGATCGTCGCGTTCGCGAAGAATGGCGAGGTACTGGTCGGTCAGCCGGCCAAGAACCAGGCCGTCACCAACGTCGACCGCACCATCCGCTCGGTCAAGCGGCACATCGGCACCGACTGGTCCGTGGCCATCGACGACAAGAAGTACACCGCGCAGGAGATCAGCGCCCGTGTGCTGATGAAGTTGAAGCGCGACGCCGAGGCCTACCTCGGTGAGGAGATCACCGACGCGGTCATTACCGTTCCCGCGTACTTCGAGGACTCCCAGCGGCAGGCCACCAAGGAAGCCGGTCAGATCGCGGGCATGAACGTCCTGCGCATCGTCAACGAGCCCACCGCGGCCGCGCTCGCGTACGGCCTGGACAAGGGTGACAAGGAACAGACCATCCTGGTCTTCGACCTCGGTGGCGGCACCTTCGACGTCTCGCTGCTGGAAATCGGCGAGGGCGTCGTCGAGGTCCGCGCCACCTCCGGCGACAACCACCTCGGTGGTGACGACTGGGACGAGCGGGTCGTGCAGTGGCTGGTCGACAAGTTCAAGGGCAGCTCGGGCATCGACCTGACCAAGGACAAGATGGCGATGCAGCGGCTTCGCGAGGCCGCTGAGAAGGCCAAGATCGAGCTGAGCTCCTCGCAGAGCACCTCGATCAACCTGCCCTACATCACCGTCGACGCGGACAAGAACCCTCTGTTCCTCGACGAGCAGCTGACCCGCGCCGAGTTCCAGAAGATCACCTCGGACCTGCTCGACCGCACCCGTGCGCCGTTCCAGTCCGTGATCAAGGACGCGGGCATCAAGGTGTCCGACATCGACCACGTCGTGCTCGTCGGTGGCTCCACCCGGATGCCCGCCGTTTCCGATCTGGTCAAGGAACTGACCGGCGGCAAGGAGCCCAACAAGGGCGTGAACCCGGACGAGGTCGTCGCCGTCGGCGCCGCCTTGCAGGCCGGTGTGCTCAAGGGCGAGGTCAAGGACGTCCTGCTGCTCGATGTGACCCCGCTGTCGCTGGGTATCGAGACCAAGGGTGGCGTGATGACCAAGCTCATCGAGCGCAACACCACCATCCCGACGAAGCGTTCGGAGACCTTCACCACGGCCGACGACAACCAGCCGTCGGTGCAGATCCAGGTGTTCCAGGGTGAGCGCGAGATCGCCTCGCACAACAAGCTGCTCGGCTCCTTCGAGCTGACCGGCATCCCGCCCGCCCCGCGCGGAGTGCCGCAGATCGAGGTCACCTTCGACATCGACGCCAACGGCATCGTGCACGTGACCGCGAAGGACAAGGGCACCGGCAAGGAGAACAGGATCAAGATCCAGGACGGCTCCGGTCTGTCCAAGGAGGAGATCGACCGGATGGTCAGGGACGCCGAGGCACACGCCGCCGAGGACAAGGCCCGCCGCGAGGAGGCCGAGACCCGCAACCAGGCCGAGTCGCTGGTACACCAGACCGAGAAGTTCATCAAAGACAACGAGGACAAGGTCCCCGCGGACGTCAAGTCCAAGGTCGAGGCAGCCATCGCCGAGGCGAACGAGGCGCTGAAGGGTACCGACATCGCCGCGGTCAAGGCGGCCGTCGAGAAGCTGGCGACCGAATCGCAAGCGCTCGGCCAGGCGATCTACGAGGCGTCCGCCGCGGACGCCGCCGCGTCCGGCAACGGCGCGTCGAGCTCCGCGGACGATGATCAGGTCGTGGACGCCGAGGTCGTGGACGAGCCGGTCGACACGGAGAAGAAGTGACACAGGGCAACTCCGAACAGGAGCCGATCACCTTCGTCGACAACCGGAAGGTCGACCCGGAGACCGGGGAGATCCGGGAGCAGGCCGCGGACAACGGCGCCGCGGCCGAACCCGCCCCGGCCGCGGGCAATGGTGCGCAGCAGTCCGAGGCGCTCGCCGACACCATCGGTGGTGAGCTTGCCGAGCGGACCGCCGATCTGCAGCGGCTGACCGCCGAGTATGCCAACTACCGGCGCCGCGTCGAGCGCGACCGCAAGGCTGCCATCGACGCCGCCAAGGCGTCGGTGGTCACCGAACTGCTCGGCGTGGTCGACGATCTCGACCGGGCGCGGGCGCACGGTGACCTGGAATCCGGGCCGCTGAAGTCGGTCGCCGACAAGCTGGCGGCCGCGCTGCAGAAGCAGGGTCTCGAGGAGTTCGGTTCGGAGGGTGAGCCTTTCGATCCGACCCTGCACGAGGCCGTGCAGCACGAGGGCTCCGGACATGACCCGGTGATCGGCATAGTTATGCGCAAGGGCTATCGGTTCGGCGATAGGGTGCTTCGGCACGCGCTCGTCGGGGTAACCGATGGCGTAGCCGATCTGGCGGAGACCGCCGATCGGCCGCCGGAAGAGGCATCGGACGTTGATGCCGACACGAACGACCGATAAGAACGCGAGAGGAGGAGATGCTCGGTGAGCCAACGGGAGTGGATCGAAAAGGACTTCTACAAGGAGCTGGGTGTTTCCTCCGCCGCCTCGCAGGATGAGATCAAGAAGGCGTACCGCAAGCTCGCGCGCGACTTGCATCCGGACGCCAATCCCGGCGACACCAAGGCCGAGGAGCGGTTCAAGACCGTCAGTGAGGCGCATGCCGTGCTGTCGGATCCGGCCAAGCGCAAGGAGTACGACGACACCCGCAAGCTTTTCGCGGGTGGCGGTTACGGTCGCGGTGGGTTCAGTCCCGGTGCCGGTGGGGGTTTCTCGCAGGAATTCAACATCGGGGATATCTTCGGCGGCGTGAACGCGGGCGAGGGTGGCCTCGGTGACCTGTTCGGTGGTCTGTTCAACCGGGGCGGCACACGGACCGCGAGCCGCCCGCGGCGCGGCGCCGACGTGGAGACCGAGACGACGCTCGGTTTCCGCGAAGCGGCACAGGGCGTCACGGTTCCGCTGCGGATGACAAGCCCGTCGCCGTGCACTACCTGCCACGGCAGCGGCGCAAAGCCGGGGACCAGTCCACGAGTCTGCCCCATCTGCAACGGAACCGGCATCGTCAGCCGCAACCAGGGTGCGTTCGGCTTCAGTGAGCCGTGCGACGATTGCCGCGGGACCGGCTCGATCATCGACGACCCCTGCGCCGACTGCCGTGGCAGCGGGATCCAGAACCGCACGCGCACGATTACGGTGCGGATTCCCCCGGGAGTCGGTGACGGTCAGCGGATCCGGTTGGCCGGCCAAGGTGAGGCGGGACTGCGCGGTGCGCCGTCTGGTGACCTGTTTGTCACCGTGCACGTCAGCCAGGACAAGGTCTTCGGCCGCAACGGCGACGACCTGACCCTGGTGCTTCCGGTCAGTTACAGTGAATTGGTATTGGGTACAACGGTTTCCGTGCCCACACTGGAGGGTCGAGTCGGCGTGAAGGTGCCTCCTGGTACTGCCGACGGTCGCATCCTGCGGGTGCGTGGCCGTGGCGTGCCCAAGCGCGGCGGCGGCGCCGGTGACCTTTTGGTCACCGTCAAGGTCGCAGTGCCACAGAAGCTGGACAGCGATGCCATCGACGCGATGAAGAGCTATCAGGAGGCGGAGAAGGCCAGCGGATTCGATCCACGTGCGGGATGGGCAGGTGCGTGATGTCGTCAGATCCGAAGAAGGCGTCCGCTGGTTCGCGTGCCGAGTTCTTCATGATCTCGGTGGCGGCCCAACTCGCGGGCATGCACGCGCAGACACTGCGCACGTATGACCGGCTGGGATTGGTGACGCCGCAGCGCACTTCGGGCGGTGGACGCCGTTACTCCGCGCGGGACGTGGAGCTGCTGCGCGAGGTGCAGCGGCTGTCCCAGGACGAGGGCGTCAACCTAGCGGGCATCAAACGCATCATCGAACTGACCAATCAGGTGGAGGAACTGCGCCAGCACGTCGCCGAACTGTCGGCCGAGCTGGAGCGGCTGCGGGCTGGCTATCGGCCCGATCTCTCGCCGCCGCAACGCAGCACGGCGTTGGTCGTCTGGAAGCCGCGCAACCGGCGCTGACGACAACGAATACCGTCGGGCCCCCGGCCACGGGTCGTGAAGCGCGATTCGGGACCGGGGGCCCGCTGTCGTTTCCAGACGCCGGGCCTCGAGAATAGCCGACAGTAAACCAGAACATGTTCCGCGGAAGTCGTTTGCATCCCGCTATTTCGATATAGAGCCGAAGGGGCGAATCCACCGCCGTTCGGTCGCCGGCGCCCTTGTCGTTTACTTGTTCGGACCTCGGCTCGCCTACCGCGCATGTTGCCCCAGGGTCGCTACAGCAGACCGATCGGGATGGAATTTCCCAAGGCAGCCTTGCTGATTCGGCGAGTGCGCGACTGATTTTTCGCCAGATCAACCGTCTTCCAGTCGGTTTCTATGGCGTGTCTTGTTTCCTATCCTCGTTTCGACGGAATTACATACGAGATATTCGAGCGGATTACTCCGTAGCTGGCAAACCTCGCCTACACTTCGTTACCATCGACTGCTGTCGAGTGTCCCGCAGCACCGCACTCGTCGGCACGGTTTGTGTTCGAGTGCGAAATGGGGTTGTGACACAAATGGATTCGCGCACTGTCGCTTTGATCAGAACAACTTTCAAGGCGGTTGCTGCGGAGGAAGGGGGGTCGGAGAAACTGGCAAGATCGTTCTACGCGATCTTGTTCACCGACTACCCGCACGTCCGCGATTTCTTTCCGGCCGCCATGGACGCACAGCGAGATCGCCTCGTCAAGGCGATCGGCTACACCCTTGATCGGCTGGAGGAGCCGAACAAGCTGCTCCCCTTCCTCGCCCAATTGGGCAGGGACCACCGCAAATACGGCGTGCAAGCCGAGCACTACCTCGCGGTGGCCTCCTCGTTGAAGGCGGCCGTGCAGGTGTCCGCCGGCACCGAGATGTGGACCGACGAGGTCGACCGGGCGTGGGACGAGGGTCTGAAGATCATCGCCGACACCATGATCGGCGCGGCGGAGAAGGAGACGACTCCGCCCGTCTGGACCGGCACCGTGATCGAACGCCGCGAGGTGCTGTGCAACCTGACCATCGTCCGGCTGCAACTCGACCAGCCCATGCAATACGCCGCCGGCCAATACGTGAGCGTGCAGATTCCGTCCCGGCCGCGCATGTGGCGCTATCTCTCGCCCGCCGTGCCCGCGAACACCGACGGTGAGATCGAATTCCACGTGCGCGGCGTGCTCGGTGGCTGGGTCAGTTCGGCCATCGTCGGCCAGACTGCCGTCGGCGACCAGTGGCTACTCGGCTCGCCGCTCGGCGGCCTCGGCGTCCCGCGCAACCTCAAGCGCAAGATGCTGATGATCGGCTGCGGCACCGGTATCGCGCCGCTGCGCGCACAGCTCATGGCGATGGCTCAGCGACGGGCTAATCCGAAGGTTCACCTGTTCGTCGGCGGTCACAACCCGTGCGACCTCTACGACCTGGAGACGTTGAGCAACCTGGCGGTGGCCAATCGCTGGCTCACCGTCACGCCGGTCACCGAGCACGAAGAAAACCCTTGGTGGCACCTTGAACCCGAGGGGCCACACCCGCCTATGCCCGTCCTCGAACCGCGAATCACAGGCCAGATCGGCAAGGTTGTCGCGAGCTTCGGTGCCTGGGCCGACCGGGACGTGCAGATCTCCGGCTCGCCGTCGATGGTGCAGACTACGAAGTTCCGTCTGATGGCGGCGGGGGTGCCCGCGAAGAACATCCGCCACGACCCGCTGTTCTAGGGGTGCTGGTGAGGTTCGGGTCGCCAACCGCAGACGAGGTAGCCGACGCCGAAATCCGCGCCGCACGAGGCCGTCACGACCCTGGTCGCCCGTAGGCACAGCTCACCAGTGACGGTTGCAGCATTCGATGTGCAGTTCCGAGTACGGATTGCGGCGGTCCGGGGTCACCGGGTTGCGGCGTCCGATCCCGATCTCTGCGCAGCAGTGCGTGTCGGGGGAGGTGGCGAGGTGCGCCGGACACTCCTCGGCGAGTCCGCGTATCTGGTTACCCGCGAGGTCGTAGGCGTGACGACTGCCGATGAGGAAAAGGGTGTCGGCGGCGATGGCCCAGCGCAGGTGGTCCCGGAACTCGCGGTGGGCCCATTTCAGGTGATCCTCGAAGCCGAACGCGCGGAATGCCCGGGGCGGGAGCTTCACTTTGTGGACGGCCGGATTGGACAGGCGCATGCGGACCTGCTTCCACCTGGATACCGGGAACGCGAGGCTGTGGTGCAGCAGTACCAAATCGAGCTTGTTGTTGCCGTATTCCGCACCGCAGGAGGAATCACTGGAACGCAGTGGCAGGTAGACCAGGCTGTGCGGGGAGCGTGCGGCCAGCCACCATGCAATCGCGAGGTTCACGGTCGCGGCCTTGTCCACGGAGAGCTGTGCCCCGAGCCGTCCCTTGTGCAGCGACGCGTGGTCGATCGGGCGTGCGGGACGGATGACCCGGTAGTGGTCGCTGCCCAACCGCACAGCGCTGACCAACGTTCGCCACTCCCGTCCTTCCAGTCTCACCGGTCACCCCCCGCTCCTTCCTGATCGGCGATGACAGTGTAGGCAGCGGCACCGACGGCCACCAGCGAATTGTGGACCGTGCGAAACGGTGGCCGGGCTCGACGATCCGGCCACCGATGAGTGCCCGCGACAAGGTCGAGCACGCGGACCACAGGGCAGGTGGAACGGACACGATCGGCTGGGAACACCCAGGCCCGTGCCGCCCAGGCCCCCTCTGCTGCGTTAGTAGAGCTGGCCGCCCTCCGCCTGGATCACCTCGGCCGGGGTGCCGGTTTCGAGCAGCCGGTCGACAGTCGCGCGCGTCATAGCAGGCGAGCCGCAGACCAGCACCTGGTGATTCAGGAACGCGCCATGCGACCCGAGAACGTCGGCGAGCGTGCCGTGCAGCATGTCGTCCGGCGGGAAACCGATGTCGACGCGGGACTGCTCGTACCACTCGTCCACCCAGCCGGGATCCTCCGGACTCTCCACTACGGGAATCACGGTGAGCCATGGCAATTCACCGGCCAGCAGGGTCAGCATGTCCGTGGCATAGAGGTCGCGCGGCGACCGCCCGCCGATGAACAGATAGGTGGGCGGCGGGTCCGGCCTGCGGGCCAGGTCGAGGATCTGCGCGCGCATCGGCGCCAATCCCGTGCCGCCCGCGATCATCACCACCTCGTCGCCGTCCGGGTCGACCGCGAACCCGCCGAGCGGGGCGCCGATCCGCCACTCGTCGCCCGGCTGGGTGTCGGCCACGATCGCGCCGCTGCACCATCCGCCCGGCACGGTGCGCACGTGGAACTCCAGCTTGCCGTCCAGTGAGGGCGGCAATGCCGGCGAGAGCCTGCGCCGCACGCCGGGCTGCTGCGGCACCTGCACCTCGACGGACTGGCCCGCGGCGAATGGCACGAACTCGCCGATCAAACGGATCACCGCGAGGTCGTGGCGCAGCCGATGATGGCCGACGACGGTCGAGGTCCATTCGGGCGCCTGATGCGCACCGTTACCGAGCATGCCCGGGTCCCCCAACGGGGCCTCCTTCACTCACACAGGGTCGCAGCTGATGATCTGCTCCGGCGTACCGACCGCGATCAGCGCGCGGCGGGTGTCCGCGATCATTCGCGCCGATCCGGCGATCTGGATCTGCCGATCCGCCCACGCGCCGAAGCTCGCGACTACGGCGCCAAGGTTACCGATCAGGCGCCGGTGCATGCCGTACGGTGCGTCTTGGGGCGGGTGCGGGTACCACCACGGGTTGGTCTTCTGCTCGCACACGGGAACGATGGTGAGCCACGGATTGCTCTGCGAGAGCTGCCACATGTTCTCCACGTCGTACAGGTCGCAGGGGTAGCGGCCGCCGATGAAGAAGTGCACCCGCGGGTTGATGCCACGCTGGCCCATCTCGATCAACTGGGCCCGCAACGGGGCGATGCCGGTACCCGCGCCGATCATCAGCACGTCACGGCCGCTGTCCCGGTCGACGTGCAGGCCGCCGAGCGGGCCCGCGATCTGCCACCGGTCGCCGACCCTGGTCTCGTTGACGATCGCCGGGCTCACCCACCCGCCGCGGATCTTGCGCACGTGGAACTCGATCTCGCCGTACGGGTTGGCCGGGATCGCCGGCGAGAAGTAGCGCCACATCTTCGGGCGCTGCGGCACGGTGACCGGCAGGTATTGCCCGGCCTGGTAGGGAATCGGGCCATCGGACTGCAGGCGAACGATGGCCAGGTCCTCGAGCACGCGGCGATGACCGACCACGGTCGCCGCCCAGTACGGTTGGGACTTGTCGGAGTTGGCGCCGATGGCCATGGACGCGGAGATCAGGATGGTGATGTCACGCCAACCCTCTTCCAGGCCGCGGTGCCAGGCGGGGCCGTTGTACACGCGGAACGCGGCAAGCAGTGCACGGCCCGCCACGTCGTAGTGTTCCGCCTGGACGCCGTACTTGCGGTGATCGCGGGCGAGCTGTTCCAGGAAACTCTGTGCCCGGTCCCAGTCCTCCAGGTGATCGAGCACGTACTGGATGGCGGTGACGACCCGCTTGGCCTGCATATCCATCGCCGGTGGGAACAGTTCGCGCAGCCGGGGGGCCTCGACGAACATATGACCGTAGAACGCACTGATCAACCGCTCGGGTCCATTCGGCGACTCGATCACCGAACGGAAATTGGCGCGGACCAGCGCAGCCGAACGCGCATCCACGACGTCGAGCTTCCTTTCCCTCAGTTCTGCCCGGGGACTTTATCCGTTACCGGCGGTCCTCCGCCGAACAAGTATCCCCGAAAATCCCGTGGTCGTGTGCGTATGGTCGGCAAGACCCGGCCGAACGGTAATCGGTCGGGAGGTTGCTGACCCATGATGTACCAGGCCGCGGCCGATCACCGCACGGCGCCATGGGGAATGAAAGGCTCGTTCCGGCCGGTCAACCCTCGGTGCCGACACGGACCGCGGGCACGACCTGCTCGGTATAACGACGGATCTGCTCGACCGGTTCCCCCTCGGTAGGCCAGAAGACGAATCCGTCGATGCGCTGGTCGCGATGCAGCGCGAGCAGGTCATCGACCCAGCGCTGGGGCGGGCCCTCCAGAAAGCCTTGATCGGAACCGTCCGCGGTGATGGTCCCGGACACGTTGTAGATCCGGCGCACCGACAGCGGGTCTCGGTCCGCCGCTACGGCAGCGTCGTCGATCCGCCTGCCGGCCTCGCTGAGGAACTCCGGCGGCGCCCATGCGGCCGAGGGCAGCCAGCCGTCGGCGCGCCGGCCGGTCAGCTCCAGCATGCGCGGGCCCTTCGCGCCGAGCCAGATGCCAGGGTGGTGCCGTGGGCGGGGGCCGGGGTGCGCGCCGGCGAGCGAGTAGAAGGCGCCCGGCACACGGACCGATCGTTCCTCGCTCCACATCGCGCGGATCACCGCGATCGCCTCGGCCAGGGCTCGGACCGACTCGCCGCCGGTCCGGCGGGGTCCGCCCATACCGGCGATGGCATCCCAGAACGCACCTGCGCCCAAGCCGAGCTGGATTCGACCGTTGCTGATGAGGTCGAGGGAAGCGACGGATTTCGCGAGCATGGCCGGATTGCGCAGCGGGAGGTTCGCGACGTCGGGGAAAAGGCTCACTCGCGTGGTCTGTGCCGCCAGGGCGGTGATCAGCGTCCAGGTGTCCAGGAAACGGCGCTGGTAGGGATGGTCCTGGATGCCGATCAGTTCGAGTCCGGTCGCGTCGGCGTACGCGGTCAGTTCGGCGATTTGTCGATAGTTGTCGGCCTCCGGGATCAGGAACAGGCCGAATTCTGCGGGGCGGGTGCTCATCACACACCTCCGGGCGTTTGCGCGGAAAGCTATCTTTCCCCGACGCGGGGTGGTCCGGGTTTCTCAGATGGCGAGCACGGTCTTGCCGCGCGCGCCGTGCGCGCCGATCACCGCGGGACCGTCCGCGAGCGGGACCGTCGCGTCGATCGGCACCACCACGTCGCCGTCGGCGACGCGCTGCATGAGCCGGGACAATTCCAGTGCGCGGCCCTTGGACTCCATGTTGCCGCCCTTGATGTCCCTGGCGCGCAACGCGTGCTCGGAGGCGGACCCGATGGTGGAGTAGACGGTCCCGCCGTCGCGGACCAGCGTGGTCAGCTCGGTCAGGGCCTCGGGCGGGCTCACCAGATCGAACAGGATGTCTATGCCACCGGGGTGCGTGGCGGCGACCTGGTCACGGACCGGCCCCACGGTGTAGTCGACGGTCTCGGCCGCGCCGAGCCTGGTCATCTGGTCGGCGGCCGGACCGCGCGCGGTCGCGATGACGTGCGCGCCCGCGATGTTGGCCAGTTGCACGAGGAACGAGCCGACGCCACCGGTGGCGCCGACGATCAGCACGGTCTGGCCGGGTTCGATCCGGGTGGCGTCCACGAGGTCCTGCGCGGTGACGCCCGCGGTCGGCAGTGCCGCTGCCGTGACGGTCGGGACGCCGTCGGGGATCGACACGAGAGTGGCGCCTTCGGGAAGCACCGCGTACTCGGCGAAGCTGCCGTGGCCTGCGGGCGGCGTGAGGAACTTGCCGACCACCCGGTCACCGACGGTGAACCGGCTGACGCCGCGGCCGAGCGAGGCGATGGTGCCCGCGCCGTCCACCCCGAGAATCATCGGAAAGTCGTGCGGCAGTTTGCCGTCCAGGTATCCGGTGGCCATGCGCTGGTCGAACGGATTGACCCCGGCCGCCTCGAGCTGGACCCGCACGCTCCCCGGCCCGGATTCGGGCATCGGCATGTCGGCCACCTCTGGCGTGGCTCCGAACTTCCGTACCACGATCGCGCGCATCCATTCGCTCCTTGATTCGGGCTGAAGAGTGATGCATCAACTGACGGCCGTGGTCATCGTAGGCATCCCGAGGGCGCCGACGCGGTGATTCGTCGCATTCGGCCACGTCGCGGCGTAGCGTTCGACCTGATCCTGCGGCGTGGGAGCGGCTTGACCGAGAACGTCAAACTTGAGCGGAACAGACTCAACCTTTCCAACGTTGAACGGTAAGGAACGGCGCCCGGCCGCGACGGCTTCGATCGGTGATCGCACCCGGAATCCGCTCGGCGCCGTGGGAATCGACCAGTAGGAAGGTGACTTGTGGACTCGTTCAATCCCACCACCAAGACTCAGGCGGCCCTGACCGCCGCACTGCAGGCGGCCTCCGCCGCGGGCAACCCGGAGATTCGTCCGGCGCACTTGCTGGTGGCGTTGCTGGATCAGACCGACGGCATAGCCGCACCCTTGCTGAAAGCCGTCGGAACAGATCCGGCGACCGTGCGGCGCGAGGCACAGGACATCGTGGACCGGCTGCCGAGCGCGACGGGCGCCACCACCACCCCCCAACTCGGCCGCGAGGCCCTTGCCGCGATCACCGCCGGCCAGCGTCTGGCCACCGAGCTCGGCGACGAGTACGTCTCCACCGAGCACGTCATGGTCGGCCTCGCCGAGGGCGACTCGGACGTGACGATGCTGCTCAGCAAGTACGGCGCCACCGCGGACGCGCTGCGCCAGGCGTTCACCGCCGTGCGCGGCAGCGCCCGGGTGACCAGCCCCGATCCGGAGGGCAGCTACCAGGCACTGGAGAAGTACTCCACCGACCTCACCGAGGCCGCCCGCTCCGGCAAGCTCGACCCGGTGATCGGCCGGGACACCGAAATCCGCCGTGTGGTCCAGGTTTTGAGCCGCCGCACCAAGAACAATCCGGTGCTGATCGGCGAGCCGGGCGTCGGCAAGACCGCGATCGTCGAGGGCCTCGCCCAGCGCATCGTGGCCGGCGACGTCCCGGAGTCGTTGCGCGGCAAGTCAGTCGTCGCACTCGACCTCGGCGCGATGGTCGCCGGCGCGAAGTACCGCGGTGAATTCGAGGAGCGGCTCAAGGCCGTGCTGGAGGACATCAAGAACAGCGCGGGCCAGATCATCACATTCATCGACGAGTTGCACACCATCGTCGGCGCGGGGGCCACCGGTGAATCGGCGATGGACGCGGGCAACATGATCAAGCCCATGCTGGCGCGCGGTGAGCTGCGCATGGTCGGCGCGACCACGCTGGAGGAGTACCGCAAGCACATCGAGAAGGACGCCGCCCTGGAGCGGCGCTTCCAGCAGGTGCTGGTCGGGGAGCCGTCGGTGGAGGACACCGTCGGCATACTGCGCGGCATCAAGGAGCGCTACGAGGTGCACCACGGCGTGCGGATCACCGATTCGGCGCTGGTGGCCGCGGCCACGCTGTCCGACCGCTACATCACCTCTCGTTTCCTGCCGGACAAGGCGATCGACCTGGTCGACGAGTCGGCCTCGCGGCTGCGCATGGAGATCGACTCGCGCCCGGTGGAGATCGACGAGGTCGAGCGCGCCGTGCGCCGCCTGGAAATCGAAGAGGTCGCACTGAGCAAGGAGACCGACGAGGCCTCCAAGCAGCGTCTGGAGAAGCTGCGCCAGGAGCTCGCCGACGACCGCGAGAAGCTGAACCAGCTGATGACCCGCTGGCAGAACGAGAAGAGCGCGATCGATCAGGTCCGCGTGTTGAAAGAGGAGCTGGAATCGCTGCGCGGTGCCTCCGAGCGGGCCGAGCGCGACGGCGATCTGGGCAAAGCGGCCGAGCTGCGGTACGGCCGGATCCCGGCGCTGGAGAAGCAGCTCGCCGAGGCCGAAAAGGCTTCCGCGACAGCAGGAGACGGCGAGGTGATGCTCAAGGAGGAGGTCGGCCCGGACGACATCGCCGAGGTGGTGTCCTCGTGGACCGGCATCCCGGTGGGCCGGATGATGGAAGGCGAGACGCAGAAGCTGCTGCGGATGGAGCAGGAGCTGGGCCGACGCGTGGTCGGGCAGTCCGAGGCGGTGCAGACGGTGGCCGACGCGGTGCGCAGGGCGCGCGCCGGTGTCGCCGACCCGAACCGGCCGACCGGCTCGTTCATGTTCCTCGGCCCGACCGGTGTCGGCAAGACCGAGCTGGCCAAGGCGTTGGCGGACTTTCTGTTCGACGACGAACGCGCCATGGTCCGGATCGACATGAGCGAGTACAGCGAGAAGCACGCGGTCGCCAGGCTGGTCGGCGCCCCGCCAGGCTACGTCGGCTACGACCAAGGCGGTCAGCTCACCGAGGCAGTGCGGCGCAGGCCGTACACGGTGGTGCTGTTCGACGAGATCGAGAAGGCGCACCCGGACGTGTTCGACATCCTGCTGCAGGTGCTCGACGAGGGCAGGCTGACCGACGGACAGGGCCGCACGGTCGACTTCCGCAACACCATCCTGATCCTCACCTCCAACCTGGGCGCGGGCGGTGATCGTGAGCACGTCATGAACGCGGTGCGTTCGGCGTTCAAACCGGAGTTCCTCAACCGCCTCGATGACGTTGTCGTGTTCCACGCGCTCGACGAGGAACAGTTGGAGAGCATCGTCGACATCCAGCTCGACCAGCTGCAGAAGCGGCTCGCGCAGCGCAGGCTGCGGCTGGACGTCAGCGACTCGGCCAGGTTCTGGCTCGCAGTGCGCGGCTACGACCCGGTCTACGGCGCGCGTCCGCTGCGCAGGCTCATCCAGCAGGCCATCGGCGACACCCTGGCCAAGGAGCTGTTGGCGGGCGAAATCACCGACGGCGACGCGGTCAAGGTGACCGTCAGCCCCGACGGCGATGGCCTGATCGTCGGCCGCTGACGAAACGGGATCGGCTGCGAGGAATGTCCAGCCCGCATCGGCCGCAGCCGGCGCGTCCACAACGAAGGCGCCGGCGGCGGTCGCTCGGACTCCAACTCCAGCGGGGCCGCGAACGCACAGCACTACAGAGGCAGCCGAACAACACCGCAATCGCACCCATCGCGACCACATCGGCCCGACCCCCGGTTCCGAGCGGAGCGAGAGCGAGCATTCTCTGTTCGCGGC
>NZ_JBFRFQ010000051.1:0-48971 GCF_052114905.1 Nocardia sp. 2TAF39
CAACCCGGCACGCCGAAGACGATCCAACCCCCGCGTCGTCAAACGCAAAATCCTCAAATGGGCAGCAAAACGCACCCATCACACCCAGCACCCGCAACCGACTCACGACCCGAAACTCACAATCAACGGACCTTAACTGAACGGTATTGCGCCTAAGGCCAGCTCGAGGATTCCCGGACATACTTACACATCAATCGCAACATAAGGCACTCTATGTCACATTCCGTCACTGTGACGCATAAATATGCAGGGGAAATTCGCAGGCGATGCGAGGACGACAGCCCACGAAGGAATCAACACGACACCGCCAAACATCCCCGGAACTACTGGCCACCATCCCTGGGATCACGACACACAGAGTCCATGTCCCACAAGTCGATGTCGCCGATGAACTCGGCCGGTTCTTCCGCCGATAATCAACATTATGTCAAGTAATGGTGACGACGGGCAGCCCCCCGGGGTCGACGACAGAAGCTCGTGCAGGACTTCATGTCTCCGTTTCAGCCTCGTGCGGCACCCCGTGAGCTGTATCAACTCACGGGGTGCCGTGCATGTAAGCGCCCTCTGTGACCATGCCGATCGGCGCCCCGCAGTTCCGGATCAGGAAAGTGTGTCCGCCAGCTCCGCGTGCAAATCGAACAGCGCCGGGATCTGGTCGGCTGGCCGGCGGCCCATGCCGCACTCGGTGGCAATGCCGAAGTCCGCGACGGCGGTGCGGGCGGCTTCGATCCGGCGCACTGCGCCAGCTCGACCGTCGCTGGCGTGCACCAAGCCGAGATAGAGATCGGTTTCGGACGGCAGGTACAGATCGGCGAGGGGTTTGAAGTAGTCGGCGTCGGTGCGCGACCGTGGGACCGGCATGTGGATCCAATCGACGCGCCTGCCCAGCCCGGAAAGGATGCGGGTCGCGACCGAGGCCAGCCGCCCGGTATCGGCGGGTTCAGCGAAGTGGCGGTGGCCGAAGTCGCCGTAGCACAGGTGGTATCCGAGTTCGACCGGTTCGGGCACCGAGGCGCCCAACCGGACCAGCCGCTGCGCGACTTCCTCGAGCTGAGTCGGATAGTCGCCACCGAACCAGGACGGGAACACGCCTTCGAAGATGGCGAACTCCACCGCGGTATCCCATTGCACCGCAAGGTCTTCCGTCGGGATGCCGTCGATGATTCGGGTCAACTCGCTGCGCAGCTGCGCCTCGTACCTCGCCTCCAACTCCCCCTGCGGTCCCGCAACGAACGCCCCGATCACCGCGATCGGCGTCGGCAGGCACACCTGAAATCGCGTGCCCCGCGGGATCACGCCGTCCTCCCGCAGCCGCCGGAAGACCTGCCATGACTCCAGGGCGGCGTCGGCATAGCCCAAGGGGCCGAAGTCGATTGATGCCGCGTCGACGCCCGGTTTGGGTTGCACTCGTTCACTCGGCCCGTATTCCGGGCTCGGCGGCGGAACGGTCTCCAGGTCTGGGTGTGCCTGCATCTTGGGCAGCTGCCACACCACCCAGTTGTCGCGCACTCCCGTCTCACCATCCGGAATGCGCTTCAATCGAGAACCTATCCGCTGTGCTGCTTCCGAGAACACCGCCTGCGCATCCCCCAACGGAACGCTGCCGCACAGATGAACCCCGCGACCGCTACCCACCGTAACCTCCCTACACATCGCCTACCGCTGGTCGAGCCGACCTGGTCGAAACCGGATTGTCGCCACGCACCGTCCCGCACGGTGCAAGACAGGCGACGGTGCGCGGTCGGGTCACAGGCTCGCGATGAGGTCGCGCTACGCGATGCAGCGTAAGCGTGGCCGCGCAAAAAAGTTCCCCACAGTTGGGAAGTAGTCGAGCACTCGCCCCGCCCGCGAGTGCGGCGATGTCGCGGTGGACGAGTTCCAGTCGCAGGCAGGATGCGGAAGGCCTCGTGCGTGCTCAGATCGACTGCGGAGTCCGGGAATTGGGCATGATCGCTGCAGAAGTTTGTCGAGCAAGTCGGCCTTTCCGCTGGTAATCCTTTGGCGATATCAGCGCGTACTTCTGCTCCGGGTTGACGGCCCGGCCTCGCAACGGCACTGCTCCTCTACGGATCTTCGAACTGTTCAACATTCTCCGGTGATCAGTGGTGATTCCGCTACCCGGCGCCGTGCCCCGCCGGGTGGGCACGAATCGACTTGCGCAATAAGGTTTCTCCCTGTCATCGATTCGGCGCGCACCGGAGGTCTCGTCACCATCTGCGACCTGCTCATCCTGATCAACGGACTGCCCGGTTCCGGGAAGTCGACCCTCGCACCGACCTTGGCGCGGGAGCTCGGCGCGCACCTTATCTCGAAGGACATCATCAAGGAAGCGTTGGGTTACGGGCTCGACAAGGCGTCTGTGCTACCGAATCTCGGGGCGATCGCGATGGACGCGGTATGGGCGCTGAGTGCCGCGCTACCAGGCGTCGTAGTGGTCGACTCCTGGTGGTTCAAACCGCGTGATGCACGGTTCGCCGCGAACGGAATCAGCACCTCCGGCGCGACGCGAGCCGTCGAAGTGTGGTGTGCAGTCCCTCCCGATGTCGCACTGGCGCGGTACCGCGGCCGTACCCGCGCCGCCCTGTACCACGATGACGCCCACCTCGCCCACGACTGGAACCGCTGGGCGCGACTCGCCGAACCGATCGCCCTCACCCCCGTCGTCTCCGTCGACACCACCGTGCCGGTGGACTGCGCGGACCTCGCCCGGCAGGTCATGGCGGCAGCGACGGTCGTCATCGATGACGTGCTATAGCGCGAAATCGACTGTCTCCAGCTCGCGGCCTTCCCTGAGCGTCTATGCAGTTCGGTTTGGAACGGGTCCTATTCGAATACGGCCGATTCGAGAGGAGTGTTATACATGCGTATATGCGCAGATGTACGTATCCAGATGCTTTATCTTTGGAGCGGTGCAAGCATCGGCTGCCGCATCCGACACTTCGGACTGCTCAGAGGAACGTCTACATCCAGATCGATGAACGCGACGTCGCCACCTCTCCAACCTCCCATACCGCAGCACCAGTAACACGCAAAGCACGCTGCGGGTTTCCGCGCCACTCCCCCAGCCCCTGACACGAGAGACAACCAAGGGCGCCAGCGTTACTCAGGTCAACAGCCGGGCCGGCGAGTTCACCCACTCGCCTTCGCCGTCGCGCAACGGCATTCGCATGCCCATACGGGGTTGAACTAATGTTCGACCGGTGCTTGGACATTCACATGCGACCAGTGGCGCGTTGGCCTGGTCGGCGGCTGCCGCGGCGCTGCCGGTTACGGTACTGACCTATCCAGCCCTGCAGGATGCCACGGGACATCTCGGCGTCGTCGACCTGCTGCTCGGGGTCTTCCTCACCGCTGGAGCCGCACTGCTCCCCGACGCGGACCATCCCGATGGAACGATTGCGCACGCACTGGGTCCGATCACGCACGCCGCGTGCAAGCTCATCTCCTGGATCTCGGGCGGGCACCGGCACGCCACACACTCCCTGGCATTCGTCGCCGCAGTCGCCTACGGCACGTGGGCAGGCGAGCACTGGCTCGGACGATGGTTCACCCTGGGTCTCGTCTTCTTCCTGCTGGCGTTGGCTGTCCGCGCACTGCACCTATGTCCGTCCGGCAACGGATTCAAGGCGTGGGGACCTATCGTCGTCCTAGCCGCCGCGGGGACCTTCGCGATGGACCATTGGATCGCGGACAAGCCGGTATGGCTGCCATTCGCCGTGGGCCTCGGCGCGCTGGCTCACCTGATCGGCGACTGCCTCACCGACCATGGATGCCGATTGTTTTGGCCCTTCGACATCCGCGTCAGCTTTCCGATCATCGATCGAACCGGCAACAAGGTCGAAATCTGGATTGTGTCACCGCTGTTCACGCTCGGCACCCTGGCTATTCTCTGGTACACGATCACACACCAGCCCTGACACCGTGGCGTCGGCGGACGCGTGCTCTATCGCCGAACGACTCGATGACTGATGAATCCCTCCGGCCGGAGGCCAGGCAATTCCCACGACGCTCCGACGCGTTCCTCGGCGACGATCTTTCGAGTGAAACCCAAGAGTTGCCGCCCCAGCGCTGGCACGACCGAGTGTGCAACCCCCTCGCCTCTTTGCGTTTTTTGGTGACCCTGGACTAGACGTGACCAGGTACGAATGTTGATACATGTTGCAATGCGCATATCTACGTAAGCACATGATAGTCGCCCGCTTACCGAACCCCCGCACCGGGCTTCGCCCACCTCGGGCCACCTAGACCGCAGGAGCCACCCCCTTCCCTAGCACTGTTTCCTACGGAACCCCGCACTCCCCCGGCTACCCTGATTCCATGCTCGCATCGATAATGCGGCCGAAGCGCTGGACTCCTCCGCACGCCCCGGCCCGTGCACGCCAAACCCGCAGCGTCCCACCTCTTCCCGCAGTGAAGCGAGTAGAGCTGCCCGGCAAGGGGCCTGAGGATGTGGTGCTCTCCCCCGAGGGCAGGTTGATCGCTGGTACAGAGAACGGAGCGATCCTCAGCATCGATCCGGCGACCGGCGATGTGCGCGAACTCGCGAACACCGGCGGCCGCCCGCTCGGCCTACACGCAGACACCGACGGCCGTATCCTGATCTGCGATTTCGAGCTAGGGCTTCTGGAATTGGCCCCTGATGGCAAGCTCACCGTACTGGTCGATGAGATCGACGGTGAACGACTCCGGTTCGCCAGCAACGTCGTTCGTGATACCGACGGGACGATCTACTTCTCCTCGTCGTCGAGCCGGTACTCCCTCGACGAGTACATGGGCGACATATTGGAGCATTCCGGGACCGGTCGCCTATTCCGCCGCGACCCTTCGGGCACGGTGGAGACCCTCATCGACGACCTCCAGTTCGCCAACGGCGTCGTTCTCGCACCCGACCGTTCCTGCGTGGTAGTTGCCGAGACGGGGGGCTACCGCGTGACTCGCTACTGGCTGACCGGGTCCGAGGCGGGAACGTGCGATCGCCTGATCGAGAACCTGCCGGGATTCCCGGACAACATGGGCCTCGGCAGCGACGGTCTGCTTTGGATCACTCTTCCCTCGCCTCGAAATACGTTGCTGGATCGCCTTCTTCCACTGCCGGGCATTCTGCGCCGTATCGTATGGACGCTTCCGGAGTGGATACAGCCCAAACCGGCCAAAACGGCCTGGGTAACAGCGGTCGATTTCGAGGGCGAGGTCGTGCACGACCTCCAGGTCGAGGGCACTGACTACTCGATGGTGACCGGTGTGGTGGAGCAGGACGGTGTGCTGTATCTGGGAAGCCTCACCGAGTCGGCAGTGGCTGTGTCGCGGGTGCCCTGAGCCGGCGCCCCTTGCTCAACCACGGGGCGGTCTACGGGGCTACTGTCCTGCCCCAGGACCGAAGCGCAGTCCTCTGTTCCGCCCGATCGGCCGCCGAGTCCCTGCCGAGCTGGACGTAGTCGATTCGCTGCGCATCATCTCCCGTTCGTCATTCAGAGAAGGTCTTCGGGGTCGGCGTCCGCTTCGAGACGGACGTCGGCGGCGAACTGGGATTCCGGGTCGGCGTCGTCGGTATGCGCGGCATACAGCAGCTGGCAGCCACGGATGCCGTCGAGGAGGTCTTCCAGGAGGTCGAGCGCGGGGCGCGCGGGATCGAGGCGGCTGATGCGGAAGCCGGCGAGCATCGCGTCGCGGGTGTCGGCGTCGACGCCGAATTTGTGTGCCTGCGCTTCGATGTCGGCGACCCGCGCGACGAGGCCCCAAGGCGCGGGTACGCGGCCTTCGTGCACCGCCATGGCTTCGGCGATGAGGTCGACGACGACGTCGGTCGGGGTTTCTCCGGCGCAGAGCCGTTCGAGGACCAGGGTGGGGGTCTCGACTTGGAGCGCCTCGATGTCGTCGGCTTCCGCGACGACATCGGTGGTCGACACGCTCGCGGTCTCCCCCGCCACTTCGGCCGCCGCGTAGAGCCAATGGGCGGCGGCGACGGAGGCGGAGGCGGGATCGAGTTCGGTGAACAGTTCGATCGTGCCGAGCGGGTCGGAACGCAGGAGGGCGTCGGCGGCATGAACCTGGGCCGGGGATACATCGGGCCGGGATAGTTCGACTGCTTGGCGTGCGCGGCCGGAGAGGTCGCCGCGTTCGGCGGATTCGATGGCCGCCTGCTCGGTGCGGACCTCGGCGAGCACGGTATCGCGCAGGGTGCCATCGCCGATCTCGTGGAGGGTGCGTCCAACGCAGTGTGCGGATTCGACGACGCCGCTATAGGAGACGAGCAGTCCTTCTTCGGTGGGCAGGTTGGGCGTGCGCAAGGCGGCTTCGACTTCTTTGAAGTTCCTGCGTTCCTCGGCGCGACGCCACGCCTCGCTGTTGGGAACGTCGGGGTCGCCGGCGGCGCTGGCCGGGTGGGTGTAGGTGCGCCACTGGAACCGCGACAGTGTGGTGAGGTTCGACGCCAGATCGGTGGCCTGGTCGGTGGTCACCTGCGGGGGCAGTGTGGCCACGGACTGGGCGAGGTCGCCTCGTCCGGTTGCCCAGGTGGCGACGAGGGCGGTGCGGTCGGCATCGAATGCGTATCGGGTCACCCGGCAAGTCTGCTCGATCTGTGGCGGATGCGCGCGGCCAAGCGGGTCGGCCCCGCGGCGACGTGCGGCGTTTCCCGGGGGCATGCTGAGAAGATGGCGGTATGACTCTCGATCACGGTGATCCCGGCGACGCGCCTTCGGTTCCGCGGCCGCTCGCGCCGCTGCTGAATCCGGCTCGTCCCTCGCCGGCGGAGGAGGCGAGAACCGTTGCGGCGGCGACGAATACCGCGACGCTGGCGAGTCTTGCCGAGGACGGTTCGCCGTGGGCGTCGTTGGTGACCTATGGGTTGTTGGACGGGCAGCCGGTGCTTTGTGTGTCGCGACTGGCCGAGCACGGCCGCAATGTGGCCGGTGATCCGCGGGCGAGTCTGGCGATCGTGGCGCCGGATCCTCCGGCGGACCCGCTCGCAGGTACGAGGATCACACTGTCGGGTGTGGTGGAGCGTCCGGTAAGGGTGGAAGCGGTAGCCGCGCGGGAGGCGCATCTCGCGGCGGTTCCGGCGGCGAGGACGTATATCGACTACAGCGATTTCTCGGTGTGGGTGTTGCGGGTGCGGCGGGTGCGCTGGGTCGGCGGTTACGGGCGGATGGATTCGGCGAGCGCCGAGCACTATGCGGCGGCTGAGCCGGATCCGGTGGCGCCGGTGGCGGCGTCTGCCATCGAGCATCTGAACGACGATCATGCCGACGCGTTGCTCGACATAGCGCGGGCGTTGGGCGGCTATCCCGATTCGACCGAGGCGAGTTGCGAGCGTGCCGACCGCTACGGGTTGGATCTGCGGGTGGTGACGCCACGTGGTGTGGCGCGCACGAGGGTCGGTTATGCGGCGCCGATTGGTTCGATCGGTCAGTTGCGGGAGACGACTGTGGAGTTGGCGCGGCGATCGCGGCGGGCTTGAGTGCACGCGGATCGTGACGGTACTGCGATCGGCGACACGACTGGTTCCACACGGAGCTCAGCAATCTGCCAGTTACGCTACCGCGATGCATACACGCAGACGCCGACGCGGGTGGGCCGCGCTGCCCGCCGCGGCGGCCGTGTTGGTGGTGTCCGGTGTTTCCTCTGCTCAGCCGCCCGGGCATGCGCCGAAGCTGGGTGCGGATTTCCTGTGGGGTGTGTCGGCTTCTGGTTTCCAGTCCGAAGGGCATGCGCCGGACAGCAACTGGAGGCGTTATGTCGCCTCGGGTGAGACGGCGGACCCGTACCACGATTCGGTGGACTTCACCCGCCGGTATATCACCGACATCGGTCTGGCGGAACGGCTGGGGGTGAAGGTCTACCGGGTGGGTATCGAGTGGGCGCGGGTGCAGCCGGCGCCGGATACCTGGGACGAGGCAGCGTTCGGTTTCTATGACAACGTGATCGCCCGGATCGTCGCGGCGGGTATGCGGCCGATGCTGACGTTGGATCATTGGGTGTATCCGGGGTGGGCGTTGGAGCGCGGTGGGTGGCGCAACCAGGGGATGGTCGAGGACTGGTTGGCGAACATGCGCAAGGTGGTGGACCGCTATGCCTCGCGTAATCCGCTGTGGGTGACGTTCAACGAGCCGGCCGCGTATGTCGGGACCGAGTTGCGCACCGGCGGGATCAGCGCCGAGGAGGCGCCGGTGATGCTGGATCGGATCGCGCAGGCGCATAACGAGATCTACGACGTCATCCACCAGTTCCAGCCGGACGCGCAGGTGACCAGCAATCTGGGTTATGTGGCGGGCGCGGAGACGGAGGTCAATCAGCCGATCGTCGATCGGATCGCGGCGAAGTTGGATTTCGTCGGCGTCGATTACTATTTCGCTCGGTTGCCGGAGACCGGGGCGTCGGCGCAGGGCGGCGCCGAGGGGGGTCCGCCGCTCTGGGAGTTGCCGGTGCATCCGGAGGGTATCTACTACGCATTGCGACATTACGCGCGTCAGTTCCCTGATCGGCCGCTGTATGTGGTGGAGAACGGCATCCCGACGGAGAACGGACAGACTCGTCCGGACGGTTACAGCCGTGCCGATCATCTGCGGGACACGGTGTACTGGTTGCAACGCGCGAGGGCCGACGGCATGAACGTGATCGGATACAACTACTGGAGTCTCACCGACAATTACGAGTGGGGCTCCTACGCGCCGCGGTTCGGTCTCTACACGGTCGATGTGCTGACCGATCCTTCGTTGGCTCGCCGCCCGACCGACGCGGTCGACGCGTATGCCCGGCTTATCCGTGCAGGTGGGGTCGATCCGAATTATCTGCCGACCCGCGCCCCGGTTCCCTGCCTACAGATCGACGCGGCGGAAGCGTGCCCGGAGGATGGATCCACTGAGAAGTGAATGGGTTTCGAGCTTGCTTGCGGCTCGCGCGCCGCGACTCCGGTCGAGGCATCCTGGCCGTGCTGGATGGGGCGTTGTCGAGTCGGTCCGCGTGCGGACCGAAGGCACTGACACCGTGGCGGGTGGAGTTCGCGGTAACTCCGGAGGTGCGCCGACGGCCGACCTGGTGAGAGATGTGCGTGGCTGCGGTAGCGTCGACTGAGAGCAACGTGTCGCGTGCACGGGTGGTGCACGGTCCACCCGGAGAGGTGATCATGAGGTCCGACAGCCACCTTCCGCTTGCCATGGATTACCCGGCGGCGTCCTTTTCTGCGTGCTTGCGCAAGTACGCACCGGAGTTGCTGCCTGACAACAGTGTCGGCGGCGTCGGCATCGGCGGTGCGGACATCGCGCCGCATGGGACGACGATCGTGGCGGTCGGTTATCGAGGTGGTGTGCTGCTCGCCGGTGACCGCAGGGGGACCATGGGGCATCTGCTGTCGACCCGCGATATGGAGAAGGTTTTCATCACCGACACCTACTCAGCGGCGGGTTTCGCGGGCACGGTGGGTATGGCGCTGGAGATGATCCAGTTGTTCGCGGTCGAGCTAGAGCATTACGAGAAGATCGAGGGCGCGTCGCTGACGTTCGATGGTAAGGCCAACAAACTGTCGAAGATGGTGCGCGACAACCTCCCGGCCGCCCTGCAGGACATGGCGGTGGTCCCGATCCTGGTCGGCTACGACCTGGACGCCCCCGATCCCGAGAAGGCGGCGCGGATTGTGTCTTTCGACGTGGTGGGGGGCTATCACGAGGAACGGTTCGGCTATACGGCGGTCGGTTCGGGTTCGCTGTTCGCGAAGTCGGCGCTGAAGAAGACCCACCGTCGCGATATCGATGAGCAGGGGGCGTTGCGGAATGCCGTAGAGGCGCTGTTCGACGCGGCCGACGAGGACACGGCCACAGGCGGTCCGGATCTGCTGCGCGATATCTATCCGACCGCGGTGGTGGTCGATGCGGAGGGTGCCGTCGAGGTCGGCAGCGATCGTCTTGCGGAGATCGCCCGTGCGATCATCGACGATCGTGCCGCTGCGGAAGAGACTGCTCGCGGCGTTCGCTCCGCGTGAGGCAATTCAAAGGCTGGTCGATCGACCAGGATTGATGGGTGCCGCGTGCGGGCCGGTTATCCGAGCGCGAATGTGATCGAACTCGCAAAGTTGACATGTTAAGCGTGTCACAGGAATTGCGCTGCGCGCTGAATTGGCGCCGTTGGCACACTTCGCATAGCGAGGGCTCGCAACCGAGGTGAAAGATAAAAGCCAAGATCAGGGACACCGGCGAAAAGTTACCGGCCGGTTGGGTCACAGTGGTCACCCGCGGCCCCGGGACCGGGGGCAACGCATGGGATATCGATCACGCTTGATCCGTTCCTTCTGGGCACTTACCGTAATTTTCATCGATGGTCGATGCCGCCCATTCGAATTCCACCTCACCGAAAGCCACGTCCCCCCAGCCTCTGGGCAATTCCTTCTTTTGATGCTATTGCCTTGGGCGGCTGAAGAATTCACGCGGCACTGTCGAAACTGGAGAAATGGTACAACCAACCCCCTGGCAAGTGAACGATGTGCGATCCCGTCGGAACCAGGATTCCGGCCGCCTGACACCCGGCGTGCCGCCACGCGAGGTGGATCGTGGATCGAATTGGGGCTATCTGTTTGCCGCGGTCGGCAGCGTGGTCACCTTCATCCTGTTGTTCCAGCCGTGGCTTACGGCGTCCGGTTCGGGCGGCCAGGTCACCGCCGACGCCTTCGGCCGGGTGAACGGGGTCACCAGCAATGGCGTCGATGACTCGGCCAGCTACGGCGACTGGGGGGTGTCCAGCTTCGGCAACATGGAAATCACCGGCGTCTGGGGCTTGCTGGCGAGTGGCGCCATGGTGACAACCGTGTTCGCGGTGGTGGCGCACCGGCGGCTGCGCACCGAGGTGCTCTCCATTCTGATCATGGGCTCCAGTGCGGCCGTGGCGCTTCTGGTCCTCATCATCTTGATGTACCTCGACGCCAAGGGCCCCGAACTGCGCAGCCTGACCGTCCAGCAAGAAGGGTTCGGCTCGATAATGGACAGGCTCTTGGGCGCGTCCACGGCTTCGGACGCCGATACGCATCGCATCGCCAGCGCAGGCTTGACTCCCGCGGCGTTGATCGGCGGCTTGACGGCTTGCGCCACCGCGGTCGCCGCGCTCGCTCAGGGCACCCGCCGGTACGCGGCCAACCTGCTGTGGCGTGTCGCCGAACCACAACCGACCTCGCAGACCGCAGCCGTGGTTGACGCACACGCCGAGCAGGCGCCGTCGGAACCGGACGGCGGTCAGACGCTGTGGGAGGAGCTGGTCTTCGATGACGATGTGGTTGCCAACGTCACCTGGGTCCGGAATCCGTTGGCCTCGCCGCTGCACGAGACACCCGACCGCGGGGCCGCCCGCACCCCGATGCTCATCGGCTAGCAGTGTGATGGGTGCCGCCTCCATGTCTGTGGCGGCACCCTCGCGGCGGCCGCGGACCCGCACCGTCCTCATGTGTTCGCCGACCGGATCAGCGCGCGAGTGCTCGTCGCCGCAGCCACCGATGACCGGGTATTCTCCGCCGAACAGCGCGAGCGTGTGCGGGCGGCGATCGCCAGTGCCGGTGTGCGGCACACGATCGAAATCTATTTCGCCGCATATGGATTCGCTGCCACGGACAATCCCACCTACGATTCCGGCTCCGACCGCCGCCACTGGGCCGCTTCGACGGACCTCCATGCTGCCGAGCTGCACGCCTGAGCGTTGATGTAAGCCTCGTGTGTTCGGGATGGCGGGACGGCTCATTCCGGCACCGGCGGTAACTCGAGGTTCTCGCGGAAGGTCGCGCCGACGTAGTCGGTGCCGGCGATGCCCCGGCGGCGCAGTTCGGGCAGGAGCCCGTTGACGACGAAGTCACGGGTGCGGGGATCGGCAAGGCCGCCGAGGGAGATCACGTCGAGAACCCCTGCGTCGTAGCGCTCCGCAACGGCGTCCGCGAGCTGTTCGGGGGTGCCGACCGCCGACCAGTGGCCGGTGTCTTCGGCCGCGAGAATCAACTCTCGCAGTGTCTTTCCCGAGCGCGCGAAATTCGAGAAGATCTCCACGCGGCCACGCCTGCGGTGCACCGATTCCACGTCTGGTAGCAGGCTTTCCGGAATCGGTTTGTCCAGCGGCAGCCCGGACAAGTCGACGCCGCCACCGAGCATGTCCGCCAAGGCGATTCGTCCCGCCTCGAAGTCGGTGGCCTCCTGCTGTTCTCGCGCGAGGCGACGGGCCTCGGCTTCGGAGGCGCCGTAAGTTGCGTGGAGCGAACTCATGATCAGGGGCAGGCCCTCGGCGCGGCCGAGTTCGCTCGCGCGGGCACGGATCCGCTTCGTGTAGGTCACCGCGTCTTCGAGGGTCGGCAGCGAGGTGAACACTACCTCGGCGAACCGGGCGCCCAGCTCGACGCCACCGGCGGACTGTCCGGCCTGGAATTGGACCGGTCTGCGCTGCGGTAAGGGCGGGATGTTCAGCGGCCCGCGTACGGTGAAGTACTCCCCGGCATGGTCGATCGGCTGGACCCGGTCCGCGTCCAGCACTGCGCCGCCATGTCCGTCGGAGGTCAACGCGCCCAGCTGCCAGCTGTCGAACAGGGCGTTGACGACCTCGATCGACTCGGTCGCCCGTGCGTAGCGCTGCTCGGGGCTCGGCAGTTCCTGGTCGCCGTAGTTCTCCTCGCCCACCGACGAGGTCACCGCGTTCCAGGCCGCGCGTCCGTTGCTGATGTGGTCGAGCGTGCCGAACAGTCGCGCGAGGTTGTAAGGGTGATGGAAGGTGGTGGTCACTGTCGCGATCAGCCCGATGTGGGAGGTCACCGCGCTCAGCGCGGACACGAAGATCAGCGGCTCCTGCGCGCCGATCGCGCCCTGCGCGCCGAAGCTCAGCAGGTCGGCGGCGAACAGGGCGTCGAATTTGTTTTCCTCGGCAATCTTCGCGACCTCGATCGAGGACGCCACCGTGGACACGTCGGGATCGATCGCGGCCGCGTACACACTGACCGCACCGCTGACGCCCGTGACGGTCTTCAGCGGTCGGCGGCGCACGCCAGCATTGCCCATGGCGCTGACGCTACCCGCGCCTGCTCCTGCGTCCCCGGGTTGCGATCAGCGTGATCCTTTCCGGCCGAACCGGATCGGGACACCCGCGTCGCCGAGTCCACCCTTCGTCAGAAGTGTCGCGCTTCGCACCAGTGCGGCTGAGAGCGCCGAGGCAGGTGAACGGTGTGAAAGCCTTCGACGCTGTGGCAGCTTCGTCGAGATGTCCGGGCAGGGCTATGTCACGACCGTGGTGGCGGCGAGGCCCCTGGCGGCGTGCACCGCCGACGTCGAGCAGGTCGGTCAGCAGCCTGATCACCTCCCCACCGTCGACCTGGTACTCCACGGCCGTTGACGTGGCCCGGCTGCCGCGCCCTTCTGCCCGGCCGGGTTCATCCGGGCGAGGTCGAGCCCGTCCGGCAGGTGCTGAATCGTCCGGGCCGCCACAACCGAACGCGCCCGGACGAGCAGGGGCGCGCCAACCCCGGCGTAGGCCCGTCATGGTGCCGCCCCCGGCGGCACCCCGGTCCAGGATCACGAGCATCCCAGCAGCAGAGTCGACGAGCTCGATCGCCAGCTCGGGCTCCCCGTGCAGAAGCCGCCTACAGCCGCATCGATCTGGGCGTGCGCCCCGGTCTCCGTCAAGGTCACGACCCTGGCCTGCGGGAACGCCGCTGGCTGGGGTTGAGGCCGCCCCAGCACACGGCGATCGGCGTCCGTCTCCGGAGGCATCCGGTACGAACCCATCCACGGCCGCAACGCGCATCCCGCGATAGGTCCCGTACCGGATCGCCTTGCCTACAGGGTGATGCGCCAGGAATGTCGGGGCCGATATGATCGATATGCGACCTTTCACGATGCGGATCCTTCCTAGGAAACGCGATCCATCCGTGCGGGAGGTGGTCGGTGAACGGCATAGCGTTCGGCCGCTACCGGTTGCAGGAGCTGATCGGTGAGGGTGGCATGGGCCAGGTATGGCGGGCCTACGACACCGTCACCGACCGGATTGTGGCGGTCAAATTGCTGCCCGAACGTTGTGCCGCCGATCCCGGCTTCCGGGAGCGCTTCCGGCGCGAGGCTCACGACACCGCGCAGCTGCGCGAACCACATGTGGTCCCGATCCACAGCTACGGCGAAATCGATGGCCACCTCTACCTGGATATGCGCCTGATCGACGGCGACGACGCGAAAACCGTGCTCATCCGCGATGGTGCTATGAAGCCGCAGACGGCGGTTGCGGTGATCACCCAGGCCGCGGCGGCGCTGGATGCGGCACACGCTCAAAGTTTGGTGCACCGCGACGTCAAACCGTCCAACCTGCTGATCACCGACAGCGGCTTCGTGTATTTGATCGACTTCGGTATCGCCCGCTCGGCCGATGCTACCGCGCTGACCAGCACGAGCACGATGATCGGAACTCTGGCCTACATGGCTCCGGAGCGATTCACCACCGGTGTCGCCGACGCCCGCTCCGACGTGTATGCCCTCACCTGCGTGTTGTGCGAGTGTCTGACCGGGATCCCGCCCTACCTGGGCAACAGCGCGGAGCAACAGATCGCGGCACACCTGACGGCCGACCCCCCGGCGCCGAGCCTGCGGCGACCCAACCTGCCGGGCGGATTCGACGACGTCGTCGCACGGGGCATGGCGAAAAGCCCGGACGACCGCTACCCGACCGCCGGAGAGCTGGCCGCCGCCGCCGGCCGCGCCCTCACCACCGGCCCCACAGCTATCGCCGGAAGTACCGGCACAACCACACCCCCATCAATCCCGAAGCCCGGCTTCGAAGGTCGCAGCGCTCGGCCCGATACGCCGCCGCCGGTCCCGTCCACAGAACAGGACGCGGAGCAAAAGTCTACGGTCGACGCCGGACCTTCCGTGCACCTCGGTGGCCTGCAGCCCATCCGATCCGAATCGAAGAGGATCCGACGAGGGGGCCCCGGACCGCCGCGACGTAAACGGCCCGTCATCCGTGCAGCGGTGGCTGTGGTTGCCGTGCTGATCGCCGCGGCGACGGTGGCGGGACTTTGGCAGCTGACCCACCGCTCGAAGCCCGAGCTCGCCTTCGATGGCAGGTACGAGGTCACCTACACGCCCCGAACTATGAACGGGAAGCCGGACGACCGGCCACAGGAGACCCGGGTGTGGTCGGTCCGATCGCACTGCCCACCGCAGAGCGAACGATGTGTAGCCTCGATAACCAGCCAGAACCCGGCCGAGCCGCAGAAGCTCCCGACCCAGTTCACCGCAGACTATCGCGACGGCACGTGGATGGCCACAAAAGAGCTACCGCCCCAGCCAGATCCCATTTGCGAAAGTCCGATCACCAAGGCGCCCCAAGTCGCCCCGGTATGGAAAAAAGTCCAATTCCGATTCGGCGCCCCGCCGTGGACCGGAACCTACTTCGGCTACGGTGGTGGGCCCTGCGCATATACCCAAGAGGCAGGGATGGCGCTCACCCGCCTCGGCGATGTCGACCCGAATGTCACCGTCGTCCCGCCCGACACCGTCTCCGCCCGCGTCGATACCCCGACCATCGCGCCGATCAGCGGCACCTACGACGTGACCGTCACCTACACTGCGACACCGGATGTTCCCAACCCCCCACCGCCGGACAAGATCCAGCAACAATACGAAACCATCTGTGTGCGCGGCGGCGACCGCTGCGCCGCAACGACGCACGCGGATCTGCGCGCAGATCCGCGCACCATCTTTTCTCCGTTGCTCGTGTTCGAAGGCGGGGCATGGCGGACCGGCTACAACAGTCCTTATCCCTGCTACGTCGGCTCGAACGAGCCGCACACCAACGCGACATTTCGTTGGGAGTTGTTCCCGTCCGATGCGAGGCCCGACCCCACCGAATTCCTTACCGGCACATGGGTCCGCGACATAGCCGACCCGTGTCCCGCGACCAGCCGCGCTACCGTCGAAATGCGGCGGGTCGGTTCGGTCGGCCACCAGCCGGGGGCGTTCAGGCCAGCGGTTTCACAACGCTGAGGCTGCGCTGGCTCGAAGCGCCCCGAGACCCCGACTCGATCGTCCCGGAATCAGGAGAGCGTGTGCGGGGCTGCCTACCGGGCGTTGAGCGGCTGGTTTCCCGAATACGCTTACGCTCGGGGGCATCTCGCACAGGGAGCCGCCCTGGCGGTTCAGGCGGGTGCGTCAGCCGATGATGTCGGCACCGGGGTGGGCGAGGCTCCACTCAGACCATTTCGAGAGATAACCGTCCGGGGCGTGGGACAGCTGACGACCCAGATGCGGACCGCTGTGACAGGCGCCGAGATGATCCCAGGTGCCGCCGAGACGGTCGACGAGGCTGCCGGGGCGGAACTCGACAGCAGCGCCGTCCAGCTCGCGTTCGAAGACCAGCCCACGGAAGTCACCCGCCAGGGTGAACAGCAACGGTCGCCCGGCGAGTTCGGTCTGCAGGACGCCACCGTGGGAACGCAGTGCCGCCACGGGTATCGCGACCGCGGCGCCCGTGGCCGCGTCACCGGCGCCCAGGACCAGCTCCGCGGGCGGCAGTCGGTGGTCGATGAGTGCGGGACTGTGCAGGCGCACCTCGCGCAGACTGGTGTGGGCGGCGTCGGGATCGAGCACGCCGGGCAGGTCGGCCACATGCGGGCGCGTGCGCATCTCGTCACCGGCCAGCGCCACGGTCGTCGCTGGGAAATCGCGCGACCAGGAACCCCAGTGGTCGATGAAGGCCGGGAGCCGGTGCAGCTGCGCGCCCGCGAGCGGTCCGCTGTGCGCGCGGCCGGTGAACGGATGCCAGCGGCTGTGCGTTTCGACATCGGCGATGGTAAAGGTGCCGAGCGCCCGGTACGGGCTGTCGGCTGTTCGCTCCACCAGACTGAATACCAGTGGCTGCGCGCTGGGGCTGTCGGGGATCGGAACGAACGCCGATGTCGCACTGCATGCCTCGCACAGGCTCAGCACCACGGGGGTGCTGGGAAACCACGGGTAGCCCGGTTCACCGGTGCCGGTCATCGCCTCGGTCCACAGGTAGCCTTCAGGCTCCGCGGACAGCAGAAACGTGTCGTTGACCAGGTGGTGGTTGGCGAGGATCCACCATGGATAGGCTCGCGCCTGCGCACCGACGAGCACACCGACCACCGGATCGTCGTCACGCATGTGACCCGCGCGGTTCGCATCGACGACCGGCGGATTGTTCAGCGGCAGGAACCACGGCCGCTTCCGCGCCGGGGAGAAGCCGTCGCCGCGGCTCATCGGGAATCACCGCCATCGTTCCTGCCGAGGAAGGCGAACAGTTCTTCCTTGTCGATGATCGACTCATTGCGCTCGTAGGCAACGGATTTGACCCAGCGCAACGCCGAGTCGAGTTCGCCCTCGGTGAGGGCGATGCCGTGTTGTGCGACCACCGCCTGCAGCACCCTTTTGCTGGCCAGCTGGGTGATCTCGATCCGCGGCTCGACTCCGAGCACCTCCATCGGATCGAAGGGACGGAACACACCCCGATCCAGGAATGGTGTGCCGGTGGAGATCGAATTCACGCCGGTGCCGCAGATGGGGTCGGTAACCTTGAGCGGCACCCCGGTGATGCGGCTGACATTCGCTGCGATCGGTACGACCCGATGCAGATCGGGGGGCTGCTCCCACAGGTCGACGGGCTCCCCCACCGCGCTCTTCACGGAACAGACGACGCCGGAGAGTGCGACGATCACCTGTTCGGTGGCCGCGAGCCCGTTCCGCTCGCCCAAGCCCATCCAGGAGGACGCGACCACACGAACGCCTTGCGCCACCGATTCCATGATGTTGGCCAGCGCAAAGCCGAGATCGTTGTGCAGATGGACGCCCACCACCGCGTCCGCGATGCTGGGGTCCGCGCACAGCCGTTCCACGAAATCCTTGGTCTGCCGCGGAAAGAAACGCCCGGCGGTGTCGCACACCTTGACGATCGATGCTCCCGCCGCGTCGAGTGCGGCAACCACGTCCGCGACGTACTGGGGTTCGTTGGCGTCCGCGCCGGAGAGGGCCACGTCGATCGGGGTACCGTCACAAGTGTCGAGGGCGTAGGCGAGGCAGTCGAGCCCCCGCTGGAGGGCTTGTGCCCGCGAAGCCATGCCCAGCGCGTGTGCCAGCGCCTCGGACGCCGGGATCCAGAAGGTGACCCGGGGGTGCGCGGCGTCGCGCAGCGCGGTACGGCCGAGGTCGATATCGTGCCGCGTGGCTCGGCCGTGTGAGGCGAGCGAGCAGTTGTCGACACTCTCGGCGAGCACCCGCATGGCGTGCACCTCTTCGGGCCCGATCGCGGGGAAACCGGCGGCGAAGATCACCTGGCTCGGCCCTTCGGAGCCGAACATGCCGCCGGTCTCACTGGCGATGAGTGCGCGTTCGGATCCGCTCATGATGGTCTTGGCCTGGGCTCCGTCGCGCGCGCACTCCTCCCAGATCACAAGCCTGCCACGGGATGCGGCCTGTTTCGGCCGGTCGTGTGCGCCCATGGGACGTCCTCTCCGATGATGGTTATCGACCCTGGTAGACCCACGGTCGACGGTGCTGGTCGCGAGACTGGAAGTCGGCGATGGCGCTGCTGTGCGCACGGATCAGGTCGATGGCCGTGTGGCCGGTACCCAGCAGCGTGCGCTGCAGAGTCGTCAGCTCGAATCGCACCGAGCGCCCGTCCGGGAGCACGACCGTGGACCGCTCGATGTCGATGGTGAGGGCGCTGGTCGTGTGCGCGGTGATCATGGTGGCGATCTCGCCGATCCAGCTGCTCGGCAAGACCACGGGCACGATCTGGTTCTGCACGCAGTTGGCGGCGAAGATGGATCCGAAGCTCGGCGCGATGATCGCTTCGATGCCGGCGTCCCGCAGCGCCCAGACCGCGGCCTCTCTGGAACTGCCGCAGCCGAAGTTCGCCCCGGTCAGCAGCAGGCTCGCCGCGCGAAATTCCGGGCGGTCCAACACGAACGGCGCACCGGCCCGGCCCCGCCAGCAGGCGAACAGGTGCCGGCCGCAGTCGTCACCCGCACGGGGCGGAATGTCGCGGGAACGGATGATGAGATCGGTGTTCACATTATCGATAAGCAGGGGCGCAACGACCCCGGTGCGGGTCGAGCCTGCCATCAGAGCGCTCTCGGGTCAGTGATCGCGCCGGCCACCGCCGAGGCGGCGACGGTAGCCGGACTGGCCAGGTGGGAGCGCGCCGCCGGCCCCTGGCGGTGCTCGAAGTTCCGGTTCGTGGTCGTGATCACGCGGCGGCCACCGAATCCTTCCCCTCCGGCGTAAAAGCACATCGAGCACCCCGGCTCCCGCCAAGCGAAGCCCGCGGCGACGAACACCTCGGCGAGACCCTCGAGTTCGGCTCGGCGCTTCACCTCCTGTGAACCGGGCACGCAGATCGCTTGCACGCCTGGGGCGACCGTCCGACCGCGCAGCACCGCCGCAGCCGCACGCAGATCCGACAGGCGACTGTTCGTGCAGGATCCGATGAACGCCACGTCGATCGGTATGCCGAGAACCGGCTGTCCGGGCGCGAGCCCCATATAGCGCAGCGCCCGGTCGATGTCGTCGGCCCGTATTCCTTCGGGCGCGGGGACACAGCCGTGAACCGAGACGACTTGCGCCGGGCTCGTCCCCCAAGTCACCTGCGGGGCAATAGAATCGCAGGTGACCGACAGTGTCGCAGCATAGGGTGCACCGGGATCCGAGGACAGGGCACGCCACTGATTCAGCGCTTGGTCCCAGGCGGCACCCTTCGGGGCATGCGGTGTGCCGGACACGAACTCGAAGGTGGTGTCGTCCGGGGCGACAATCGCGGTGCGGGCACCGAATTCCACGGCCATATTGCAGATCGTCAAACGCTCATCGATCGACATACGCCGCACCACGTTTCCGGCGAATTCGACTACATATCCGCGTGCCCCGTCGGCGCCGACCACACCGATCAGATGTAACACCACGTCTTTGGCGGTCGTGCCCGCCGGAGTCGATCCGGTCAACTCGATCCGCATCGGGCGTGGCGCTTCCATCAGCGCACATCCGGTGGCGAGCGCGTACTCCAGCTCCGTCGTGCCGACGCCCCAGCCGAGCGCCCCGACACCGCCGACCGTGCAGGTGTGACTGTCATTGCACGACAACGTCATTCCCGGCAACGCGATCCCGGTCTCCGGCGAGATCACATGGACGATTCCCTGGCCGGGGTCGTTCACGTCGAACAGCCGCAGCGCGTGCCGGCGCGCTCCCGCGCGCAGTTCACCGATGAATGTCGCACCACCCGGCACCGATGTCCGATCGGTGCGGCCGGGCTTCGTCTCCACGACGTGATCGATCGTCGCGAACACCGACTCCGGTCGCGCCACGGGCGTGCCCGCCTCGGTCAGCTTGCGCAACACCAGTCCACCACCGCGGTCGTGCAGCATGAGGCGATCGATATGGAGGACACAGGCGCCACCGCCGAGGTCTGCCACGACGTGCTGCGCCCAGATCTTGTCGATGACGCTTGCGGGCGCTTTTCGCGTCGTCGTGTCCATTACGCACCGTCGATCTCGGCGGCCAGCATCGTCGCGATTTGTGCGACAGCGGGTTTTCCGTTCGGCGTGGCGGGTAGTTCCGGCCAGATCGCGATGTGCGCCGGCACCACGGATGTGGGTAGCGCGGGTTCCAGTTCGGTCCGCAGCGCGGCCGCCTCGACACCCTCGCGAGCCAGCACGGCGACGGCGACCGCGCTACGGCCGTCCACGCGCACGCCCACCGCGACGGCATCGACAACCGCGGGGTGCGTGGCGAGCGCACTCTCGACCTCGGTGGGCCAGACCCGGGTACCGTCGTCGAGCGTGATCACCCGGGAGCCACGGCTCTTGAGGTAGACGTAGCCGTCTTCGTCCTGGTAGCCGAGGTCGCCGGTGTACACCACCGTCTGTCCGGGGAAGGCGCCGTGGGTACGCAGCTGGGTCGCCGTCAGTTCCGGCTGGCCGAGATAGCCGTGCATGATCCCGGGCCCGATATGGGCGATCTCGCCGACGATCCCGACCGGTGCCAGTGCCTGTTCATCGCGCGCGATGAACAGCGTGGAGCCCTCGACAGCCCGTCCGACACTGTCGATCCGGTGCCGGTGCTCCGGTGCGTTGATCGGAAAGTGCGTCATCTGCCGCACCTCGGCCTGTCCGTAGATCTCGAAGACGCGTACACCGGGACCGAGACGGGCGAACAGTTGCCGCAGACGTGAACGCGGCATGTGCAGTCCACCGGTGAAGATGTAGCGCAGCGTCGGCGCGTCGCCGAACAGCGGCTCGTCGACGGCGCCGGTCGCCAGCGCGGCCGTCCACATCGGCGTGGACCCGCCGAGGCCGGTGATCCCCGACCGCCTGATCACGTCGCCGAGTTCCTTGCCTCTGGCCCGGCTCAAATGTAGTGCCGCGCCGGTGAACAGCGCGCTGAAGATCTGGACGAGTCCGAGATTGCTGCCGAAACCGACGTTGCACAACAGCCGGTCGTTCGCCGTGATGCCGCTCCCGGCGATCTGTACGTCGGCGAAGTGCTCCAACCCCCGACGGGTGCCGAGGACGGCTTTCGGGCGCCCGGTCGACCCGGAGGAGAAGTGTGCCTCCGCGATGCCGGGAAAACCCGCCGAACCGGCGCGAACCTGGTCTGCCGACGGATCGAGGCCGCCGGGCCGCACTCGAATCGGGGGGAATGCGGACCGGTCGTGGTCCGACAGCAGCCCGGTGCCGAATTCGTCGACGAGCACTCCGACGGGATCCATCTGCTCGATGAGCCATCGTCGATCACCGGGCGAAAACCGTTCGCTGAGGAAGCAGAACGCGGCGCCTTGCAGTAGTAGCGCGCAGGCCACCGCGACGGATTCCGGGGTCTGCCGGGTGAGCAGCGGCACCAGGTGGCCGGGGCCGACGCCGAGCGCGGCGAGTTGCCTTCGGTATCGGCGGATCGCCATCCGAAGCTCACCGAACGTCATCACTCGCGGGGGCGTGTGTTCTTCGTCGACGACGGCGGGGCGGTGGTCCGGCCAGGCGGCAATGGCGGTCGCGAGTCGTTCACCGAACATGCGGCCCGGTCTCCCTCGCGCGGGCCGGACGGGCGTGTTCGGGAATCGTGTCCCAGGTGGCAAGGGCTTGCTCGATGAGTTCGGTGTCGGAACTCCAGCCGTATTCGCCCGCGATTCCGCTGACCTCACCCGGTCCTGGCTTGTAGATCGGGCGGGTGACCATGCCGTGTTTGATGCGCTCGCGAGGGAAGTCGACACAGACGTTGGCCGCCGGATCCCGGAAGACGTTCATCGGCTCGTCACCCTGCTCCAGCTTGCGCAGTTCGCGTAAAAGCAGCTTGCGGTACTTGATGATGCCGGTGTCGGAGACGCCCAGCTTCTCCCGATCGCGCTCGGCGATGGCACCCTGCTCCACCCAGGCCATGTAGTCCTGGTTGAAACTGAAATTCAGGATCCAGTCGCCGAATTCGTCCTTCAGCGGCACATAGCGATACGGGATCTGCTGCTGCCGAGGAGCTTTGGTTCCGGGCGCCGTCGGAAAGACGTAGAGCGAGATGTGGTTGGTGTGCGTGTCGTCGATCGGCACCCGGAATTGCATCGTGTAGGCGAACTGGCAGCCGGTGACGAGGATATGCGGAAAGATCACCGGATGGCCGACGGTCCAGTCCTCCTCGGTTCCGGTGTCGCCCTCCACCATCCGCGCCTTGGCCATGCCGTATTCGAAGTCATAGAAGCGAATTCGGCGATGCCGCTTGCCCGCTGTCGGACCGAGCCCTTCGAACCGGGTCTCGTCCCCCATGTTCGTGACCTGGCGCAGATAGTTCGGGTAGTTGGTATGCAGCCACTCGGTGTGCACCGGATCGAGCGAATTCTCCTGGCACTGCAGCCAATTGCACGGTAGCTCGGCAATGGAGATGTCACGCACGGCCTCGTCCCACACCAGCGGCGCCCACCGCGGCAGCAGCGGTGCGGGACCGGCGCCGAGATATGCCCACACCAGCCCCGCCAGCTCTTGGACCGGATACCCGGGTATGCCACAGCTACGGGCGAAATGATCGTTGCCCTGCACGGTCAGCTCGAAAGGCTGGTCGATACACGAACCGTCGGCGGCGAACTTCCAACCGTGGTATGGGCATCGGATGCCGTCCTGCTCGACCATGCCGAGCGCGAGGTTCACCCGACGGTGCGAACAGTAGCGATCGATCAGCCCCAGTCGCCCACTGCGATCACGGAACAGCACCAGATCTTCGCCGAGTAGGCGCACCTCTTTCGTGCGCAGCGGGTTGGCGTCCAGTTCCGCGACGGGCGCGATCGGATGCCAGTATCGACGCATCAATTCGCCCATCGGGGTTCCGCTACCCACCCGCACCAGGCGTTCGTTGTCGGATGATTTCAACATCGGGCACCCTCGACTCTCCCGAGCGGCATGTGACTCAGGTAACGTACCACTAGCTAACGGCCCGATCAATGGGTGCGATAGTTTCCCTGGCCACCGCGTGGACTCGACAGTGTGGGCAATTGCACTGCTAGGCATGATTTTTCGGTGCGCCACCACAGAGAGGACGGACGACACGGCAGCACACTCGATGCTGGAACTGGGACAGCGATGGATTCGAATGCGGACCAGCCCAACAGGATTGGGATAATCAGCGTTGGTACAGATGGTGCCCGCCGCCGTGCCTGGCAAACTGGCGAAAGTTCCGTTCGTCGAATGACAGGCGAAACGGTGCATCATCGGTAGGTCGATCCAGTGATAGACCGCGGCGGCGCCCGGTACTGCAAGCGCGAAACAGCGTGTCGCGCAGCCCAACCAGCCCAGGAGGCCGTGCGTACGGAGACCCTATGCAGATCCCGCGTCGCGATCGCGCAGAACCACCGAATACGTTGAGAGACAAGCCTAAATCCTCCGCACCGGCTGTTCTTCCGGGTTCCGGTCGGCGATTACCTCGAAGCCGGGACGTCGCCTGCCCGAGCTACCGCGGCGCGTCCCGAGAACGGCTCCGTACGCGACGCCCGCGACGAGAGACCCGACCAGGCTGAGCGGCACCGTCTGATAGAAGCCCTCGGGTAGGAAATCCTTCCCCCAGAAATTCACCGCAAAACCTGCGAGGAAGCAGGCGAGTGCCGGGATGCGCCATCGGTCGGCGAAGCCACCCGCAGGGCGGAAGTAGCTGTTGACGTCGCGTTTGTCGACCAAGCCCCACAGCCAGTCGACGATCATGACGAAGGCGAACGGGCCGAGCAGCTCACCCGCGCCGGTGACGAACGCCTCGGCGTGCGCCAGGATGCCGGCCTGAGCCAGCAGGACACCGAGCACGCCGAGGACGACCGTGACGACGGGCTGTTCCCAGCTGCGCGGTTTGCGCACGGTGTTGAGAGTCACGAGCAGGTCGACGGTCGAGGGATAGAGGTTCATGGCGTTGGTATGCAGTACGGCAAGCGCCGCGCCGATCGCCGCCACCGCGCCCCACCCTGTGATCTGCGCGCCGAGGACGGCGATGTTCCAGTCGCCGATCGCCTCCTGCGAGTAGGCGCCCATCACGCCCATGATCACGTTGGGCATCATGATCCCGAGGCTCGGCATCACGAAATACCAGGTCCGCTTGACCGTCCGGTCGGCAGGCAAGCAGAAGCGCGAAATCGTCGACGTCTTATATGTCCAGGAGAGAATCGAGAACCCGGCGACCGCGGAAACCGCCGTGCCCCATGCCATCGGAGCGGTCTGGCGCGGAGCGTGCAGCGAGTAGTGCGTCGCCAGGTAGACGGTCAGCGCGGCGTAGCAGACGATGAACAGCAGCGCCGTGTAGCGGTAGAAGTACTCGAGCCACTTGAACCCGAACAACACGAGCACGATATCGATCCCGCCGACGATCCAGTACCACGGTGTCGCAGCGGTGTGCCACAGCGCCGCGATGATGAGGGCGCCAGTGGCCGTGTTCAGCCCGAAAAACACCATGTTGACGAAGGAGAACAGCGCCGAGAGCAGAAATGTCGCCGACCATCCGTAGGTGCGGCGAGCGACCACCAACGCCGTGAGCGGCAGCTCACGGCCCATCTCGGAGAACAGGCCACAGGGAATCAGGAAGATCAGCCAACTCACCACAATCGCGCCGATCATGTACCAGAGCCCGAAGGGATACAGAATCGCGCCGATCAGTGGTGTCATCGCGGAGCCGGACGTCATGGCCCAGACAGTGAACAACCTTCCCGGTGTGGCAGTGCGTTGACTGTCGGGTACGGGCGCCACGCCGACCGTCTCGACTTCGCCACCCACTCGCCGCAACCACGAATCGGAGTCGGTAGCACCGGCTTCGTTCATTCGGTGAATGTACCGTCAATCAACGGCTCATTCAACAGAGGTTGAATTGGCAGCGCCGACTCGGCGGCCGTCAATCCGGGACGCAACCACGGACCAGAACTTGCAGTTTCTGAAATTTTGCAGTTTGTGCTAAATTTTGCACATGTCCCCGTCGAAGCGTGCGGAGCCAACGATCGGGTTGCGCGAACAGAAGAAGCTGCGGACCCAGCTCGACCTTTGTATGGCCGCGCGACGGCAGACGGTCGAGCGGGGGCTCGATGCCACGACCGTCGAGGACATCGCGCGAGCCGTCGGTGTATCGCCGCGTACGTTTTTCAACTACTACGAGACGAAGATGGACGCGGTAGTGGGCCCGGTCGGCGAGATCGGCACACCGGAATTGCGGGAGCAGTTCACCGCCGGCGGACCGACCGGTGTGCTCATGGACGATCTCACCTGGCTTTTCGCCGCGGGATTCGAACCAGAAAACGAAGTACGCGAGGGAATTTCGTTGGTCACCGAGATCATCAAGACCGAACCGCGGGTGCTCGCGGCCATCATCGCCGCCGGCGTCCGGTTGGAAGCCACCGTGAGCGAACTTCTCTCGACACGGCTGGGTAGCGAGGTTTCACCCGAATTCGCTTCGCTCGCAGCGGGAGTCATGACAACCATCACCACGAGGGCGGCGATGTCCTCGGCGGGTGATCCGAGTGTATCGCTGGTCGCGGCGATACGCGACCACTGTGCAATGGCCGCCCGGCTGTTCGAGCCGGCGGGCAGGAAAAGGAGACGTGCCGAATGACCACGACCGCTGAATCGCCGCCCGCCCCTATTGTCCTGACCCAGAGGCGGATCGGGCTCATCTTCGCCGCGCTGATCGCGGGCATGTTCTTGGCCAGCCTCGATCAGACGATCGTCGGCACCGCCATGCCGACCATCGTCGGCGATCTCGGTGGCATCTCCCATATGGCCTGGACCGCAACGTCATATCTGCTGGCGACCACCATCATGATGCCGATCTACGGAAAATTCGGTGACCTTTTCGGCAGGCGCTGGCCGTTCCTGTTCGCGATCACCATCTTCACCATCGCCTCCGTCGGCGCCGCCGCGTCGACGAGTTTCTGGGAGTTCATCACCTTCCGCGGCCTGCAGGGCGTGGGTGGTGGCGGCCTGATGATCCTGGCACAGGCCATCATTGCCGACGTGGTGCCCGCGAAGGATCGCGGCAAGTACATGGCCCCGATGGGCGCCATCTTCGGGATCACTTCGGTCGCGGGCCCGCTGCTCGGCGGCTTCTTCGCCGATCACCTCGGCTGGCGCTGGTGCTTCTGGATCAATGTCCCGATCGGTATTGCCGCGCTGTTCATTGCCTTCCGCTACCTGAGCATTCCCAGCCACCGCCCCAAGACCCGGCCCGACTACCCCGGTGTCGTGCTGATGTCGGCCGCGACCACGCTGCTGATCCTGATCACCGACTGGGGCGGCAAGCAGTACGCCTGGGGTTCGACGGTGATGGTGACGATGATCGCCGCGTTCGTGGTGATCGTGGCCGCGTTCGTGATGGTGGAGGCCCGGGCCGAGGAGCCGATGCTGCCGCTGTGGTTGTTCCGCAATCGGACGTTCGTGTTGACCTCGGCGATCGGGTTTCTGGTCGGCCTGGTGATGTTCGCGGCGCTCGCCTTCATTCCGACCTATCTCCAAATGGCCACCGGCGCTTCCGCTTCCGTCTCCGGGCTGTTGTTGATACCGATGATGGTCGGTCTGATGATCACCCTGATCTCTTCGATGACGATGGTCACCAAGACCGGTCGCTACAAGGTCTATCCGCCGCTGGGCGCGGCGCTCATGTTCGTGGACATGCTGTGGCTGACGCGCCTGGACGCCGACACCCCGATGTGGGTGGTTTCGGCGATGCTCTTCGTGATGGGCGCGGGCCTCGGTCTGATGATGCAGATCATCGTGCTCGTCGTGCAGAACGCGGTGTCACCCAACCAGATCGGCACCGCGACCAGCGCCAACAACTACTTCCGCGAGATGGGTGGCGCACTCGGTGTCGCTATTTTCGGTTCGATTTTCACCAACCGGTTGACCGAAGGTCTCACCGATGTATTCCGGACGCACGGTCCGGAGGCGGTCCAGGCGAAACTCGACCCGAGTGCGCTGGTGCCATCGGTGGTCAAGAACCTGCCCGAGGGCCTGCACGACGCGATCGTCGGGTCGTATGTCGACGCCCTGGTCCCCGGTTTCTGGTATCTGATTCCGGGCGTGGTGATCGCATTCGTGCTCGCGCTGTTCATTCCGCACATGAAGCTGTCCGACGAGGCGGGCATGGTCGCCCGCGGCGAAGCGGTTATGGAAGAAGACGCGTAGCAGCCGGATCCCGATCTGGAACCGGAGCTCGTCGCCGAGCACTGAGGCGTAGCACCGACGCATCGAGGGAGCCGCCGAGACCGTGGCTAACGCACTGCGCTCAGATACCGGGGTTGCTGCCACAGCTCGGTAAGCTCGTCGGGGAGCTCCGGAGCCGATCGACCATAGGCTCTGGCCAGCTCCGCTGGACTGAATGTCTGTACCGACCAGCCGCTTTCGGCCAACCATTGCGCCGGGTCGGCCCGCTCGTCGTCGTAGAACAGCTCAGCCAGGTCGATATCGCCGAACAGGGCCTTGTCGAAATACTTCGACTCGATGGTCGCGAAGCGTTTGACATCGGTTCCGGTCACGAAGCTCTCCACGCCGAGGCGGCTGCCACGTGCGGAGAGCTCGACGATCTGCTCGAATAATGCGTCCTGCGCCGCACCAGGAAGATACGGCAGCAGTCCTTCTGCCGACCATGCGGTGGGCTTGTCGGGATCGAAGCCCGCTGCCTCGAGGGCAGCAGGCCAGTCCTCTCGCAGGTCCACCGCCACCGCCCGTCGATCGGCCTTCGGTTCCGCATCGTGTTCGACGAGCACTTTCTCTTTGAACTCCAACACCTTCGGCTGGTCGATCTCGAACACCGTGGTACCCGACGGCCAGTCGAGGCGATACGCCCGCGCATCCAACCCTGCGGCCACGATCACCGCCTGCCGCACCCCGTTCGCGACGGCCGACAAGAAGAACTCGTCGAAAAATTTCGTCCGAAAACCCATGAAACCGGGAACCAACGGCGTACCAGCCAACGCGGAGGGATCGGCCAATAACCCGGTGAAATGCGGTTCACCTGCAGCCTCGACGAACAGTGGCGCGTAATCGTCCTGGATCAACGGATCGGGATCGGCCGCCTCCAATGCCCGAAACGTCGCGACCCCCAACGCGGTGAGCCCCACACTGCTGACGATGTCCCACACGTCTCCATCAGTTCGCATAGCCGAAACACCTACCGATCTTGTCGACATACGTGGACGTGACAACCAACCAGCAGGACGGCGAAGAGTGCCGCGCACTCGACGGCCTCACACCGAGCTACTCGTTCGCACCAAGCCGGAATCACCCATCTACTCGCGATTCTACGACGACCGGGTCCTTGACAGGATGAGGCGCATACTTGCAGCAACGCGGCATCTCGCTCGCGCAGAGCGGTCCCGGCGCCTGTACCGTCGCCCCCATGGCCGAACTGGCCGGCGACCGGCCTCTGCTGGTGTTCGGTTTCGTCTTCGGTGGGGTTCGCCGGTGGGGAGGACACCACCGGCTACCGGTCGTGCCTCCCCCGAGCTTCCAGGACTTCGCCGGCACCGATACTCGGGACGAGAGCGATGGCCGCACGTCGATACCAGTCTGGCTGCTGACAGTGCACTTGCCCTTCGCCTGGCGGCTCGATGACGATCATCGCCCGGGCGTGTCCCGCACGCTCCGCACCACGATCGCGCCGTAATCCCTGCTCGGCGGATCCGGGTAGTAGTTGGGGACGATGTGCTTGCGGTCGGGCACCAGATAGTCGTGTCCCCGGTACATTTCCAGGAACGGATCGACGAGGCAGCCACCGAGCTGACGAAACGCGTAGTCGCGGGCGTCGATTTCGCCGAACCGGCGGCAGTAGGCGTCGTAGCCGGGGATCTTGGCTCCGGTGAGGACATAGTTCAGCGCGAATCGCTTGGCCAGTTCGACCGGGGTCTCCATCATCACCGCGTATGCCGTGCCGCCACGCGCGCTGCGCTTCAGCGAGCCGGAAGCAAGGTAGATGGCGTTCGCGCTGTCCAAGTCGATCTCGGGGTAATAGCCGTGGCCGGTCACCGTGTCCCAATCGCTGAGTTCGGAAATCCTGTCCGCCGTGTATCGCATGGGGAAGCCCATCAACGTGCCGACGACCTCGTCGTGCTGCTCGAAAATCCAGAATCCCTCAGGGAACGCGCGCAGGCGAGCCATCATCTGGTCTCGGCTCGCCCGCTGGGATTCCTCCCAGTCCTGTTCGACGGCCATGATCTCGTCCAGGTCGTCCAGCGCCGCCTGCCGCACCCGGACCGTCATCTCGCCTCCTGTGTCGTGCGGGGGTTCCCGCACCCCGTCGGCTCGATGAGCGCTGCGCGATTGTGTCTCATCACGCCTCCCAGGTCACGGGAAGGCATTCCAGGCCGTTGACGAATACGCCGTTCTTCCATCGCAATGTGTCCGGATCGGCCGCGAGTCGCAGTCCGGGAAAGCGCTGCACCAGGGTTCCGATGGCCACCGTCGCCTCGATTCTTGCCAGCGACGCCCCGAGACAGAAGTGCAGGCCGAGGCCGAAACCCAGGTGCCGGTTCGGTGTCCTGGTGATGTCGAACCGGTCCGGTTCGGGAAACTGCGCCTGATCATGATGCGCAGACAGCAGCGAAGCGACGACCAACTCCTCGGCCGGAATGACCGTGCCGCGGAACTCGACATCGGTCAGCGGAAAAGCCCCGGTGCTGTTCGCCACCGGCGGGCAGTAACGCAACACCTCCTCGATCGCCGATTCGATGAGTTCCGGCGCGGCGCGCAGCCGCCGCAGTTCCGCTGGATGCCGCAGCAGTGCCCATACGCCGTTGCCGATGAGGTTCCCCGTCGTCTCGAAACCAGCCGCGATGAGCAGGAACACCATGCTCATCAGTTCCACTGACGACAGCCGGTCGCCATGCGTCTGCGCCTCGATCAACGCACTGGTGAGATCGTCGCGCGGCCGCCTGCGGCGCAGCGCGAGGAATTCCTCGAGGTACTGCTGAAACTCGATCGCCATCCGGCGCAGGGCGTCGAAGTCTCCTTCCGACGGCGGAGCAATCAGAATCCTGGTCCACTCCCGAAAGCGCTCCTGGTCTTCGATCGGAACCCCGATCAGCTCGACCAGCACGGTGATCGGCAGCCGGAAGGCCAATGCGTCGAGCAGGTCCACCGAGTCCTGGCGTTCGGCCAAGTCCAGCAGCCTCGTTGTCGCTTCGGCGATACGGGGGCGCAGCTCCGAGATCCGGCGGGGAGTGAAGGCCCTGGCCACCAATGCGCGCATCCTGGTGTGCTCCGGCGGATCGGCGTAGAGCATATGCTTGTCCAGCCGGTCGAATTCGGTGATCCGGAAGTACCGGGAGCGCGCCTGATCGGACAGTTTCCGCTTGTCTTTGGTGAAGCGGGGATCGCGGAGCAGTTCGACCACGTCGGCATACCGGGTCACGCGCCATTCGGGCGCCCCCTGGTGCGGATTGAAGAGCCGGGCGATCGGTACCTCGGCGCGCATCAGCGCCAGCGTCGGCAACGGATCGACCCGCATCTGCTCACCCCACAGATCGAACCGGTTCATTCGGGTCGCTCCAGCACCTTGCCGACCCGCAGCCACGTCGGCCGTCCGCTGATCTCCCGCCACCACCGCGCCAGGTTCGGCCGCGCATCGATCAGGTCCGCGCCGTTGGAGGCGACCAGATACTGCAAGTAGGGCAGCCAGGTGACCTCGGCGAGTGAGAACTCGGGGCCGGCGAGGAACTCCTGCCTGGCCAGCGTGGCGTCCGCGACGTCGAACGGTGTGGTCAGCGCAGCGCGGGCAGCGGCGATCGCGTCCTGGTCCGGCGGTGGCGGCAACAGCGGTGCGGCGGGGCTTTCCCGGATGATCTCGTAGACCGGGCCGCCGCGGACCAGCTCCCACACCGGCCCGCTGACATAACTTTGCTCGATGCTGATCCACTGTTCCATCAGCCCGCGCAGCTGGAGGTGTTCCGGCGTCAGTGCGGGGCCCGGCAGCCGCTGATCGAGGTAGCGGATGATCGCCCGGGATTCGTACAGCAGGAACCCGTCGTCGTCGAGTACCGGAATCTCGCCGAAGGGCTGGCGTTCCCGGTGTTCGGGCGACTTGTCGTGTCCTTCGAGGACACTCACCTCGACCAGCTCGGCGTGGTGATGTTTCTCCGCAAGCACCATCAGCACCTTGTGCGTACACGCGCTGGTGGCCGTCCCGTATACCTTCATCATGATCCATTTTCTCCATGCTCGGCGAGCACCTTCAGCAAGTACCGGGTGATCGCCCGTGGGGTCGGATGATCGAAGGCGAGGGTCGCCGGCAGCGCGAGGCCGGTTCGCGCGGCCAGTTCGTGCCGCAGTTGCACCGTCATCAGCGAATCCATGCCCAGTTCCATGAACATGCCGTCGACCGGCACATCGGAAGGCGAAGACAATTGGAGCACGGCAGCCGCGTCCGTGCGCACGGCTGACTCGATCGCGGCTTCCTGCTCGATGTCCGGCAGTCCGAGCAGCTCATCGACCCAGTGCATCGGCTCCGCGGCCGCCTCTGCCCTCGACGGTTCCGGGGTGTCGAGCCAGTAACGCCTGCGCTGCCACGGATAGCGCGGCAACGACACCACCCGGCGGCGATCCCGGTAAAGGCCGGCGAAGTCCACCGGATACCCTGCGGTATAGAGCTCGGCGACCGAGCTGAGCAGGCCGCGCAGTTCAGGACGTTCCCTGCGCAGCGTCGGTAATGCCGCTCCCCCGCCGAGACAGTTCGCGACATGGCCGGAGAGCACCGGATGCGGTGCTATCTCGAGGAAAACCTGCTGCCCATCTCTGGCCGCGGCGTGCACGGCTTCGGCGAACCGGACCGGATGCCGGACGTTGTCCGCCCAGTATCCCCCGGTCAATTCAGTTCCGGCGATCCGGTCGCCGCGGACCGTGCTGTACAGGGGGCACACGGTCCGGCCGGCCTCGACCGTGCCGAGTTCCTCCGCGAGTTCGACGGCCAGCGGCGCGATCGACGGCGAGTGGAACGCGTAGTCGACCGGTAGCCGGCGGCAGCGAACGCCTCGTCGCTGGAGCGGGTCGAGCACGGTGTGCAACTCGTCCAGCGTGCCGGACAGCACGACGGACCTGTCGTCGTTGATAGCCGCCACCACGACCGAAGTGTCCATTGTCGACATCGAGGCCGCGATCTCATCCTGGCTGAGCGCGACCGCGACCATCGCCCCCGAGGCGTGTGCCCGCGACATGATGCGCCCCCTCGACACCACGATCCTGATGGCTTCCGCGAGACTCAGCGCCCCCGCGACCTGCGCGGCGGCGATCTCGCCGACACTGTGCCCGATGACCGCGTCCGGTCGAACGCCCCATGAGGACAACAGGGCGGACAGCGCGATCTGAATGGCGAACACCGCGGGCTGGGCGACCTCCGTGCGCTGCAACCTCGACCGGTCCGGCGGCGCGGCCAGTTCCGCGAGCAGCGAGAACGACGCGTTCTGCGCGATGAGCTCATCACATCTACCGAGCGCGGTGGCGAAGACCGGCTCGCTGGCTTGCAACTGCCTTCCCATGCCGATCCACTGCGCGCCCTGTCCGGAGAAGACATAGGTGAGCGCGGGCGGTGCGTCGGCCCGTGCCGCGGTGACACCATCGCGCGCCAAGGCGTGCAGCTTCTCGGCCAGCTCGGCACCGGACTCGCCGACCACCGCGATCCGCCGCTCATGATGATCACGCCGGGCACCCGCGGTGTAGGCGATATCGTGCGGATCGCTCTCCCGCTCGAGGACCCTCGCGTGTGCCGAAGCCAGCTCGGTCAGTGCCGGCGAGCTTCGCGCCGACAGCGGAAGCAGGATCGGTCCGGCGCGCGGTGGCACCTGCTCGGCCGTTGGCGCTTCGGCGACGACGACATGCGCGTTGGTGCCGCTCATGCCGAACGAGCTGACCCCGGCGATCCGTGACCGCTCGCCTTCGGGCCACGCAACAGCTGTCTTCGGTATCACGAATGGTGTTCCAGTCAGGGAAATCCTCGGGTTCAAGGCGCTGAAGTGCAGGTTGCGGGGGATCTCCGCGTACTGCAAGACCAGCACCGCTTTGATCAGTCCGGCGATACCGGCGGCAGCCTCGAGATGCCCGATGTTGGTCTTGACCGCGCCGAGCACACAATCGCCGCGGTCCTGGTCCGGCTCGCCGAAAACCTCGGTCAAGGCCTCGATCTCGACCGGGTCCCCGAGGGCGGTGCCGGTGCCGTGGGTTTCCACGTATCCGATGTCGCCGGGGCGCACGCGCGCATCGGCGAACGCCTGACGCAGCATGTCCTGCTGCGCCAGTGGATTCGGCGCGGTCAGTCCGGCCGAGCGACCGTCCGAGTTCATCGAGGAACCCCGCAGCACGGCGAGCACCCGATCACCGTCGGCCAGTGCGTCGGACAGTTTCTTCAGCACCACGATTCCGCAACCCTCGCCCCGGACGAACCCGTTCGCACGCGCGTCGAACGTGCGGCACCGGCCGTCCGGTGACAGCGCTTGCAGATCGGCGACCATCTCGGTCACCGAGTCGTCGAGAACGAGGTTCACTCCGCCGGCCAGCGCGAGCGAGCTCTCCCCTGTGCGCAGACTCCGGATCGCCAGGTGCACCGCGACCAGCGACGACGAGCATGCGGTATCCACAGACAGACTCGGCCCGCGCAGCCCGAGCAGATACGACAATCGGCCCGCACCGAAACTGTGGGCTGTTCCGGTGCCCGCATACCCACCCATGGCGCCGGATCGGGCGCTGAGCAGCAAATAGTCGTTGCCGCTCATACCGACGAACACGCCGGTTCTGCTGCCGGCCAGCCGCTCGGTCACTACCCCCGCGTCTTCCAGCGCCTCCCATGCGACTTCGAGCAGCAGCCGGTGTTGCGGATCCAGCGCGGCGGCCTCTCTCGGTGAGATCCCGAAGAACGCCGCGTCGAAACCGTCCACAGCGGACAGAAAGGCTCCTGTTCTCGTGGCATCGTCGGTGGCGCGGGCCGGTCGCTCGGACACTGCGTCGACGCCGTCGGAAAGCAGTGCCCAGAATGATTCCGGGTCATCGACGCCGCCGGGGAAGCGGCAACCCATGCCGATCACCGCGATAGGTTCGGTATGCTGCCGTGTCAGCCGCGCGACCTCGGCCTCCAGACTGCGCAGCGCGGAAGCGGCTTTGACAAGACGTGAGCGGTAGCCTTCCTCGTCGACGAGGGTCACGGCAGGTCCCCGCTTTCGAGCCGGTCGATCGAACCGTCGATCTGCGCCAGAAGGTCGGCTATGGTCAGGTCGTCGAACTCGTCGGTGGCGACCTGCGGCTCGGCCATGCCGAGCACGCCGAGTAGCTGTTCGGTCAGTGCTCGCACCGTCGGTGCGGCGTACAGCAGCGTCGCGGACAGCCGGACGCCTAGCGCCGACTCCAGCCGGTTCCGGAGTTCGAGCGCCATCAGCGAGTCGACTCCCTGGGTGGTCAGCGGCGCCTTCCGGTCGACAAGAGCGGCGTCGAGGTGCAGGATCTGGCCGAGTTGCTCGGTCACGACGGCGTCGATCAGGCTCGGGCGTTCGGCAGGCGTGGCCGCACGCAGCCGATCTGCGAACCAGGGAACCGATGGTCTTCTGCCGCTCTCCGTGCCGTCGTCACGGAGTTCAGCGAACAGCGACGCGCCTGCCGAAGCCGGGTAGAACGCCAACCACTGTCGGAGATCGAGATCGGCCGCCGCGACCTGGCTGATGCCGCTTCCGAGCAGGAGACCGAGGATGTCCATGCCTTGCTGGGGGGTCAGGGTGCCGATCCCCCGATGCGCGAGGCGCTCCCCTTCCGTGTTCCGTCCTGCCATGATGCCTTCCTGCGAGTACAACCCCCAGTCCACGCACAATGCCGTTGCGCCACCGTGTTCCCGATGCCGCGCGAGCGCGCCGAGAAATGCGTTGGCGGCCGCGTAGTTGGCCTGTCCTGGTGAGCCGAGCAGGGCCGAGGCCGACGAGTACATGACGAAGAACTCCAGCTCCCGGTCGCCGGTCAGCTCATGCAGATTCCACGCGCCCCGCATCTTGGGTGCCAGCACGCGGTCGTACCGTTCGGCGTCCAGTTCCAGAATGGTCCGATCGTCGAGCACCATGGCCGCGTGCAGCACTCCACGCAGTGGCGGCATCCGCTCGTCGATATCCGTGAGCACCCGGGCAACGTCCTGGCGCCGGGCCACGTCCGCCCGCGCGACCACGACCTCGACGCCGTCCCTCCTGAGCTCGGCGATCCTGGCCTGCACGTCCGGAGCCGGATCGTGCCGTCCGGCCAGTACGAGGTGCCGCGCCCCGCGCGCGGCCAGCCAGGCCGCCAGGCCGATGCCGAGCCCGCCGAGCCCGCCGCTGATCAGGTACGTCCCCCTGGTCAGGGTCAGTTCGGTGTTTCCGGTCTCGAAGGAGGCCCGTACCAGCCTCGCCAGGTTTCGCCCTTCCTCGCGTAACGCGACCTCGTCTTCGCCGTCTGCGCCGACCAGCTCGGGGAGGAGTTCTTCAGCGCAACGGCTTCGCGCCCATCCCGATTGGAGGTCGACCCGCGTGCACTCCAGTTCGGGATGCTCGACGCTCAGCGTCCTTGCCAGTCCCCACAGCGGGGCTTGAGACACCGCGACCGGTTCGCGGCCTACCTGCTGCGCTCCTCTGGTGACCAGCCACAGCCGGGGCTGATCCCGCGGGTGGAGGCGAGCGAGCGCGCGGACCAGGCGCACCGTGCTGAGTCCGGTGATCCGCTGATCGGCGGTCAGTGTGTCGGCGGTGACGTGTTCGGTACCGGTGGTGTCCAGGCTCCACAGGTGCACCACCCCGACGCAGGCTCGTCCTCCGTCTGCGACGTTGTCGAGCAGCGCGCTCCACGCGTCGTCGTCGGCGATGTCGAAATCCTCTTTGTCGACCAGTACGCAGGTCTGGCCACGCTGTTCGAGCAGCGTGGCCAGCGCCGTGCCGACGCCGGTGGAATCGGTCAGCACCAGCCAGGTCCCGGCAGTCCTCGCACCGGGCTCCGGTGGCACGAGCCGTTCCCCCGCGCGCCATGCCACCTGGTAGAGCCAGTCCCGGTACGGTTCTGCTCCGGCGGGTCTTGCCACCGTCAGCCCTTCGACCTCGACCAGCACCGTGCCGTCCTCGTCGAACACCAGCAGATCCCCAGTGTCCTCGGTGGACCGTGCGCGCGCGTGTACCCACACGCGGGCACCGGGTGGCCGGTGCACGCGGACCCGGTCGATCCGCACCGGAATGACCCCGCCGGTCGCCCGCCGGTCGAGCAGCACACCCCCGAGTACCTGGAAGCAGGCGTCCAGCAGCGCAGGGTGGCAGACATATCCCGAGGACGATCCGGCCAGCTCGACCAAGGCAACGCCCTCACCGTCACCGGCCCAGATCCGTTGCACACCACGGAAAGCCGGGCCGTAGCCGATGGTTCGCCTGGCATACCGTTCGTAGTGCTCCGCCACGGCGACCTCGGTGCGGCACCGGTCCCGCACCGACGACGGTGGCTCGGCCGGCGGTGGCCCGCCGTCCCCATGACGGACCGTTCCGTGCGCGCACGGAACCCACGGCTCGTCCCTTGTCGCTCGGACATATACCTGGAAACGACCGGAATCCTCGATGAGCTGGACGTGTCCTGAGCCGTCCTTCCCGAGAATCGCCATCCGGTCGAATGTGAGGTCCTCCAGCACCGACGATCGCCGGGACGTTCCGAGCGCCATCTCCACGTAACCTGACGCTGGGAACACCACCGCGCCGTCCACCGTATGGTCGACCAGATACGGCAGATCCAGTTCGCGTTCCCAGATCCGGGTCCCTGGCGAGGTCGCCGGGCTGACCGGCTCGCCGAGCAATGGATGCCCATGGCTGGCGCGGTGCCCCGGAGCTGGGTCCACCCAGTACCGCTCGCGCCGCCACGGGTAAGCAGGCAGCGGCACGCAGCGCCCGCCCCCGGGGTGGAGTGCGGGCCAGTTCACCTGGCAACCCCGGACATACAGCGCGGCAAGCGATTCGAGAAACACCGCTCGCTCGTCGTGTTGGCGCCGCCCGGACGGAAAGACCGTGCCCCCGTCCTCTTCGATCGAGGGCAGCAGGATCGGGTGCGGGCTCAGCTCGACGAATACCGTGCGCCCCGGCGCCATGCAGTCACGGACCGCCTCCGAGAACAGCACGGGTTCACGGAGGTTGCGTATCCAGTACGCGGTATCCAAATCGGCTGCGGCGCAGATCTTTCCGAGCACGGTGGACCACATCGGCACGGTGGTGGCCTCCGGTGTCAGCGCACCGAGTCGGCGACTCAGCTCATCGGTGATGGCGTCGACTTGCGGGCTGTGCGCGGCGACCTCGACCTTGATCCGACGACCGAAAACCCCCGTACCGGCCAGTTCGGCCAGGAGTTCGTCCAGTGCGTCCGGGTCACCGGAGAGCACGGTGGAGCGTGCGCTGTTATTCGCCGCGATCGACACCCGATCGGCGAACCCGGACAGCGCCGCGCGCGCCCGATCCATCGGCAGGTCCACCAGCGCCATCGCGCCGCGCCCGGCCAGTCCACGCAGCAACCGGCTGCGATGGCAGATGATCCGCGCCGCGTCGGCAAGCGTGAGCGCGCCCGCTACATGCGCGGCAGCCACCTCGCCCATGCTGTGGCCGATGACAGCGTCCGGCTCGATGCCCTTCGACCGCCACAGAGCCGCCAAGGCGACCTCCATCGCGAACAGTACCGGCTGCACGATGTCGACCCGGTCCAGCCGAGACCTGGACGGCTCGGCGGTCAATTCATCAAAAACTGACCATCCGGTCTCATTTCGAATCGCGTCGTCACACGTCTGGACAGCCGCGCGAAAAACGGGCTCACCGGCGAGCAGTGCGCGGCCCATGCCGAGCCATTGCGAGCCCTGGCCGGGAAACACGAACACCACTCGCGGCCGTTCGCCTGGCTCGGTGCCCGCCACCAGTCGCGGCGGCCCGTCGCCGGGCAGCACCAGTGCGGCGCGGTGCTCGTGATGGTGCCTGCGGACAGCCGCGGTGTAGGCGATATCGGTGACCTCCGCCTGCCGCTCGGCGAGGCTGGCCCGGTAGGCGGCGACCAGATCGGTCAGCGCGCCCGCATGACGCGCGGAGATCGGCACCAGCGCCGCTCCCGGTTCGGTCGCGGAAGGCTCAGCGTGCTCCGGCGGATCCGCGACGATGACGTGCGCGTTGGTGCCGCTGATGCCGAACGAGCTGACGCCCGCCATCCGCGTCACGCCGTCCCGCTTCGGCCACGGGACCGGATTTATCGGCAGTACCAGGGCGGTTCCGGTGAGGTCGATCCTGGGGTTGACGGTGCGCAGGTGCAGGTTCGCCGGGATACGCTCCCGCTGCAGCGTGAGCACGACCTTGATCAGCCCGATGATCCCGGCGGCCGCCTCGAGATGCCCGATGTTGGTCTTCAGTGCGCCGAGCACACAGCGCGAACCGTCGTCCCGCAGCCCGCCGAGCACGTCGACCAGCGCGTCCACCTCGATCGGATCGCCGAGCGGCGTTCCGGTGCCGTGCGTCTCAACATAGCCGATGTCCGCCGCGTCGGCGCGAGCACTGCGCAAGGCCTGACGGAGCAATGCCTTCTGCGCCGAGACGTTCGGCGCGGTCAGCCCGGAGGAACGGCCGTCGGAGTTCACCGCGGAACCACGGATCACCGCGAGCACCGGATCGCCGTCTGCCACCGCGTCGGAAAGCCGCCGCAGGACCAGCATCCCGCAGCCCTCGCCCCGGACATAGCCGTTGGCCAGCGCGTCGAAGGTCTTGCATCGCCCGTCTTCGGACAGCGCGCGGGAACTGGCCAGCATGTCGGTCATGTCTCTGGCCAGCATGAGGTTGACCCCGCCGGCCAGCGCCATCGTGCTCTCTCCGGATCGCAGACTTTGGACCGCGAGATGCACGGCAACCAGCGACGACGAGCACGCCGTGTCCACGACCATGCTCGGGCCCTGAAGCCCGAGCACGTAGGACAGCCGTCCCGCCGGGAACGAGTGCCCGTTGCCGGTCACGGTATAGATGTCCCGTCTTCCCATGCTGAGCCGGTCGTAGTCGGTGACGACAACGCCGGCGAACACACCGGTCCTCGAGCCGGTCAGCCGGTCGGGCCGAGCGTGCCCGGCCCGTTCCAGCGCCTCCCAGGCCACTTCCAGCAGCAGGCGCTGCTGGGGGTCCATCGCCTCGGCCTCCCGTGGCGCTATACCGAAGAAAGCCGCGTCGAATTTGTCCACATCGGACAGAAAACCGCCCCAGCGTGGAGCTCCGGTGTCCTCGCCCGCCCACCGGTCCGGGGGCACTTCGGTGATGGCGTCGACGCCGTCGTCGAGTAGCCGCCAGAACTCGTCGGGGCCGGTGCCACCGCCCGGCACCCGACACCCCATGCCGATGATGGCGATCGGCTCGGTCTTCGCCAGCAGCTCCCGGTCCAGCCTTGTTTGCAGGGTCCGCATGGCCGCCAACGCCTGTTTCACCGGCGACGCCTGCTCAGTCATCGCGCTGTTCCTGTTCGACGAGCCGGATGCTGTCCAGCAGCATGGCCTCGGCTTCCGCGTCGGAGAGCAGATCGATGTCCGCTGCGACGGAAGACCAATCGTCCGGTTCCGGCTCGGCAGCCGAAGGTTCGGCCACCGCGAGTTCGTCCGCGATGAACGCGGCGAGCGCGATGATGGTGGAGTAGGTGAAGACCAGCGCGACGGACAATCGGACGCCGAGCGTGGATTCCAGCCGGTTGCGTAGCTCCACCGCCATCAGCGAGTCCATGCCCATGTCCTGGAATGTCGCCTTGCGGCTCAGGCTCGCGGAATCTCGGTGCAGCGTCAGGGAAACCTGCTCGAGCAGGTGCGCTTCGATCAACCCGGTCCGTTCCTGGGCACTGGCCGCGGCCAGCCTGCCGGCGAATGCGGTGGCGATCTCCGAGGCACGGGATTCGATCTCGTCGAACAGCGGTGTGCCCGCCGCGCTGGGAAACGACTCGAACCAGTGCCGGAGGTTCAGCGTCATGACCGCGAGCTGCCCGAGGTCCGCGCGCACCGCATGGTCCAACGCGCGCGCGAGACCCGCCGAGGACGCATCGGTGATGCCGTGTGCCGCCATACCTTCCTGCGCGAGGTGCAGGCTCAGTGCCCGCAGGCCGAGAGCGCGGCGATGGTGTGCGATCGCGTCCAGCCGCGCGCTTCCCATCGGGTCACCCAGGCACCCGAACAACGAGGCGACCGATGAGCAGAGCACGAAGAGATCGAGCCTGCGATCGAGCGTGTGCTGATGCCACCGCCACGCGCTGTCGTCGCCCGCGGCGTGGATGAGCCCGCACAAGGGGCCCGCGGCGGCCTCGATCTCGGCGATCAGCTCGATCATCTCGCGGTCGTCGGTAACGCACGTGTCGATGGTCAGGACCTGTACCCCAGGAAAGCTGATCGGCCCGATGGCACCGGTCCGGTCCAGGATCACGACGTTGCGCGCACCGCGGTCGGTCATCCACCCGGCGAACGACTCCGCGAGTGCTGCATCCTCGCAGACGATCACGTATGCGCCGTCGGCCCGCAACGGCGCCGCCCGCTCACCGACCTGCGGCACGCGGATCAGCCTGGCCACGAACCGGCCACCGGGACGCAGGGCGATATCGGTCTCCCGATCATCGCTGAGCAATTCCGACACCACCGTGTCCACCTCATTCGGCGTCGGCCGCGCGGCAAGATCCACCCGCGTGACGCGCAGCTCCGGATGATCGAGCCCGATCTCCCTGCCGAGTCCCCACAACGCCGCCTGGTCGACATCCATCGTCGAGGTGTGCTCGCCGACCGCCTGTGCACCACGGGTCACCAGCCACAGCCGTGGCTGATCGCGCCAGCCCATTCCGGCCAGCGCGTCGGCCAGCACCTGCGCGCTCGCGCTGCCGAGACTTCCGATGTGCACCACCCCGGCCGGCGCCGGTCCAGCCAGAACCGCCCGCAGGGACGCTGTTCCGGTCAAGTCCGCTGTCCGCGCAGTCACCAGATCGCACTGCTTGTCTCGAGCCCGAAGCTCGTCCGCGAGCTCGACGCCGAGGCAATCCTCGCCCGCGAACACGATCCACGGCTCAACTCGGTCTCGCACCGGTTCTCGGTGTGCTCGCTGGCGCCATTCCACGGTGTACAGGCAGTCCGCGACCGGATCGGGATAGTGGAGTGGCTGAAGGCGCACGTCCTCGGCTTCCACCAGTACCCGGCCGTCGTCGTCCAGCAGGTAGAGGTCGAAGCCCGGCCCCACCGATCGGCCATGCGCCCATACCGGGCGTGCCGGTGCCCGATGCACTCGCAACCGACCGATCCCGGTCACCACGTTGCTGCCGGACGAACCGTTGCACAGGGCGATCAGCGCCTGCAGACCAGCGTCCAGCACCGTGGGATGGATGCGGTAATCGGTGCCTCGACGGTGCGCCGGGTCCGGCGGCACGAGCAGAGCCAGCACTTCATCCTGGCCGAACCATAGCTCCGAGACGCCCCGAAGGTGCTCTCCGATGTCCAATCCAGCCCGGGCCAGCGCGCGGTAGTGCTCGGTCCCGTCCCGGTGCGCGGTGCAGCGGTGCCTGATCAGTGCGGGCTCCTCGCGCACATCCGGCTTGCCGGCGTCCGGACCGACGGTGGCCAGCGCGTGCCGTACCCAGTCCGAACCGTGGTGGCTGAACACCTGGAAGAGTTCATCCTGCGTGTTGATCACTGCCTGGGTCGCGGGCACGATCGTCTCGGAAATTTCCAGCATTCGCTCGAACGCCAGGTCGGTAATGGCGATGTTTTCGGTTCCGTACGTCTCGGCGCCCGAAGACAACGCCATTTCGGCGAAGGCGGCCGCCGAGAGCACGGTGTTCCCGCGCACGGTGAGGTCCGCGAGATACGGCAATCGCGCCGGGTCCAGCGTGCGTTGCCAGTATCGGGTTCCGTGCTCTACCGCCGAGATCAGGCCCGCGCCGAGCAGCGGATGGCCCCCGTCGTCAGCGGAGAGCGCGGTGCGCCGGTCGGCTGCGAGCCAGTATCGCTTCCGCTGCCACGGGTAAGCGGGCATTGAGACGGCCCGGCCGGTATCGAGTAGCCGATCGAAGTCCGGCAGGCAGCCACTGGCGTAGAGTGCGCCGGCCGCGCGGCGCAGCGCGGACTGTTCGTCCTCACCCCTGCGCAGCGAACCGATGGCGTGACCGTCGATCCGCCGGGCGGCAAGGCATCGCTGAACGTTCTCCGACAGAACCGGGTGCGGCCCGATCTCCAAGAAAACCCGGTACCCGTCGGAGATCGCGGCGTTCATCGCGTCCGCGAACCGCACGGTCTCCCGCACGTTTCGCATCCAGTAGTCCGCGTCGAATCGCGGATCATCAACGAGCTTCCCGGAAACTGTGCTGTAGACGGGCAACCGGCTCGGACCCGGAGCAAGCATGCCGAGCGCCTGAGACAATTCGTGCCCGGCCGCGTCCATCCGCGCACTGTGGAACGCGTAACCGACGCGGATCTCACGGCATGGGACCCCCTCGTGGCGCAGCCGTCCGAGCAAGTCGGCCAGTGCGGCGGCGTGGCCGGAAACGACGGCCGAGTAGGGGTCGTTGATCGCGCCGATCGTGAGCTCACCCCGGTACCCGCTCAGCATGTCGTGTACCCGCTCGGCGGGCAGTTCCACGGAAGCCATCCCACCTTCTCCCGGCGCGGCCTGCATCAACCGGCCCCGGTGATACACCACCTCGACCGCTTCGGCGATGGACAGCGACCCGGCCAGGTACGCGGCGGTGACTTCGCCGACGCTGTGGCCGATCAGCGCGTCCGGCACGAGCCCCCATGCCTGCCACAGCCGCGCGATCCCCACCTGGATCGCGAACAGGGCCGGTTGCGCGACCGCGGTCTCATCGAGGCGACTACGTTCCGCGGGCGCGGTCAGCTCGGCCGTCAGCGACCACTCGGTCAGTGGCCGTAGCCATTTCTCACATTCCTCGACAGCGGCGCGAAACACCGGTTCCGCACGCAACAGGTTCCGGCCCATTCCGGCCCATTGCGAACCCTGGCCGGAGCACACGAACACGGTCCCTCGCGGCTCGCCATGCTCCACGCTGCCCAGCCACGAGTTGCCGGGCACAGTCCCCGCAACCGTCGCACGCAACGAATCGGCCAGCTCCTTCGAAGACGAGCCGGTCACCGCGAGCCGGTGTTCGTAGTGGTCCCGCCGCACCGCCGCCGTATAACACAGGTCGCGTAGCACGATGTCGTTGTCATCACTGCCGAGCTCGCGCGCCATCGTTGTCGCCGATGCCAGCAGGGAATCGCGCGAGCGGGCGGAAAGCACCAGCAACTGCGTCCGGCCCCGGTCCGACGTCGGCGGATGGGCGGCACCCAGGGTGTACAGCGCGCCTAATGAGTCGACCAAGGTCGAGCGGTCACGGTCCCCCCGACGCAATGTCGGCAGCGCCGTGCCGCCGTGCTGCTCGACCACCGACGTGAGAATCGGATGGGGGTCGGCGTCGACGAAAATTTGGCTGCCCTCGGCGAGCAGGTGGCCCATCACGGTGTCGAATCGCCATGGTTCGCGTTCGGTGCGCACCCAGTGCTCGGCATCGAGCAGCGCGCCGTCCATCCGCGTCCCGGTGACCGAGGAGTAGAACGGTATTCGGGTCCCGCCGGGCCGCAGGTCGGCGAGCGCGGCCCGCAATTCGGGCAGCACCGGGTCGACATAGGGACTGTGCGAGGCGTAGTCGACCCTGATCCGCGCCGACGCGACCGATCGTGCGGCAAGTTCGTCCCGTATCGCCTGGATAGCTGCTCGATCGCCGGAGATCACCGTGCTTCCCGGGCTCGCGCGGCCCGCGACCCATACGTCGCCTCCGTGCCGGGACAGCAGCTCGTACGTGTCTTCGGTGGGCAGGTCGAGAACGGCCATGCCACCGTGGCCGGAAAGTCCGCCGGCGATCGCGCTGCGCCTGCACATGATCAGCGCGGCGTCGTCGAGGCTGATCGCTCCGGCGACGTGCGCGGCGGCGACTTCACCCATGCTCATCCCTGCGACGGCATCCGGCTCGACTCCCCATGATCGCCACAGGTCGGTCAACGCGACCTGCATCGCGAAGATCGCAGGCTGGGCCAGCTCGGTACGCTCGATCCAGCTCTCGTCGGCCGAGGTCAGCAGCCGGGTGAGGGACCAGTCGACATGCTGGCGCAGCGCGGACTCGCACCGCGTGATCGCCGACCGGAACGCCGGCTCACGCAGCAACCGCGCGCCCATCCCCGCCCACTGTGCGCCCTGACCGCCGAACAGAAACGTGACCGGCGGCCGGTCACCGTCGACCTTTCCGGTGCCGATCCCGGATCCGGCGTGGCCGCTGAGGAATTTCTCCGCGCTCGATGCGAGATCGTCGTGGTCGCGAACGGACAGTGCGAGCCGGTGCGAGCCGTCCGCCTTCGCCGATGCTGCGGCGCACAACCGGGCGATCGGGGGCAGGTCCCGAGCGGTCGCCAGCTCCCGCGCCGCGGAGCGGAGGCCGTCTTCGGTGTCCGCGGCAAGAGGCAGCAGGTGGACCGGGGCGTCCTCGCCGCTCTCGAGGACCACATGGCAGTTCGTGCCACCGAAACCGAACGCGCTCACCCCGGCGACGAGGCGACCGCCCGCGTCGCCTCGCCACTGCTCCGACCGCAAAGGCACCCGCAGACCCCATTCGTCGAACGGGATATGTGGGTTGGCTTCCTCGAACTGGCCGCATGGCGGCACGGTGCGATGCCGCATCGCCAGCAGCACCTTGATCAGCCCGGCGATCCCGGCCGCCGCTTCGAGATGCCCGATCGCGCTCTTGACCGAACCTATCGGCAGCAGCTGGTCACGAGCCCGGCCCGCGCCGAGCACCGCACCCAGTGCGCTTGCCTCGATCGGGTCGCCGAGCGCCGTTCCCGTCCCGTGCGCCTCGACGTACCCGACGTCGGCAGGCGCAATACCCGCTCGGCGATAAGCGGTGCGCAGCAAGGATTCCTGGGCCAGCGGGCTCGGCGCGGTCAGGCCATTACTGAACCCGTCGTGGTTCACCGCGCTGCCCACGAGCACGCCATGAATCCGATCGCCGTCGGCGAGTGCCCGGTCGAGCGGCTTCAGCACGATCATCCCGGCACCTTCGCCGCGACCGTATCCATCGGCACGCGCGTCGAACGCCTTGGACCGCCCGTCCGGTGCCAGTGCGCCGAGCCGGACCAGCGCGTGCACCGTGTCCGGCCCCAGCATCAGGCTGACGCCACCGGCGAGCGCAAGGTCGCACTCGCCTGCACGCAGGCTCTGCGCCGCAAGGTGCACCGCGACCAGCGACGATGAGCACGCGGTGTTCACCTGAAGGCTCGGCCCGCGCGCACCCAACGTGTAGGACAGCCGGGCGGGAATAATGCTCGGATCGCCTCCGGTCAACGTGTGCTGGGTGACCAGGTCCGGGTCCGCCCGAATACCCGCCCCGTACTCACTCCACATCGCACCGACGAACGCCCCGGTTCGGCTGCCCCCGAGACTGCGAGGCGGAATGCCCGCGTCGTCGAGAGCTTCCTGCATCAGTTCGAGCATGAGCCGTTGCTGTGGATCGACGTGCGGAGCCTCCCGGGGAGAGATACCGAAGAACTCGGGGTCGAACTCGTCGATCCGGTCGAGAAACCCGCCGCGCGGCGGACCGTCTCCGGCCCATCGGCCGTTCGGCGGTTCGGTGAGCGCGTCCGCGCCCGAGTTGAGCAATCGCCAGAATGCCGTCGCGTCGGGAGCGCCGGGGAACCGGCAGGACAGACCGACAATCGCGATCGGCTGCTTCGGACCTGGCGATTCGTGCTGCGCCGATGGCGTCGCCCCAGCGCCGGTAAGCCGGCCTGCCAATCCGATCGGCGTCGGATACGCCCATAACAGAACCGGCGACACCGGATGGCCGCCTGCCTTGCTCAATTCTTCGGCGAGCGCGGTCAACATCAGTGAATCGAGCCCGTAGCGGGTAAACGGCTCGCGTCCGTCGATCGCAGCGGGATCCAGCCCGCTCAGGGCGGCGGTTCTGGCGATGAGCCAGTCCCGCACGGCCTCCATAGACCATGCCAGCATGGATAGGGCCACCTCCAGCAACCAACTAGATCTTGGCGTGTCGCCGGCGGCTCGCCTGAATCGGACCAGATAGTATCGCCGCCGAATTCATCATGTAAAGGGTGAAATCCGTCTGGTCGGTTTGGGTCTGGACCTGTCGCCTTCAGTACCCCGCCGCCAGGATCCGTGGCCCTGCAGTCGCTGTCAGCAGTCAAAACCTCAGTAGTTCATGATCATTGAGGTTTTCTCACTCGGCGTGAGCGAATGTTTCCTCGATCCCGAGCAGTCCCGTGAACGACGGTGTATCCGGGTAATCGTCCCGGTTGCGGTGTAGCCGCTTGCCCGACCCTGCGTAGGGTCGGGCAAGTGCTCCGTTACCGCACAGCCGAATCGTGATTGCCAGAAACGACCACCCGCCGAAGAAGGGCGAGCAAGCCCGCGGGCCGGTTCGCGCTCGGTTTCGGTTCAGCGGGCTGGCCAGACATCCTTCAGCAGTACCGCCGCATCGGCGGCTTGGCGCGCACCGGCCGAATACGCCGGGACCAGCGCGGCCGAGTTGAACAGATCGAGTCCGAACACCGCAGCAGCGGCCGCGTCGGGAACGATCGAAACCTCGATGGCCGAACCCAATTCGCGGTCGCTGGGAATGCGCGGGAACATGTGCGCCAACGGTTCCAGGATCACCACCACATCGGCGCCGGCGGCCAGGTCCGCGTTGACCGGTGAGCGCATCCCACCATCGATGTAGTAGCGGCCGTCGATCGGGATCGGCGGGAACACCCCCGGCACTGCTGTGCTCGACGCCAGCGCCGCCTGCAGCGACACCCCGCTGTCGCGGGACCACGGCTGCAACTCGCCGGTGGTGATGTCGACCGCGGTGACCACCAAGTCGCGCGTCGACCACTGCGAAACACCGGCCAGCGTACCGATGCGGGCGATGTGCTCGTCCGGATCGCCGACCTGCGCGGACAACGCCAGCTCACCCACCCGGCGACGCGCTTGGGCCGGATCCTGCCCAGGGGCACGCAGGACGCCGAAGATCTCCCCCATCAGCACCGGATCCACCTGCACCGGTGCCGACGTCGACGGTGGGTGCAACAACCGCGCCGGATCACCGCCGTCGGCCAGCACCGCGCCCACGATCGCCCCGGCCGAGGTGCCCACGAATCGGTCTGCCAGCGCCAAGTCGATTCCGCTGTCCCTCAGCCCGGCGGCCAAACCCGCCAGCCACGAAAGGCCGACCGGACCGCCCCCGCCCAGAACGAGCGCAACCAGGGATTCGTTGAGTGGCACCGTGTCCGACATTCCGTCAGGCTATCCGTCCCGGTCGCATGGCGTGCGTGAGCTCGCGGAGAACGAACGCACCGCACCACCGAGTGCACCTGGCATCCCACCCGTTCACCATCTGCGGCGCTTCCACCCACGGACTCACCGGACAGCGCTTCCGCCGGAACCGACCTAGGGGGTCAGGTCACGAGAACCGGCGGTGATGCGCGCACGCCGCCGAGCGATGCCCGCCACGTTCTTGCGCGCGAGGAGCCAGCCGACAACGAGCGTCGGCATCATGATGATCACGGCCGCGATCACGGCGCCGCGCTGCACGTCATCGTCGCTGAAGGCCATCAATACGACGACGCCGACGAGAAACAGCAATGTCGCCACACTCGTATAAGGCGCGCCGATCAACCGGAAAGACGGACGTTCGACGAGCCCGCGCCGCGACCTACGCCACAACTGCAACTGACACACCACGATTGCCATCCACGAGGCAATGGTGCCGAGCGCCGACATGTTCAGCACGATTTCGTATGCCTTCTCCGGCACCACAGCGTTCAGTCCGACGCCGAGCAGCGCGATCGCACCGGTGGCGAGAATGCCGACATAGGGCACACCGCCCTTCGACATTCGCGACGCCGCCGCTGGTGCGCTGCCGTTCATCGACATCGAGCGCAGAATGCGACCCGTCGAATACAAACCTGCGTTCAGGCTGGAGAAGGCCGCGGTCAACACGACCATGTTCATCACTGAATCGGCCCCGCCTATCCCGAGTTTCGAGAAGAACGTGACGAACGGGCTCTCCCCCGCCTTGTATGCCGTGTACGGAAGCAGCAGCCCGAGCAGCACCAGCGATCCGACGTAGAACAGCGCAATCCGGGCGATCACGGAGTTGATCGCGCGCGGCATGATCTTCTCCGGGTTCTCCGCCTCACCGGCCGCCGTACCGACCAATTCCACTGCCGAATAAGCGAAGACGACACCTGTCGTCACCGTCACCAGCGGTAGCACACCGGCCGGGAACAGGCCGCCGTGCTCGGCGAGCACACCGACGCCGGTCGACATACCTTGCAGGGTGGACCGGCTGGCCAAGAAGACCGTGCCGATGATCAGGAAGGCGACCAGCGCGACCACCTTGATCAGCGCGGCCCAGAACTCGAGCTCGCCGAACCACTTCACCGAGATGAGGTTGATGCTCACCACCAGCGCGAGGGCCACCAGGGCGATCAGCCACTGCGGTA
>NZ_JBFRFQ010000052.1:0-73574 GCF_052114905.1 Nocardia sp. 2TAF39
GGTCGCACCGGCCGGAACCGGAACGGTGCTGGTCACCGTCACGACTCCGGGTGGCACGACTGGTGGTGTCGCCTACACCTACGTCGCGGTACCTTCGCTGACCTCCATCAGTCCGATCGCAGGTCCGGTAACCGGAGGCACCACCGTCACCCTTACCGGCACCGGCTTCACCGGAGCCACCGCGGTCAACTTCGGAGCCACACCGGCGACCTCCTTCACTGTCAACTCCAATACGCAAATCACCGCCGTCGCACCGGCCGGAACCGGAACGGTGCTGGTCACCGTCACCACTCCGGGTGGCACGACTGGTGGTGTCGCCTACACCTACGTCCCGGTACCCTCCCTGAGCTCCCTGAGTCCCACACTGGGGCCCATCGCGGGCGGGACCAGTGTCACTATCACCGGCACCGGCCTCACTGGAGCCACCGCGGTCAACTTCGGAGCCACACCGGCGACCTCGTTCACCGTCAACTCCGCCACACAGATCACCGCCGTCGCACCGGCTGGGACCGGCGCGGTACTGGTCACCGTCACGACCGCAGGCGGCGTCAGTAACGGCCAGTTGTACACCTACGTCGCGCTGCCTGCTCTGATTTCCCTCAGTCCGGTCGCAGGTCCAGTGGCGGGGGGTACGACGGTCACTCTCACCGGCACCGGTCTCACCGGGGCCACCGCGGTCACTTTCGGAGCTACACCGGCGACGTCGTTCACCGTCAACTCCGATACGCAAATCACCGCGGTCGCACCGGCCGGGACCGGGGTGGTGCAGGCCACCGTCACCACTCCGGGTGGCACCAGTAGTGGGGTCTTCTACACCTACGTCGCGTTGCCCACTATCGGCATCCCGGTCCCCGCTTCCGGTCCGACTGCCGGCGGCACTTCGGTGATCATCCCGGGCACTGCACTGACGACCACTGATTCGGTGACGTTCGGCGGTGTTCTGGCGTCGTTCACCGTCAACTCCGACACGCAGCTCGTCGCGGTCACCCCGCCGGGAGCCGCCGGTGCCGTCGACATCGTGGTCAGCACCGCCGGAGGCACCGTCACCGCGACGGGTGCCTTCACCTACGTCGCTGGACCTGGCATCTGACCGAACGTCCGGGCCTCCGACGCCCGGCCAGCGGATGACACCGATCGCCGCCCTGAGCAGACTGCTCGATCCATGCTCAGGGCGGCGGTTCGGCCACCACAGGGCCTACCCCTCCGTTCCCACGGTCAGGCCGGGGTTCCGGCATCCGATTCGATCATGCGCTCGGGGCGACAAATATTGCGGTCGACAAAACCCGGCAGCCCGAACGGAGTATTCGATGGAATTCAACGCTATGCCCGTCACCAACGGCGACGACATCATCTTTTCCGGGTCTCGCACTCCCGCTGGGCCGAATCACGACACCGCCGTCATCGGTGATCATCCAGCCGCGCAAATGCGTCGATCCACATCGATCGTGACCAAGGCGATGGTGTCGGGCACATTCCAAGGCATTCCAAGATTTCGAGTACGCCGCAGCTACTGGACACCGCGCCAGGCCCTGGCAACGGTCTCGGTGTGCCGGCATCGACACATTCCTGCACGACCCGCAGGGTTGAGAGAAGGAGAAGGAAATGGGCAAGTTCCTGCGCAATCTCGGCGCATACAACAAAGCCACCGCCGCCGCGCTCGGCTCTGGGGCCGCCCTGGCTACCGCGCTGCTCGGTCTCGGCAACCTGCTGCCGGAATCCCTGGCAGGCTGGCTGACCGCAGGTGCCGCCGGAGCCACCACGGTAGCGGTGTTCATGATCCGCAATCAGGGACTCGTCGACCAGCTCGGCGACCGGGCGGCAGATCTGCTGAATCAGTGAGCCATGAACCGCCACCGGGGAGCGATGCGCCGCAACACCTTCGAAGTGCTGCTGTGCGTCATCTTCGGTAGCTCGGATCATCGATCTCGGTGTCGCGCTCCGGTGGAAGCGACAGCAGGTCTGGCACGACTTCAGGCGACTCGGTGAACTTCAGCGAGAGGGGGCGCTATGAATGTCACTACATCGCCGTTGTTCTCGATTCTCGTGCTCGTCGCCAGCAGCTCGGTGATGTCGGCGGTGGTCACCACGCTGGCGAATCGCAAGTCGGTCGATGCGAATACGACGAAAACGAAGGCCGACGCGGCGAAGACCTTGTCCGATACAGCCATCGCCCAAAGCCAGCAGATGGCCGGGCAGATCGGTGAACTCCGCCAGGCGCTTCGCGCACATCGGGAATGGGACAAGAAGATGGTACTCAAGGCCCGGCAGGCAGGTCTCGACTTCGACGAGCCTCCTGAACTCTGGCTCTAACCACCACGAGAAGGCCGCCTTCCGCGAATCATGCGGAAGGCGGCCTTTTCGCGTGCCGGCGGCCATAGCACCGCTGCGGATTCAGCGGTCAACCGCCGCGAAGAGCGACTCGGCAATGCGCGGTGTGGTGGCGATGGTATCGCGGGAACGGAAGCTGTGTGGGTTACCCGTCGAGTCGCTGACGACCGCGCCGCTCTCACGCGCGATGAGGACACCGGCAGCGGTGTCCCACGGCTTGTTCGACAGGATCACGCACGCGTCCGTCCTTCCTTCCGCCACCCAGGCGAGGTCGATCGCCGCGGAGCCGAACATGCGGATCCGTTCGACTTTCTCGGCCAGCGCAGCCGTCACCGCGAACCGCCGCTCGTTCTTCTGCGCGGCTCCGGATCCGACCGCGTAATCTCCGAGGGAAACGATGGCCCTTCCGAGGATTGCGGTGTCACTGACGCAGATCCGGCGATCATTGGCAAAGGCACCCCGACCGGCCGCAGCCTGATACTCGAGATTCAGAAAGGGTGCACCGATCACCCCGACAATTGGTTGCCCGCGATGAACGAGCGCAAGGGAAATCGCGCACAGTGGAAGCCCGTGAATAAAATTCGATGTGCCGTCGATCGGATCCAGTGCCCACACATAGTCCTCGGTCGGACCGATGTCGGCATCCTCGGACTCCTCTCCCATGAAACCGATGCCGTCGACTGCTTCAGCCAGGAAATCCCGCATCACATCCTGAATCCGCCGATCCAAGTCGGTGACGAAATCGCGGTCCCCCTTGGCCCGTATCTCCCCAGGGCCAACGGTACTCAGCAGCTCGCATCCCTTGGCGACCGCCGCCCGCGCAAGCCCGAGAAGATCGCCCACCTTGTGGGTCATCGTGCCGCCACCTCACGCGCTCCGCTCCACATCGACTCGAACAGAGCCGAGAATGTATCGAAAATGCCTGGTCCGAGCGATTTTCGAGCGACGAAGGTCGGCGACTCGACCCCTCTCGCTCTGGGCATGTACGGCTGCACGATGCAGAGATTCGAGTCGACGACCGTGATGTTGAATCGGATGGGCTCATCGTAGGTTCGGATCTGAAGGCGGCAATCTACATCCGGACCGACCTTCCGACATATCCTTCTGAGCGACTGCATGTTCAGCTCTGTCAAGCTCGACAGCACACCAGCTTCGTGGCCTTCCTCGACTTCGCGATCGCGGATATTGTGCCCGCGCGGATCCAGGAACAAGCACCGCATCGTAGTTCCGGCTTCGAGCAGATCGATGACTGCTGTATCCGAGAGCTGCTGGCACAGCAAATTCAACGACAATCCCGCCATGTCGACCCGGGCCGCTCCGTGAAACAGTGCACTCGGCGACATCGACTGGAGGAAATCGGTACGGGTGGGAAAGACCGATTCCAGGTCGGCTGTCCCTCGCGCGGTCATGGAAGCTGGGCGTGCAGCACGAGAGGCACGGTCGAGATCTATCGACTCCGAATATTCTTCGAATAGCTCGTCGGTCGACCAGCCAGGAAACATCGCCTCGAGGATTCGACAGTGATGTGGATACGGCAGCCCCGTGATGTCGCCGGACAACCACCGATAGAACTGGGCCTTTTTCGGGCCTGCTCCGATCAGCTCCGGCTCCGTCTTACGGGCGAGCTGGTCGTACTGATGGTTGAACGAAGAGACGGTCTGCAAGTGGCGCTGCTGGAGAAGAGCTTTGAGAACAGTTCCCATGGCTGCCTTGCCCTCGACGGATTGCCCGATCCTAACGCATCAATGAGACATAAAAGATACAACGAGCGCCTCCGCAGCTGCACATGAGACACCACGGGCGACGCGGCTGGACCGCACCGCGGGACAAGCTTCCGATCACCATGTCACCGGGTAACAGAGGGGGATTGAGAATGCCGGCGTTCGGAAACCACAGCAGCGGACAGCGCCGCACGGTTCGGGCCGTGATCGACCGCATCGAACGGGAGAGGGCACGGCCGGAAGCACCGCACTCGCACCAGCTCCACTCGCCGGGCCTGTGCGCTGTCGATCCAGGAGAGTTCACGGTTGAACTGGCACATCTCGCGATGCAGGTTCACCTCGAGTGCACAACCGACATCTGCCGAGTTCGACAGCGAGCACGGAACACGCTAGTTGATTCGCGCCGGATGGTTCCGAACGAGCGTGCCGAGCGATGGCCGCGGTGACGACCATGCCAGTGACGGCCGAGCAATGGGCCGCACACTACGAGGCGTGCGGACTGGCTGGAACACACTGCACTGCGCCACGGTTCGTCATCCTGCCGCTGCTGGGAGGTATGTCCGTGATCAACACCCCCGGCGAGATCGGGGAACAGATGCTTTCGGGTCTGAAGATTCGAGGCTTGGCGGGGCCGGTGTTGGCACGGGAGAAGCCGGTTCGGTGTACTTTCCTCGTCCGCTACGACCGCACGCCGTGCGCGGAAGTCCGAACTGTGATGGACAGATACGGCATCGACATCGGCCCCCACCGTGCGAATGTCATCCTGCCTACCGGGTATGGGCGACTAACCCGCGAACACCGGTATTGGCTGCATCCGCCCCGGCGTGGCGGCTACTTGCCACCACTGTCCGAGGTCGTTGCGGTGCTACTCGGCCAGTTGCGTTCGTAGGTTGTCGATCAGCTTGCCCGGGGCAAGCGGTCCGCGGGCAGGCTGTTCGCCGCCACGTTCACCAGCGTCGGCTACGAGATCCGCCGACGGCTTCGACCCGAACCCGTGCGACCGCCGCACCCTACCCCGGCTGCCGCATCAGGAGGCGGGGACCAGCTCCTGGGTGATGGCACCGACGAAGTCGGCGAGATCGCCCGGGTTACGCGACGTGATCAGGGTCCACCCGTCCTCCGGTGACTGCACGCTCGGTTCGTCGACCCACGCTCCCCCGGCGTTGGTGATGTCGGTGCGCAGCGAGAAGTACGAGGTCAGTGTCTTTCCTGGCAGCAGACCGGCGTCGACGAGCAGCCAGGGGCCGTGGCAGATCGCGGCGATCGGCTTGCCCGCGTTCGCGAACTCCTTGGCCAGTTCGACGGCTCGCTCGGTGACCCGCAGTTTGTCGGCGTTCACCGTGCCGCCAGGCACCACCAGCACGTCGAAATCGTTTCCCGAAACCTCGTCGAGCGACGAATCAGGTTGCACGACAGCATCTTTGTCCACGTCACGGTGAAACGTCTGCACCTGTTCCCGCTTCGGCGCGGCATGCGTGACCTGCGCGCCCCGTTTGCGGAGTTCGTCGCGCGACACCACCAATTCGTCCCGTTCCACCCCCGTATTCGAGGTGATGATCAGGACCCGCACATCATTCAGCTGATCGGGCATGAGCAACTCCTTTCGTGCTTCAGATGGTCTCCTACCTCGGTCATGCCGCAGGTGGGCCCGGCTAAACCTCGCCGGTTCGCGTGGGACGTCAGATCCCTTCCCGCGGGGGCAGGAGGGTGGCGGAAAGGTGCTCCTGGGCCAGGCGGCGTAGGGCCGAGAGGAGGGTGTCGCCGAGGATGGTTCCGACGATGGCGGTTTCGGTCATCCGCTCCAGGTCGGGTTCATTGCGGACCAGGTCGAGGTCGGTGGCGGCGATGGCTTCGCTGGCGGTGGCGTAGTCATCCATCGCGGCCACCACGTCGGCGTGGCCGAGCAGCCGCAGCGCGGCGCAGACGTCGACGAGGGTGCCGCGGGCGGGGCTCTCCTCGTCGATGTGCCAGCCGCGGCGGTCGAGCAGCGCCGCGACCTCCCCCGCGGCGGCCTCCCGTTGCTCGTCGCCAACCGGCGATCTGCGCCCGCCCAGCGCGTACTGCACATGGCCGAGCGAGTCCCGCGCGGACAGGCTGCCGCTGTCGAGCACGGCGAGCAGCTCTTTGGCCGCTCCGACGGACAGGCCGCCGATATCCACCAGCGCCCGGATCAGCCGCAGGCGGCTGATGTGGTCGTCGCTGTATTCGGCCTGGTTGTGGTGGGTTCGCACACCGGAAGGCAGCAGGCCCTCGCGCACGTAGTACTTGATCGTCGCGGCAGGGACACCGCTGGCGCGGCTGAGTTCGGCGATCCGCATCGGACTCCTCGGTCTCGGTCCACGTATTGACAGTGAGAAGTACAGCTATCCATAATCAGAGTAGATAGTACAACTATCGATAGTTACCGTTCCCGAAAGTTGGACAGTATGACTCTGCCCTCCCCCGCATCGCATTGGCATCGCCCGCTGATGCTGCTCGCCGTCGCGATGGCAATCCTCACCGTCGCATCGATCGCGGCCATGGTCATCGACGACCGCACCCTCACCGGACTGCCGGTCTGGGCCAAATCCGTGAAATTCGCCCTGTCTGTGCTGATCTACGCCGTCACGTGGTCGTGGCTGATCGCCCAGCTCACCCGCTGGCGCCGAATCGCGTGGTGGGCGGGGACGGTCGCGGCGCTCGGGCTCGCGCTGGAGCTGGTCGTCATCGTCACCCAGATCGTGCGCGGGACCACCAGCCATTTCAATTTCACGACGCCGTTGAACGCCGCACTGTGGGAGACCATGGGCTCCACGATCGTGGGAGTCTGGCTCGCGACACTGGTCGTGTCCGTGGTGTTGTTCGCCAACCCGACGAGGGATCGCGCCCGCGATACGGCGATCCGATACGGCACCGTGCTGTCGCTGGCCGGCGCCGCACCGGGGATTCTGATGGTGCGGGAAACGCCTGTACAGCGGGCGACGGGCGGCTCGATCAGCGGGGCACACACCGTCGGCCCGGCCGATGGCGGACCCGGCTTGCCGATCCTCGGTTGGAGCACCGTCGGCGGCGATCTGCGCATTCCGCACTTCATAGGAATGCACGCGTTACAAGCGATACCCCTGGTGCTGATCGTCCTCGAGCTGGGAGCGCGGCGGATTCCGGCATTGCGATCGATGGAGACCAGGCGAACGCTTGTCGTGATTGCCTCGGCGACCTACGGCGCCCTGCTCGCCGTGCTGACCTGGCAGGCGCTGCGCGGGCAGTCGGTGGCCCACCCTGACGCGGCGACGCTGCTCGCTTTCGGCGCAATCGGCGTTGCCGCAACAATCTCGGGGTCCCGGACCCTACGTTCGAAACATGGTTGCTTGCAACATGTCTCAGTAGGTGCGTCCCGATGACGAACCTGCTCTTCGACATCACCTTCTGGTTCGCGGCGCCGTTCTGGGCGCTGATGATCCTGGCGCCGAAGTGGCGACAGACGAGTGCCGTTGTCGCATCACCGCTCATCTGCGTGCCCCCACTGGTGATCTACACGGCGCTGATCGTGCCGCAGTTCGGCGCGTTCGCCGGCGCGTTGATCGACCCGAATCTGGCTGGGCTGCAATCGGTTCTCGGCGAAGGAACAGGCGCTGCGGCTGCGTGGGCGCATTTCGTCGCCTTCGACCTGTTTCTCGGGCGCTGGGTCTTTCTCGACAGCCGCGCCCGCGGTCTTCCGCCGTTGCTGACCAGCCCGCTGCTGGTGCTCACGATCCTGTTCGCGCCGATCGGCGTCCTGCTCTACCTGCTCGTCCGATTCACCCGCACACCGCGGCCGGTGTCCGACCGGCCCATCTCCCTGGAGTCATGATGGAAACCCTGATCGTTCTGCTGACCACCCTGCTCGTCCTGCGCGCGTCGGGCGTGCTCGGCGCACACCGATTCGGCGCGTGGTCCACCTGCGCTGCCTACGCCCTCGGCGTGATGTTGATCATGACCGGCACAACGCATTTCCTTCCCGAGGCCTTCGCCGACTCTCCCGCACCGACCCATACGGACTTCATTCCGATGGTGCCGCCGTTCGTGCCGTTTCCCAGCCTGATGATCTACCTGACCGGCGCGCTGGAACTGCTTGGCGCGGTCGGCCTGTTCCGCGCGAACACCCGCCGACCGGCCGGGCTCGGGCTTGTCGCGCTGTTCCTCGTGATGCTGCCCGCCAACATCTACGTCGCCGTGTCCGACGTCCCGTTCAACGGCGCACCCGCGACACCACTGTGGGCGCGGATTCCGGAGCAGATGCTGTACATCGGCGTCGCGCTGTGGGCGGCCGGAGCGCTTCGGTTCACGCGACGCGGCGGCGGTGCCGCCGAATCGTCCACGCGGGCCGTGGTCTGCACCGACGGAGTTGCCTGACAGCGCGAAGGGCGAGTGCGAGCACTCGCCCTGTCGGTCATTCGACCGGACGCGCTGGGCAGCTCACTTGTCCACGGTCAGCACCCCCGACGCGCCCCAACTGTCGGTGGGCACCTCGTGGATCCAGACCTGCACGGTCTCCGCCGGGATCGCGTAGGCGCTGACGAACGCCTCGGTGATCTGGCGGACCAGTTCCCGCTTCAATTCGACGGTGCGCGGTCCCTGTTGAACGGTCACGATCGGCATTGCCATCTCCTTCGATTCGCACTTCTCGGACGGGTTTCAGTTCATCCGAAATCGCAGAAGCGACCAAGGAGCAGTTCGTATTCGCAGCGATCAGGAATCATGATCGCCGGGCCTCGCTCGGGCCCCTACGGTGCCAGGGGAGACTGGTGCGGTGGAATTGCGCCAACTGCGGTACTTCGTCACCGTCGCCGAGGAACTGCACTTCGGGCGGGCCGCCGAGCGGCTGCACATCGTGCAGGCGGCCGTGAGCCAGCAGATCCGCAAGCTGGAGCGGGAGCTCGGGGTCGAGTTGTTCGATCGCTCCCCGCGCAGGGTCCGGCTCACCGCGGCCGGTCACCTTTTTCTGCCCGAAGCGCGAGCCGTGCTCGCCGCCGAGAGTCGCGCGCGTGCCACGATCGCGGACCTGTCCAACGCCCGATCCACCCTGGTCCGCCTCGGTACCAGCGACGGCCTCGGCGAGCATCTGGACCGCATCCTCGCATCGCTGGAGCGGCTCGACCCGTCGGTGCAGGTGGAACTGATATCCGCACCCACCCGAACCAGGCTGGACCAGGTCCGCACGCATACCCTGGACGCCACATTCGTGCGCGGCGTCACCGAGAGTCCGGAACTGCGCCTGATCCCCGTGTGGCAAGACCGGATCGCCGTCGCGCTCCCGATCGATCATCCGCTGTCCGACGCGCCGACGGTCGACCTCGCCGAGCTGGCCGGGATGCCGTTGCGCCTGGCCGACCGCACCCGAAACGCGCCGCTGCACGATCTGATGGTCGCGGCTTGTCGCTCGGCCGGTTTCGAGCCGGTACTCGGGTCACCCTTCACCACGATGCAGGACACGTTGGCCATGGTCGGCGGAAGCGCCGACACCTGGACCGTCGTGTACGAAGCACACGCGCACCGTCTGGCGACTTCGCGCGTGGCGTTCCGCGCTACGGCGACACCGATCACCATGACGACGTCGCTAGCGGTGTCGGAGACCATGCCGCCGTGGTGCTTGGACGAGTTGTTACAGGCTTGCGAGCCGGACACCTTCTGAGCATTCCGTTGCACAGCACGCCACATACCTACACGATGACGTCGTCTCGGAACCGTTCGGCAACCCTGCCGACGAGGCGCTGCCTCATCGCGCCGCGTGTGCCGAAATGCTGGGTGACCAGGCCGCGGCCGTAGCCGGCGCGGTCGCCGATGGCGACGAGGGCGCCCCGGGTCGGCTGACCGAGGCTAGTTCGGGGACAGCTTGGGTGAGCCGGTCCGAATCGAGACTGAACGCGCGAATGGCCTGTGCGCCTTCGTCGCCGACGTTCGTGCCGCTGAGTTCGGCGGTCGCGAGTGCCGTCGGCGTCGGGAACAGGTGGGTGAGGCCGAATTGCCGTAGCCCATAGATCGGTGCGCCGTGCCGCGCGATGATTTCGGCGAGGACACCAGGCGCGGCGGCGGTGCCGACGTTGTCCGCCACGATGTTTCGGACACCGGCCTCGAACGGGTCCCAGGTATCGCCGCAAAGGAGGCGATGCACCCGGTCCACCAGGTGGATAAGACCTTCGAGGCGGGGCAGGTGAGCAATCAGCCGCACGGAATCGGTTGTATCCGGGCTGATCTCGATCACGCCTGGGTCGCCATCCATCGATACGGTTCGCCGGTAGTGTTTGGTCGTGGCGTTCTCGATACCGAGGATCGTGTCGCGGGCGAGCTGTGCGAGCCGACGGTCGAGATGCTCGGGCTCGATCAGGGGCACGCGCAGCGCGAGACCCCCATCGGCGACGAGGCGATCCCCGCACCGCCGCCGTTTGCGCAGTTCGTGTGGTGCGGAACGGAACGTCTCCACCATCACCCGGTTGAACTGGCGAAGGCTGCCGAACCCGGCCGCAAAGGCGATATCGGTGACCGAGAGATCGGTATCGTCCAGGAGCCGTCTGGCGAAATGCGCGCGCCGGGAGCGGGCGATCTGATCCGGTGTCGCCCCGACTTGTTCATCGAAGAGCCTGCGTAAGTGTCGCTCCGACACCGCGACTCGTGCCGCCAGATGGGCCGCACCGCCGTCGTCCAGCACACCGCGGGCAATGAGATCGATGGCGTGACAGACCAATTCGGATGTGGTCGCGGGTCGGCGGTCGCCTCGGTAGGGCCTGCAGCGATGACACGCGCGAAAACCCGCCGCCTCGGCGGCCGCCGCCGCCACGAAGGACACAACGTTCTCCGGCCGCGGACGTCCAGGACAGGGCGGCAGGCAATAGATCCCGGTCGTGATGACGCCCTGGAACGCTTCCATCCCAAGAGTCTGCCCGCCGGACTGCACGCCGACCAGACATATCCGGACACAACGCGAACCTGTCCGAATGTGGCGTGATCAGCGACCGCGGACAATCCAGGATCGGCCGAATGGACACACAGACAAGCAAAGACCTGGTTCTGCAGGCCTGGCGCGAGTTCGCCACGCAGGATCCCGCCCGCATCGCCGCTGTCTTCACCCCCGACGCCGAATGGCTCGCACCGCCTGACAACCCCACCGCCCGCGCACTCGACGGCACCAATCACCTGGTCGGGCGGGACCGCATTGTTCGCTTTCTGACCATCGAGTTCCCTGCCGTGTTCGTAGCAGACCGGAAGGTCGATTTCACCGCAGTCACCGCCGAGGGCGCGCGGGTCGTCGTAGAGGAGCGGATGCGGGCGACCTTGATGAACGGCAACCATTACGACAACAACTATTGCTTCATCTTCGAACTGGAGGACGGCCTGATCCACCGAGTGCGTGAATATATGGACACCCGTCGGGCAGAGGAAATGTTCGCCGCCGTGAATTGACGACACATCGGGCATGGCAGACTGCGGGCTCGGGGACGTTGCTTCGGCCGGTAGCCCGCGGACTCCCAGCATCCCTGCGGGCTTACCATCACCGCACTCGACGGCGGCACAATGTCTATGTCGACGTCTCCAACGTCCCTTCAACAGCTCACCCGCGACACTACTGTGGGCACGGATTCCGCGGCAGGTGCTATGCATCGGCGTCGCACTCCGGGGCGGCCGGAGCGCTCCGGCGAAGGCGCGGCGGGGGTGCCCGAAAGCCCAGTCTTGTACTCCCCCAGAGGCATTCCGGGCCCGGCTCCGCCGCAGGATTTTTCGAACTCCGCGTGCAGGTGGTCTTTGCGTAGTACAACGGAATCGTGAGTGCTTCAAGGTATTTGGCCACGTTCGTCAGCGTGCTCATGGCCTCTGTTGCGGTATCCGGACTGTCTGTCGGCCCCGCCGCGGCCGCCCCAACGGGAGCGCATGTGGTCGAGGAGACGCCCCTGGGTGGCTCCGTATCGCGGATGGATGTCTACTCGCCCTCGATGGATCGTGTGGTGCCCAACAGGGTGATTCGGGCCGCTGGCGGTGGCCGGGCACCCACGCTGTATCTGCTCACCGGAATCGGTGGCGGTGTGGACGGTATCTCCTGGTGGGACGACACGGACGTCCGGGAGTTCTTCGCCGACAAGCATGTCAACGTGGTGATGCCGATCGGGGGCGCCTACAGCCTGTATACCGACTGGCTCGCCGACGACCCGGCCGTCGGCCGCAATCGATGGCAAACCTACCTCACGCAGGAACTCCCGGCAGTCCTCGACACGCAACTCGGCACCACCCGACGCAACGCCATCGCAGGAGTGTCGATGAGCGCGGCCTCCGCGGTCGATCTCGCCATCCAGGCGCCCGACGTATACAGCGCCGTGGCCGCCTACAGCGGATGTCCCTGGGCGTCGGACCCCGTCGGTATGGCCATGGTCAGCGCCCAGGTGATACGCGGCGGAGCCAACCCGGCGAACATGTGGGGTGAGCCGGGCGCAGCGATCTGGCAGGCGCACGACGCGTTCGCCAACGCGACCGCACTCGCCGGGAAAACCATCTACCTTTCGGCCGCTTCCGGCACTCCGGGCGCGATCGACCAAGGCGGACTACCCTTCCCACCGATCGAAGCGATCGCAAGCTCGTGCACCGGCGCCTTCGCAAGCAGGCTCACCGAACTCGGGCTGCCGGCAATCCATGTCAACCGCCCGGAGGGCTCGCACACCTGGGGACAGTTCGAAACCGACCTACACGATTCCTGGCCGCACCTGGCCAGCGCGCTCGGTGCGTGAAACACCAGATACCAATCGGATCGCCGGGTTCGTGGTGGAACATCCCGGATCAGCTGCCAGCTCTCGGCCCTCGGGGTGCCCGGACGCGATTGGGTGGCTCGTCGCCGTGTAAGGACTCCGATCTCGGCCGAGCTGACGGCCGATTCATCTGGAGGCTCATCGGCCGCATCCCCGACGCGGCCCCGACCACGAACCGCTGGCGGCCGATCTCGTTACCGTCGCAGTTTTCACCGGCCGGTTTCCCACGGGTGTCGCCGGGTAGGCGCAGCACATCGGTTTGTCCGACCGAACCAGACAGTCATCGCGGACCTTGTGGTAGCGCCACCTTCGGCTGTACGTCGAGCAGCGATGCACGGTCCCGTTCGGTCGGATGTTCGGGACCGGTGGCACGACCAGGGCAGGACGGATGAGGAGGCGGGCCGAAAGCGCCCGCGCACGGGACGTCCTTGCGAGATGACCGGTCGTTCAGAGGGCCGAGTCCGCGGGCTTCACCGCAAGAAGAATTCCTGTCGAGTACCTGCTGCGCGCGAACTCCAGCTCGTCGAACCCGACCGCGCGCACCGTCTCGGCGTAGCGGCGGATATCGATGTCGGCGAAAGGATCGACCCGTTCCTTGCCTCGGCGAGTGAGTCGCCTGATCCGGGTCAGTGCCGATCGCATCCGGTCGGACGGGTCGGCGTCGGCGAGCAGTAGACGTCCGCCCGGACGCAGCACCCTCCACATCTCCTCGATGGCGGCGGTGCGGTGCTGTTCTGGTATGTGGTGCATCACGAAGGTGCAGGTGACGACGTCGAACCAGGTGTCGGGCGCCGTCAGACCCTGTGCTGTGGCCTGCTGGTACCGGTGATTCGGGGAGGGGTCGCGCCGCCGGTTGTAGTCGACGGCCGAAGCAGAGGGGTCGATGCCGACCGCGGTGCCCTCTCGGCCGACGAGGGCGCCGAGTGCGCGGACGAGTTTGCCTGGGCCGCAACCGATGTCGAGCACATCATCACCCGCGCCGGCGCCGCTGACGCGTGCGAGTTCGGCGATGAGCCGGGCGTGGCGCCCGAGGAAGAACCCAGCGGTGAACAGGTTGTAGCGCCGCAGGCCGGCGATAACGATGCCGGTGTCGGCGTCGTCGACGAACATGGGGGTGAGCACTTGTTCATTACGGGACATGCGTTCATCGTCTGCCGCGTGCGTGGCGACGACCAGAATCAGATGGGCGGGATCCGTTCGTTTCCGGACGGATCCGCGAAACTGTCCACGCGACGAGAGACCACTATGGCCACGACCACCGACCGCAGGGTGCGCCGGACCCGGGACGCGCTGCACCGGGCCCTGATCGAGCTGATGATGGAGCGCGGGTACGAGCGCGTGACCGTCAGCGACATCATCGACCGCGCCGACGTCGGCCGCTCCACCTTCTACGCCCACTACCGCGACAAGGACGACCTGCTGATCGTCAGCTGCACCGAGTTCCTGCGCCGCGAGATCGCGCGGACGCGCACCGACCGGGACGCCCCCTGGGCGCCCGTGCGGGTCATGATCGGCTTGGCCGCCGCCTATCCCGATGTCTACCAGCCCTTGATCGGCCCGAAGAGCAGCGCTGTTGTGTTGCGGGGCTACCAGCAGACTGTCGCGGGCATCCTGCACGAGCACCTGGACCGCCGGCTGGGCCTGCCCGCCGACGAGTTGGCCGACACCATAACCTTCCTGTCCTGGGGCCTGATCGGACTACTCGGCTCGGTCATCGACCGGACCGACCCCACCCTGCCCGCGGCGGCATGGCGCCGGTTCGAATCTCTCTGCACGGCCGGTCTCGCAGGACACATGCCCCCGAGCCGCTATCGCACGGACGTCGGTTGAAAGGTCGTCTTCGCCATGCCGTCCTTGCCTTCTCCGCGCTGTGTACGTTGACGCGCCACCGAACGCTGTAACGTTTGTCCGAGATGCGGTGAATGCGATGTCGCTGGTCTGGCTGGTCGATACGCTGACCGTCAGGCCGTACTTCGAGCATGGGCTGCTGATAACCGCGGGCCGATGAGGGCGGGTCGCAATACCACTGCCCATTGGGTTCAGACGGGTCGAGACCGGTGCGTCGACCCAGACGTTTGAGCCGATAATCCACGGTGTTGACGTGCGTGTGCGGTGGCCACCGAGCGGCGCACCCCGGCCGATCAACGCCCGCTACCGCGGCGCTTCGACGCCGGAAACCGATCGCCGCCGACCGCAGCGACAACATCGAAGGTATTGGGCAGCAATGATTCATTCGATCATGCGATCCGCTATCTACGTGGCAGCAGCAACCAGCCTCTCGTTCGGGAGTGGTCCGGCGCCCGCGGTCGCGGCAACCCCACCCGACGTGGTCGTGACCGGCGGCGAGATCTCCGGCTTCGCCGCCGACGGAATCACCAAATACTTGGGAATCCCGTTCGCCGCACCCACCGGTGGCGAAGCGCGATTCCACCCAGCACAGCCCGTACCACCGTGGCCCGGCGTCCGGCAAGCCGTCAGTCACGGACCGGAGTGTCCACAGACCGGGTTCCTGCCCGGCACCCCACCGATCAGCTCCACCAGCGAAGACTGCCTGTCCATCGACCTATACGTACCCGAGGGCCCGCGCGACAGGAACCTGCCGGTCATGGTGTTCTTCTACGGCGGCGGCTACGTCAGCGGCTCCAACAGCCAATACGACGCGCCCGCACGGATGGTCGCCGAAGGCGATGTCATCGTGGCCATCCCCAACTACCGTCTCGGACCATTCGGATTCATTTCCCTACCCGGACTGGCCGCGGAGTCCGGTGGCGCCACCGGAACAGTCGGCATTCAAGATCAACAAGCCGCCCTACGCTGGGTGCACGACAACGCCCGCGCGTTCGGTGGCGATCCATCCAACGTCACGATCTTCGGTGAATCGGCCGGCGCCGGAAGCGTCTGCACACACTTCGCCGCACCCGCCTCCGATGGTCTTTTCGACAAAGCCATCATCGAAAGCGGATCCTGCGCACAATCGCCCTTCGCGCCCAGCAACCGCGACGATGCCTTCGCACGCTCACAGCACTACGCCGAAAGCGTCGGATGCGGCGATCCCGCGACGCAATTGGCATGCCTGCGTGCACTGCCCGCCGCGAAGCTGTCGGAGTCACCGATAGCCCAAGTCGACGGATTACCACAGACGTGGTCACCCAGCATCGACGGCGTCGTCGTCACCCAGACACTCGACATCGCACTCGCCCGAGGAGCCGACCGAAAAACGCCCCTCATCGTCGGAAGCAACAGCAACGAAGGCGCACTGTTCATCGCCGGATCCGACTACGCCCTCGGTCACATCCCGGATGCCGCAAGCTACGAACGCTACGTCCGCCGATACTTCGGCGCCTACGCCGACCGAGTACTCGACCGATACCCACTCGACCGATATCCCTCACCTACGGCCGCTCAATCCGCAGTCATCACCGACGGCTTCTTCGCATGCCCCCAACGGTTCACCAGCCGCGCCGCCCGCGACACCGGACATCCCGTCTGGCAGTACGAATTCGACCAAGCACCACTCGGCGAAACCATCCCCTTGCTGCCCGGCGCCTTCCACGCCGCCGAACTGCCCTACCTGTTCAGCAGCATGATGAGCGTACCGATCCCATGGACCGGACCATCCGATGCCTTCTCCCGGCAAATGCAACGATGGTGGACCACCTTCGCCCACACCGGGAACCCGAACGGCCCCGACTCACCCCCATGGTCGGCCTGGCCGGAAACGACCGGGCAAAGCCCCGACGGGCCGGTACTGACCATGCGAGCAACCGGCAGCACCATGTCCCAGGACTTCGACGCCAGGCACAACTGCGGATTCTGGTCCGAACACCCACGCTGACTCCGCCTTTCGCCGAACCGATGCCTCGCCCTGATCCGCGGACCGAACCTCAGAGTTTGCTATAGACTTGCTGGCTGTGTGACCAGGCCTGATTGAAGGCGATTTCGCACCCGTTCTGCCGGGGTGCGGTCAGCAGTGCGCCCGGCCGCCCGGCGGCCTTGCGCAGAACTTCAACACGAGGGCGGCACTCCATGACAGACGTCGATTACTGTGTGGTCGGTGGGGGATTCGCGGGACTGACTGCCGCGCTGCGGCTGAAACAGGCGGGCCGATCGGTGGCGATGCTGGAAGCTCGCGACCGGCTCGGCGGGCGCACGTTCACCGAAATGCGCGAGGACGGGTCCTGGATCGATCGCGGTGGCGCCTGGATAGGGCCGGGGCAGGACCGGATTTATGCATTGATGAATGAGTTCGGGGTGCCGAATTACAAGCAGTACACCGACGGTGAGGCCATGATGGTGGTCGACGGGAAGCAGCACCGCTACACGGGCACGATCCCGTGGACAATGAGCCCATGGGCGGCGATGAACCTCGGTGCGGTGTTTCTCGAGCTGGGACAGATGTGCAAGTCGATTCCCCTCGAAGCTCCGTGGGCGGCGAAAGACGCCGACAAGTGGGACAAGATCACCCTGGCGCATTGGCTGGACAGCAATGTCCTGTCCAAGCCCGCCTGTGATCTCCTCGACACCGCCATCGCAGGTTGTTACACCTCAGCCGCTTCCGAGGTGTCATTGCTCTTCGTGCTGTATCAGATGGCGTCGGGAGGCGGGCCGGGCTTCGTCCTGGGCGTCAAGGACGCGGCCCAGGATGCGCGACCGGTCGGGGGCATGGGTGCCATCTACCGACCGATGGCAGCCCAGATCGGCGACTCGATCCACCTGGCGCAGCCTGTCCGGCACATCGAGCAGGACGCAGCCGGGGTGACGGTACGCTCCGACGAGATGACCGTGCGCGCACGCCGGGTGATCGTGGCGGTTCCCCTGGCGATCGCCAGCCAGATTCGGTACGAGCCGATGCTGCCGGTCGATCGGTCGTTCCTGCATCAGCGGATGCCGAGCGGCTCGATCTTCAAGATTTCCGTCGTATACGACGAGCCGTTCTGGCGTCGCGACGGATTGTCGGGACAGTCTGCCAAGCCGGGATCGCCAGCCACCATCACGATCGATGCCTGCACGGACACCGCGCGCCCCGGAGTCATGTGTGTCATCACCGAGGGGCCGATCGCGCGGGAGATCGGACAACTCGATGAGGCCGAGCGCAGGAAGGCGATACTCGGTGAGCTCGTCGAGCGTTTCGGCGGCAAGGCCGGCTCCCCCGTCGACTACATCGAGCAGAACTGGAGTGCCGAGCGCTACTCCGGTGGCGGGATGCTCAGTCACGCACCAACCGGTGTGCTTACCCAGTTCGGCCATGCCCTGCGCAAACCTTGCGGCCGAATCCACTGGGCCGGAACCGAGAGCTCCGCCGCCATGTGCGGTTGGATCGATGGAGCCATTCGCTCGGGTGAACGAGCGGCGATCGAAGTGATGGAACACGAAACCGCGACCGTAGCCTGAGGCAGCCGAGCAGGTTTTCCGATCGAACGCCGACGCCCTCGGGGAACTTCCATGTCGGAATGGACGACAATCTGCACGTGGAGTGCAAAGTGTGCCGGACGGCGCTGTCGGCCCGGATCGACGGCGAGCGCGAAACCGTTCCCACAGTTCGGGTGGACGAGCACCTGGCGCAGTGCCCGGAGTGTTGCTCCTGGTACGTCGCCGCCGTGGAGATATCGAAACTGGTGCGTAACAGCCGATCGCATGCGCCCGACCGCACCGACGCGATCTTCGCCGCCGCCGAGCTGCAACGGCCGCGGCGCACGGTCGCGTCGTCGTTGCGCGCGCTCGCGCCCAGCTCGCATGCCGGGCTGACGCGTCTGCTGCTCGGGTTGCTCGGCGTTCTCCAGGTCGGGTTGGCGCTGGCGCAGCTCGCCGGCCTCGACTTCGGGATGAGCCACCACGCTGCCGAGGCGACTCGCCACCTGGTCAACGAGAGCACGGCGTGGAATCTGGCCGTCGGGATCGGACTGCTCTACTGCGCGGTCCGGCCGCATGCCGCCGTCGGCGTGCTGCCCGTACTGTCGGTGCTCGTCGCCGCGCTGAGCGCGTTCGTTGTCGCCGATCTGCATTCCGGCGTGGTGCCGCTGTCGCGCGTCGCGTCGCACGGTGTGTTGGTCGTCGCGCTCGCGTTGGTCGCGGTGGTTCACCGCACCCGCCGACCTGAGGTTTCTCCGCCGGTCGGCGATCGCGCGTCCACCGAACTCGTCCTGCCTGCGGGTGCCCGGTTGGGCAAGCGCATCAGCCATCTCCGCTCGACCCAGGATCCCGCAGCATAGTGAATGGACTCGCATGACCACCGAGCTCGCCTCGACAACCGAAGCGCCCACCCGGATCTCGCTCGCGGTCACCGGAATGAGCTGCGCCGCCTGCGCGACCCGGGTGGAGCGCAGGCTCAACAAGGTCGATGGCGTCACCGCGTCGGTGAACTACGCGACCGGCGTGGCGACGATCGACGCGGCCGAGGACGTCAGCGCCGAGCGGCTGTGCGCGGAGGTCGACGCGGCGGGCTACGGAGCGTCGCCCATGACCGACCACGCCGAGGCGATCCGCTCCACCGCCGAGGACGTCGAAGTCAGAGATCTGTTGCGGCGCTTGGTCGTCACGCTGATGGCGTTCTTCCCGCTGGCCGACCTGTCGGTGATGTTCGCTACCCTGCCGTCCACGAGGATTCCCGGCTGGCAGTTGATTCTCACCGTGCTGGCTCTTCCGGTGGTGCTGTGGTCCGCGGCGCCGTTGCACCGCCGCGCGCTCGCGGGCGCCAGGGTCGGTGCGGCGAGCATGGACACCCTCGTCTCGGTGGGCGTGCTCACCGCCACACTGTGGTCGCTGGACACGATGTACCTGCACCCGACCCGGACCGGACCCGCGCCGAACGGTGTCTGGGCGGCGATCTGGGCCAGTGACGCCATCTATCTCGAGGTCGCCGCGGGCGTCACCGCGTTCGTGCTGGCGGGCCGATATTTCGAGGCGAAGGCGAAGCGGTCGGCGGGCAGCGCGTTGCGGGCACTGGCCGCACTCGGCGCGCGCGAGGTCACCGTGCTGACTCGCGACGATCGCGAGATGCGGGTTCCCATCGGGGAACTCGTGGAGGGGCAGCGATTCATGGTGCGGCCCGGGGAGACCATCGCCACCGACGGACTCGTGACAGCGGGCGAATCCAGCGTCGACGCCTCGGCCATGACCGGCGAATCTCTTCCGGTCGACGTCATACCGGGTATGGCGGTGATCGGCGGCACCACCGCACTGACCGGACGGCTGATCGTCGAGGCCGCCGCGGTGGGGGCGGACACCAGGCTCTCCGGCATGATCCGGCTGGTCGAGCAGGCGCAGACCGGCAAGGCGCGCATGCAGCGCGTCGCCGACCGGGTGTCGTCGGTGTTCGTGCCGTTCGTGTTCCTGGTGGCGGGCATGACCTTCAGCGCCTGGTGGATAGCCGGAAACGGGGGCGACCGTGCGGCCGCGGCGGCGCTGGCGGTGCTGGTCGTCGCCTGTCCGTGCGCGCTGGGCCTGGCCATCCCGACCGCTCTGCTGGTGGCATCGGGACGCGGTGCGCAGCTGGGCATCTTCATCAAGGGTCACCAAGCGCTGGAGGCCACCCGGGATGTCGACACCGTGGTGCTGGACAAGACCGGCACGGTCACCAACGGGGCGATGAGTGTCGTCGCGGTAGCCGTCGAGGGCACACGGAGCGGCCCGGAGGCGCTGCGCCTGGCCGGTGCGGTGGAATCGGCCTCCGAGCACGCGGTCGCGGCGGCGATCACCCGGCACGCGCGGCAGCTGCTCGACACGCTGCCGCCGGTCGAATCCTTCGAGGCGCTACCGGGATTGGGCGCGCGCGGCACCGTGGAAGGCCTACGAGTTCAGGTGGGTAGGCTACGGCTGTTCCAGCAGCAGCGGGTGGACGTGCCGCCGGCGCTGGCGCGGGCGGTCCGCCAGCAGGAACGAGCGGGCCGCACGGTCGTGCTGGTGTCAGTGGACGGTGTCGCGGTCGCGGTGGTCGCGGTGGCCGACACCGTGAAGGACACCGCGGCCGCCGCGGTAGCCCGGTTGCATCGGCTCGGCCTGCGCGTGCTCATGTTCACCGGCGACAACGCATACGCCGCACAGTCGGTCGCCGACGAGATCGGCATCGACGAAGTCGTCGCGGAATTGTTGCCCGAGGGCAAGGTCGAGCTGATCGCACGAATGCAAGAACAGGGGCATCGGGTCGTCATGGTCGGCGACGGCATCAACGACGGCGCGGCGTTGGCCACGGCCGACCTGGGCATGGCGATCGGCGCGGGCACCGACGTCGCGATCGCCGCCGCCGATGTCATCCTGGTGCGCGAGGACCTCGGCGCGGCTACCGACGCGATCGAGCTGGCGCACGCGACGCTGCGCACCATCAAGGGAAACCTGGTGTGGGCGTTCGGCTACAACGTCGTCGCTATCCCGGTGGCGGCGCTCGGCCTGCTGAATCCCCTGATCGCGGGCGCTGCGATGGCGTTCTCGTCATTCTTCGTGGTCTCCAACAGCCTGCGTCTGCGCCGGGTTCGTCTGGGCTGCTGAAACCGCTGTGCTGCAGCGTGGTTCGTATCGGGTCAGCGCCGGGTACGAGCCAGCTGATCGAGCATCGCGTTGTAGGCGGCGAGGTCGGAGTCGCCGTACTCGTCGTCTTTGCGGTCGGCGCGCGTCGCGGTGCGCCGATCCTGGGCCACCCACTGCGTGAGCAGAGCGCCCACCACCAGCAGGATCGGGATCTCACCGGAAACCCAGGCGATGCCACCGCCGACGCGCTGGTCGGCCAGCAGGTCGATCGACCACGGCAACTGGAGATTGCGGTAGAAACGCTGGCCGACAACAGTATTCATCGACATCACGGCGACGCCGAAGAACGCGTGGAACGGCATTACCGCGAACAACATGCCCAGCCGCCCCAGGTGCGGCAGTCTGCGCGGGCCTGGATCGATGCCGATGATGCCCCAGTAGAACAGGTAGCCGACGATCAGGAAGTGCACGTTCATCAGCACGTGCCCCCAGTGGTAACGGATCAGGTTCTCGAACAGCGGGCCGAAATACAGTCCGTACAGCGAGATCACGAACAGTGCGATCGCGGTGCCCGGATAGGCCAGCACGGCGGCCGGCTTGGCATGCAACAGCGCGAGCACCCATTCGCGCGGCCCATGCATCGCTCCGCGTCCGGCCGCCGGGACGGCTCGCAGCAGCAGCGTCACCGGGGCGCCGAGCACGAGCAGCACCGGAACGAACATGTTGAGCGCCATGTGCGTGATCATGTGCATGCTGAACATCGCGAAGCCGTAGGTGCCGATGCCCGAGGAGGTCGCGGTCAGCAGAGCCAGGCAACCGCCCAGCCAGGATGCGGTTCGCCATCGTGACCAGTGGTCGCCACGCCGACGCAGCCGCAGCATGCCGAGGGTATACACCACGATTCCGGCGAGCGCCGCCGTGCCGAGCACGAGGTCGAAGCGCCACAGCGTCATCAGTCGCCACAAGGTGGGCCGATCAGGCAGGTCGAAGCCGAGAAACACCTCCTGCGCTGTGAACGACCGGTCGACGAACGCGGGCGCGGGCTGCACGGCCATCACCACCAGCGCGCTGAGTGCTACCGCGGAAAACGCTCCCCCACAGGCGATTACGAAAGCCGACCGCGCTTGTGGCACGCGCGTTCGGTACGCCGACCACAGCGTGCATCCGGTCGAGACGAGCGCCGCCGCCGCGCACAGACCGAGCCTGCCGTACCCGGTGGTGCACACATGGGACCACGGCAATAGCACCATCGTGAGCACCAACCCGCTGAGCACTGCGGTCCCCAGGCACAGCGCCCCGATGACGGCTGCGCGCCGGACCGCGACGAGCGCGTGCGATCCGTCGCGCCGCACGTGCTCCGCCACGCACCAGGTCAACCCCGGCAGTACCGAGACGGCGACCTGGAAGAGGATCATCGCGCCGGTGCCGTAGTCGTGGTTCGGCCCTTCGCCCGCATTGCCGACCATCGCGGGCGGCAGCACGGCCACAGCCGCGAGCATTGTCAGCACGGCGGCCCCGGTCCAAGACAACGTCAGCCGCGCGCCGAGGGTCACCACGGCGGCCAGCGCCGCGACGACGATCCACGCCTCAGGTTTCTCGCTCGCCTCGATCAGTGCCCCGAGCGCACCTGTGCGGACCAGAGCGGAAACGGTCAGCCCGCCCACATTCGCCGCCGTCACCGGAATCAACACCAGCGCGGATACCAGCCAAACCAGGCCCGCGCGCTCGGCGAGTCGCAGACCGGCGTAACCGTCGACGGTCATCCGCCCGTGTTCGGTGACCTGCGTGCAGCACACCGCGTAGACGAGTGCACCGAGCGTCATCGCACCTGCGAGCGCTGCCACCGTCCGCAACAGCACATAGCCCAGCGCATCCGCGAGCCCGGGATAGGCGGTGCCGGCCGCGCGATAGGGAAGCTCACCCATCGCGAGCACCGCCGCCACGACGAGCACGAACGACACCACCGCCGCGACCACCCGAACTAAGCCGACGTCCCAGCGTTTCACATACACCGTCGCTTCACTCAACCTCCAAAAGAAAGTCTTGCTCTCCAAAGGGAAAACAGCTCCCGCGCATTTGTCGGATCGAGCGAGCGAGAAGTTCCCACTCGCACCGGAATCAGGACGAGCGATCGACGGGGCCGTGCTCGTGCCGAAGCGGAACTGAACCGGCCTGCCACGCGACTAGTGAACTCAGGGCCGCTGCGGGGCGGCGTGGTTGGGAGGACGGCAGTGCAGACACATCCCACGGTTCCGATGGACCGGCTGACAGCAGTATCGGTGACCGGGGTGCTGACAGCGGCCATGGCTTTCTCGATGCTGCAGTTGTTCGTGCTCGGTGCCCTCGGCCCGCGGATCGTGCCGGATCTCGGGATGTCGACTACGAGATTGGGATTGACGACAACGATGGGATTCGGGACAGCGGCGCTGCTGTCGCCGCTGGCCGGTCGGGTGGTGGATCTGCTGGGTCCACGACGATGCCTGATCGCGTTGCTGCAGGTTGTCGCGGTCGCTCTCGGGCTGATTGCCGCAGCGCCCGGATATGCGGTTCTGCTGTTGGCTGTGGCACTGGGTGGCATTCCGCAGGCGTTGGCCAATCCCGCTACGAACAAAGCGATCGTGGCGGTGATCTCGCCGACCGACCGGGCAGGGGTAACCGGCGCGAAGCAGTCCGGTGTTCAACTCGGTGCCATCGCAGCCGGATTGCCGCTGACCGCGTTGGCGGCTTCAGCGGGCTGGCGTCCGGCAGTGTGGGTGGCTGCGGGCATCGCACTGCTGGTCGCACTGTGGGTGTGGCGCACGCTGCCCGCCGACCCGCCGCGACAAGGCGGCTCGGGCGTCGGCGACGGGCAGGAGCAACGAGGTTCCGACAGCGCCGTGCGCTGGCTGGCGCTGTACTCACTGTTCCTCGGCGCGGCTATGGCGTCGATCAACACCTATCTCGCGCTGTTCGGAGAACGAAGGCTCGGGCTCGGCGCCGCAGCCGCGGGAACACTTGTCGCCGTGCTCGGTGTAGCGGGCATCGCGGGGCGCATCGGCTGGGCCCGTGTCGCTGGTAACCCAGGTACGGCAGTGGTACTGCCCGCAGGGTTGGCGGCCGGGTCCGCGGTGGCCGCTCTCCTGCTGGCTCTCGCCCCACTGGTCGACGGATTGGTGTGGGTCGCGGTGATTGCGGTGGGAATTTTCGGGATGGCGGGCAACGCCGTGTCCATGGTGCTGGTGATCCAGCGCTCCGCCCCTGGTCGCGCCGGACGAGACTCGGCGCTGGTCTCGGCCGGATTCTTCGCTGGATTCGCCGCAGGGCCACCACTTTTCGGCGCCGCGGTGCCGTCGATCGGATACCGCGGCGGCTGGCTGTTCGTGGCAGCGGAATTCGGCGTCGCCGGCACGGTCGCGGCGCTGTGGACACTCCGCGATCGGACCTCCCGAGATCGGTCGCCGGCATGACGGCGATGCGCCGAATCCGCGGCTTCGATGGTGCGAGCGGGCTTCGCCATCGCCCGACACCAGCGACGCACAGCCGGTCCGTGCGACCGCGCGAGACCCATGGCGGTCCAGCGGCGTGAAGGATTGGGCGCACGCGGCGCTGGATGCGGTCCTGGAGCGCGCATCAGGTACCCACGCCGCTGTCGGTGCACGATTTCCGCTGTATGCCGACAGCACGTCGGGCGAATGGGTGACCACGTCTCGGGGCTCCTGGACCGGCGGCTTCTGGGCCGGTTTGCTGTGGCTGCGCGCTTTACGTAGCGGCGAGTGCACAGATCGGTCGGCTGCCGCGGAAACAACAGCACGACTGGCTTCCTGGGTAGATACGGACACCTCCACCCGAGGTCTGATCCTTTGGTACGGAACGGCATTGGCGGCGGGACCGGGTAGCGACAACGCCGCGGCAGCGCTTCGCGAGGCGGCCGCACGGCAGTGCCTGGCAGACTTCGATCACGACCTCGGAGTGCTGCCATGGGGTTCAGCGTTCGGTGGCCTGCGCCTCGTTGCCCGCGTGGACGGACTTCCCGGCATCGTGCCACTACTGGCCACGGACAGGGAGGCGGCAAGTCCTCCTGCCGCCCAGAGGCATCTGAACACACACCTCACCCGGTGGCGCGCGGCAGAAGTCGGCACTCCGGCGTGGGCTCGGTCCGATGGCGCCTGGGTTCCCTGCGCACAACCGCGGCGAGGGTGGAGCCGCGGTCGAGCCTGGCTCCTGCTCGCATTGGCCGATGCGTCCTGGCATCTGGATCCCGGGTACCTGCTCGACGCAGCGGCACTGACCGAAGCCGATCAGCCGTTGGTGCCGCCTGCCGAGGACAACGCCGATGCGCCCCCGGACACCTCAGCCGCGGCGATCGAGGCGGTGTCTTTGTTCAAACTCGCTGCAGTGCAACAAGTTCCGCGACACGCCTCGGCATTGCGGACGAGGGCCATCAAGATTATCCGGCTACTTGCCATGAGGTATCTGAGCGGTCCCGGCGATCCCGGACCAACAGGCAGGTTAGTGGGTGGCTGCTACGACTACGACCGCGGGCTGGCGACCACACACGAACTGATCTGGGGCAATTTCTTCTTCGCCTTGGCTGTGGCCATACAGACCGGGCTGGTGAGTCCTTTCGACGCCTGAGGCGATCTCAGCGCAACACCGACCTCGCCACCGACTCGATGTGCAGTTCGTCCGGACCATCGAGCAAGCGCGCCATCCGCCCCATCCGCAGCAGCCTGGGCAGCGCGGTGTCCGGACCCAGCCCGGCAGCCCCGTACACCTGCACAGCGGAATCGGCCACCTGCTGCAGAGTCCGAGCCGCGGCCACCTTGGCCAAACCCGATTCCACCCTGGCGTCATGGCCGACGTCGATGAGTGCGGCCGCCTTGTGCACAAGGGGTCGGGTGGTTCGGATGGCCAGTAGCGACTCGAAAACATGCTGCTGAACCAGCTGCCGTTCGGCCAGCGTTCCCGATGACCGTGTCCGCGTCCGGGCTCGCGCGCACATCAGTTCGTAGGCGCGCTGCGCCTGCCCGAGCCAGCGCAGGCAGCGCAGCGTCCGGCCGAGCTGTAGTCGCTGCCTCGCGATCGGCAACGCTCGACCGCGCTCGCCGATGAGATAATCTTGCGGCAGTCGGACCTCGTCCATAGCGATTTCCCACTGGCCGCCGACACCGAGAACCGGCAACTCACGAATGAGTCGGAAGCCGGGAGTATCGGTGGGCACCAGCAGCAACGAGAGCCCGTCTCGGTCCGGCGCGGCTCCGTCGGTTCGGGCCAGAACAGTGATGAGGTCGGCGTCCCGGGCTCCGCTGACGAACCACTTGCGGCCGGACAACGTCCACGTCCCGTCCGGAGCAGAAGTCGCTCGAGTCGTCGTCATGGTCGGGTCGGTGCCCGGCGTGTCGGGTTCGGTCATCGCGTAGGCGGCATGTAGTTCGCCGGAGACCAGCCGCTCGAGGTAAGTCTCCCGGATCCGATCGCCGGCATGACGCTGCAGCATCCGGACATCCAACAGTGCCGCCGAGCCGAGCGCCGTGGGGCCGTAATCGCTGGCACCTTCCGCTTCGGCCAAGCACACATACTCGGCGAAAGGCAGTCCTTGACCGCCCAGCTCGACCGGCAGCGGCATTGCCCACAGCCCTGCCGCCCGTGCGGCCTCGGCCAACTCGGACCGTGCGGCCGCGGCGGCGGCCCCTCCTGCGTCGAGGCATGGTTCCTCAGGTATCACTCGTTCAACCACAAACGATTCCACCCGCTCCCGTAGTGACGCGGAGCCTGCGGCAGCGGCCGACATGCGGGTGCGAGATGCGAACGAGCCCATGGCTTCTCCTGGTCTGCCGGGAACTCGAGGTCCCCGCGCTCCGACTGCTGTTGTCCGCGGGAGTGGTCGGAGGCGATCGCCACTGAGTTCCCGCGGCGGTCACTCTGCTCGAAAAGGGGAGCCATGACACTCGGCACTACGCGGACTTCCGGCACTCAACTGACGGCGAAACCATTAGAAGGGGTGCGGTTTCGCACCGGCGGCCCACCAGGACCGGTCTCGATTGCGACGCAGCATCTGCAGTTGCTCGGCGCTGGACCTTCCGAGGGTGACCGCGGCGTGGTAACCCGCACCGACGCCCACGGCGCGACGGTGGAGACTCACCTGTCTTGGAGCGGCACCGACAGCGAGGTGTGTGACGAGGCGACCACGCAGGCGGCAGCGGGGCTGATGCTCGTGCATGGACGCCGCGACGCGACACCGCGTGGATTGGCCGTCGACTATGTCTCGACCGCCGCCGGTGTGCTCGCCGCTCAGGGCGTGCTGGCCGCGCTCATCGGCCGTATCCGGGGCAGTTCGGTTGCCTCGGTGGATGTCTCGCTCGATCGCGTGGCGCTGTTGAGCATCTCGCAGTATCTCGCCGCAGCATGCGCGGACGACGACGAAGCCAGCCCGCTCGGGCCCGGTGGCCCACCGTTCACTACCTCCGACGGCATTCGATTCGAGCTCGAAGCGCTCGACGTCGCGGTGTGGGCAGACTTCTGGCGTGTCATGCAAGCGCCGATGGCCGCCGTAGGAAAAGGCTGGCGACCCTTTCAGTTCCGCTACGCCACCGCGTGTGCCCCGATTCCCGGCGAGTTGCACCACACCGCCATGACCCGCACGTGGGCCCAGGTGCGGGCGGCTGCAGCCGCGTCCGGCGCTGATGTCTGCCGGTTGCATACGCTCACCGAGCGCGCCGAAGAACTGCACCACGGCGCGGAGTCCACGCTGCCGTGGGAGTTGACCCTGGGTTCGGAGAATCCCGCGACCGCACCGAGACGCAGACGATGTAGTACCGAACGCCCGCTGGACGGATTCACCGTGTTGGAAGCCGGTCGCCGGGTACAGGCTCCGCTGGCCGCGCAGCTGTTAGGGTTGCTCGGCGCGACCGTCGTGCGTATCGAGCCGCCGGGCGGCGATCCACTGCGAGGCATGCCGCCCACCTGCTCGGACATCTCCGCACGCTGGCTGGCCCTCAACCGGGGCAAGGACGCGGTGGAAATCGACATCAAGTCCCCCGCAGACCGAAAACGGCTGTGCGAGTTAGCCGTCGACGCCGACGTGTTCTTGCACAACTGGGCGCCGGGCAAGGCCGAGCAACTCGGACTCGACGCCGATACGCTGTCGGCGGCCAATCCCGGCCTGGTGTACGCCTACACCAGCGGCTGGGCGGGTCGGCTCGCCGACGCACCGATGGGCACCGATTTCATGGTGCAGGCCCGGACCGCGGTCGGGGAGGCGGCCCGCCCGGTCGACGAACCGCCGGTGCCGTCGCTGATGACGCTGCTGGATGTGCTCGGCGGCATGCTGGGCACGGAGGCGATTCTCGCGGGACTGCTGGCACGCGAGCGCACCGGCCGGGGTGTCCGCGTCGAATCCTCACTGCTTGCCGCCGCGCAGCTGCTCACCGCACCAGCGCTGGACCGGGCCCGCGATGGTCACGCCGCGCGCCGCCCCGCCGGGTTCCGCCACCCATTGCCGACCGTCGACGGACTACTCACACCGGTCGATGACCATGCCGCCGCCGCTGCCGCGCGCGCCACACAGGTGCGTGCACTGTCCACCGACGACGCCGTCGCGATGCTTCGTGATCGAGGCATCGTCGCCACCGCGGTAACCACCGATCTCACTGCCCTGCCCACCGATCCCCGCTTCGCGGGTGCCATGACCCGTGACGAGCACGGCGCCGTCGCGGTGTCGTCACCGTGGAGGTTCCGATGAGCGTCGCGTTGCACGATCTGGTCCCCCGCCAGCTGCGCAGATCCTGGGCTGCCGACGGCAGCTATCCCGACTTGGACCTGTATTCGCTGTTCCGGGCACGCCGCTGTCAGGACCCGCACCGGACGGCGTTGTCGGACAGCGAGGGCGAAGTGTCCTACGCGCAACTGGACACGCTGGCGCGGCAGCTTGCCGCGGGGCTCGCTGCCCACGGCGTCGGTGTCGGCGATGTCGTCGGCGTTCAGCTCGCCAACTGTCGTGCGGCCGTCATCACGGACCTCGCTGTGGCCGCACTCGGCGCTGTCGCATTGCCGTTCCCGGCTGGTCGTGGCATCCGGGAGGCAGAGTCGCTGCTGCGGCGCGCCCACGCCGTCGGTGTTCTGGCCGCCGCGGAGTTCCGCGGACACGCCCATGCCGCCGATCTCGCGCAGTTGCTCGGCCGGTTGCCGATGTTGCGTTTTGTCGCCGCGGTCGGCACCGATCCGGTGCCGGATCACTGTGTGTCGTTTGCCGGACTGTTCCGTGGCGAAGGACAGGACTTCGTGCCCGCTCGCCCCGATCCGGACACAGCGGCTCGCATTCTGGTCTCCTCCGGGTCGGAGTCGGAGCCGAAAATGGTCGCCTACTCCCACAACGCGCTCGCCGGCGGCCGCGGCAACTTCATGGCCTCGTTGTTGACCGACGGCCGAGCGCCACGCAGCCTTTTCCTCGTGCCGCTCGCCACGGCATTCGGCAGCAACGGCACGGCCGTCACGCTGGCCCGACATGGGGGCGCGCTGATTCTGCTCGACCATTTCTCGCCGCTGGAGGCGTTGGCAGCCATCGAAAGGCATCGTCCCACCCACGTGCTCGGAGTCCCGACCATGGTTCGGATGATGCTCGAGCATGGTGCGGCGCAGACGGACACTTCGTCGCTGACGGCACTGATCCTGGGTGGTTCGCAACTCGACGCCACCACCGCCCAGGAGGCACAGCGAGCTTTCGGATGCTCGGTGGTGAACCTCTACGGTTCGGCCGACGGCGTGAACTGCCACACCGATATCGCTGACATCGCCGCGGAAACGACGACTTCCGGAGTTCTGGTCGGGCGACCGGATCCGCACGTCGCGCAGATCCGCATCGACCGAGTCGACAACGGCCAGATCGCGGCGCCGGGCCAAACCGGAGAAATAGTCGCTCGTGGCCCGATGACGCCGCTGTGCTACGTCGGAGACCCGCAGTTGGACGCGCGCTACCGCACCAGCGACGGATGGGTGCGCACCGGCGATCTCGGCGTCTTCGACCTCGCGGGCCGCTTGCATGTGGTCGGGCGGCTCAAGGAGATCGTTGTCCGCGGTGGCGCGAACATCAGCCCCGCCGAGGTGGAACGGGTGCTCGCCACCCATCCCGATGTCCGTGATGTGGCGTGTATCGGTGTCCCGCACGACGTGCTGGGTGAACGCCTGGCTGCCTGTGTCGTTCCACGGCCGGGGAGCGTGCCCGACCTCGAGCGGCTGTGTGCTCACTTGGCAGCCAACGGGATGGAGCGGGGCAAACATCCGGAGTCGATCCTGATGCTCGATGCCCTGCCGTTGACACCAGCGGGTAAACCGGACCGAGCGGCGCTGCAAGCGAAGCTGACCGCGGCGGTGCGCTGAAGAGGATGCGGGGCAGCTGTTTTCACAGCTGCCCCGCTACCGTCCTTGGTTGTCAGGCTCCGGACAGCGTCTTCTTCAGCGTGGTCGCGGCATCCCGGTAGACGGACAAGAGATCCTCATCCTGGCCGGGATAGTTCACGATCGGCACCTGTTCGACACCGGCGTCCGGCAGCACGGTTCCGGTGGACATGTGCGCATTGTCGAGCACGAACTGCGGCTTCTTCGCCGCGAGCTCGGCCAACTGACCGGGGGTGACCGCTTCGGGGCCGTACGTGCCAAGAATCCGCGCACCGGCCAGGTCGGCAGCCCAGGTCGAAAAGACCTGGGCGATAGCCGTCGGCTGCGTGCCACCCGGCCATGCCGACCGGACGTCGCCACTGAGTTTCTCGTACTCGGCGGTGAACGTCGCGGTCCATGTCTGCGCCGCCGCGCTGGTGCCGAAGCGCTGGCCGAGCGCCTGTACCTGGGCTTTCACTTTCTCCGCGGAATTGTCGAGATCGACCTCGACCAGTTCGGCTTTCGATTTCGCGGCTTCCTCGAGCTTGGCCGCGAACGGTTCGAACGGCGCGTAGAGCACGAAGTCCGCTTCCGCCACCGCGGTCAGGTCGGAGGGCTTGGGATCGTAGTCGGGCGCATGGTGCACCGACGGTGGAACAATGACTTTCACCTCTTCGGCGCCCGCGGCTTTGGCGAACGCGGCCTCCCAGGTGGTGGTGGCCACGACCCTCGGATGGGCGTGACCGTGGTCGTGAGTGTGCTCGCTCGTGGCGCTCGAACAGCCACCGAGCAGGACACTTGCTGCCACGACCGCGCTCGTCCTCACCGTGATACCGGCGGTCAATGGTCGGAAGCGCGCCATGAGATGTTTCTCCGTTCAGGGATCAGATGAGCCGCGAAGGCGACTGCCCCCGCGGTAAGGACCAGAACCGGCCCAGGGGGAAGATCGAAGGCCAGCGCCAGCAGAAATCCGACGAGATTCACGGCGACGCCGATACCGATGGCCCAGAAGATGATCGAGGTCAGCGAGTTCCCCAGTCGGCGAGCAGCCAAGGCGGGCAGCAGCGTGAGCGCATCGACCAGAAGCGCACCGGTGAGCCGAATCGCTCCGGCCACCGCTACCGCGATCAAAACGAGCAGGACCAGGGTGAGCCGCCCGACCGCCACACCGGAAACCAACGCCAGTTCGCGATCATGCAACAGCAGCGCGAGATCCCGCCTCCGCCACCAGAACAGCGCGGGCACCGCCACCGCCAGCACAGCCAACACGACCACGTCCTGCACCCGGACCGCGAGAATCGAACCCCACAGCAGCGAAAAGGCCGCCGAGGCATTCACTCCCGCTACTGCCAACATCAGAAGCGCACCGGCAACAGCCAGACTCATCAGCAAACCCATCGCGCCGGACAAGGTCTCCGGCGTCCGAGCCAGTGGGCTGATCGCAGCGCCCGCGACCGCGCACGCGACCAGCCCGCACAGCGCCGGATCCACACCGGTCAACATCCCGACCGCGGCACCGAGCAGCGCGACGTGCATCATCGCGAACCGCACCGGAATGATGTCCAGCCCGACGATCGCGACACCGATCACCGGCAGCCCGACCGAGCCCAACAGCAATGCCATTCCGGCGCGCTGCACCGACGCCATCCCGAGCAGATCGGCCACTTGCGCAGGCCCGTTCACGACACCTCCCGCAACCGCCCCGCGGCCATCTCCAACACACGGTCACAGCGGCGTGCCAGCGCCCGGTCGTGGGTAACCACGATGAGGGTGACGGGTAACTCCGCGAGCACCTCGGCGGCTTCCTCCTGGCCCGCGAAATCGAGTGCGGCCGTGGGTTCGTCGGCTAGGACGATGCCTGCGCCGGCCGCAACGCACCCGACCGCGCGGGCGAGATGCATGCGCTGCAGCTGCCCGCCCGAGAGCGTGTCGAGTGGTCGCATGAGCAACCCGCCCACACCCAACCGCGTCGCCATCGCTTGCGCGTGCCGAGTGGCTCCGCTGCTGGCCAGGAGCTCACCGGCCAGCAGCGGAAAACGGCCCGCCGCAGGTCGCTGCGGAATCCACGCGCACACCCGGCGCCGCCACGAATAGTCCGCCGTTGCGCGGCCGGCACGGCCGCCGATGGCGATCTCGCCGTGCACGGCCGTGTGCAGACCGATCACCGCGCGCAGCAGAGTTGTCTTGCCGGACCCGTTGGTGCCGGTCAAAGCGACTCGCTGACCGCAGGCCACGTCGAGGTCGACATCGGTGACCACGTCCACGCGGCCGTGCCGGCACGACACCTCCGTCAACCGCAGATCCAGCCCCGTCATCACCCCGCCTCCTTACGGGTCGCCACGCGCGCGCCGCGCGGTGTCCCCGGGAGTAGTCGCACAGCCACCTCGATCGGTTCCCCGGAATAGTCGCCCTCCCCTCCTGATACCTCGATCCCTTTCACCACAGCGACAAGGGTTTCGCGGGCGCGGGCCACCCGCGAGCGAATCGTGCCGACCGGGCAACCCACCGTCTGCGCCGCCTCCGCATAGGACATGCCCAGTACTTGGGTCAGGACGAACGCCTCGCGTCGATCATCCGGCAGACAGCACAGCAGGTCGTTCAGCGCGATCTCCTCGGAGAAGTCCGGTGCGCGCCGATCGGGACGCTGGTCGAGGGTCTGCGACCAATCGGGCACGTGAGTGCTTTTCGGACGTGCGGCCACGTTGCGGAACCGGTCGACGACCACGCGACGAGCGATCGACAACAGCCAAGTGCGCGCCGTCGACCTCCCGGCGAAACGCGGCAGACTACCCAGTGCCCGCAGGAACGTCTCCTGGGTCAGGTCGTCGGCGGACTGGACGTCGGTGAGGTGAGCGACGAAACGCCACACATCGCGCTGGGTCGATCGAATGAAGTCTTCCAACGCATTTCGGTTACCGGCACCGGCCGACAATGCCAGCGCGGTCAATTGTTCGTCGGACATGAGTGACCTCCACATCGACGCATCCGACATACCGAAAAGCGCCCGGCGCTTCGAAACGTTCGAGGAAAAGGGAATAGAGAAGACATTTCGCACAATCTCGGCTCGCGACACCACAGACGGTGGCGTCGAATAGACCGGCAGTCGGACCTGCGCAGTGCGCACGCCGGCGCAGTGGAGCCCGACAACCGCTGGACGGGAAAGCCAGCTGTCCTTACCGGCTCTGCCGCGGGGCCGTAATGGCTTGCTCGCGAGCAGCGACAAGAAAAGCGGCGACATCCGCCACAGGCATGCGGGGCGCTGGGTAACGCCGACAGATGGTCGGGCAGGCAGCGTCCGCGCCACGGCAGCACAGGCGTGTCTGCCTCCGGTGGCGAACTCTCAGAATCGAACTGCGGGTACCGGCGGCCCACGCCGCGCCAGCACATGACGCAGCACGCCTGGACGAGAAATCTCTGTGCGATGGTCGATCTCCACCGGGATCTGCGGATTGCTGTCGACCGACGAATGGATGAGAACCAGCAGCAGAGGCGCCAAAATCCGTGCGTACAGCGCCGCCAGAAGCGCGAACAGAACCACCTCGCCGCGCCACAACCACACCGCGCACACCATCGCTGCCACAGCATGCGCGGCAACCATCGTGCCCGGTCCGCCGTGCACGACAGGCGATTCGGCCGCAGCCCCATGCGAGGAACCGTGTTCACTCGCTATCGACGCGACACCGAACCAGAGGTGGAGGACAGCTTGCATCGCCGCCAGCCCACCGCCGATGAAAAAGAAGCCACGCTGACGGTCGGCCAGCGCCCACGCCACCGACCCGGTTGCGGCGAACGCCAGAACCAGAGCCGACAACGGCACACCGTGCCCCGCCGTCGCCGCGTGCCCCAGCGCCGAAAGGAACACTCCGATCCCCGCGAACAAGAGTGCACGTGCCGTCCGCGCGTTTCGGGGCACGGGCACACTGTTCATAGCGTCGTCCATCATGACACTCACACGCCGACAGTGCCCCGCCGGGTTTCGGTCACGACCACGGATTCGTCACTGGACGCCGGGCGCCCGACCACGCCCCGAAGCGCCACGCGGTGACGACTTGCGACGAACCACCTGCAGGCCGAGTGCGGCGATCAGGCCCAGCCCTCCCAACACAATGCCGATGCCGCCGAGCCAGCGAGCGGTGGTATCGGTCGACGAACCGGAACTCGACGCCGCCGGTTGGATGTCGCCGTGATTGTTGATCCCACCAGATTGTTTTGCCGCCAAAGACAAAGACGGGGCAGGGCGCTCCGGCTCGGATTTATCGCTGGGCTCCTGGTCCCAGCGCACAACCAGACCGTCAGCGTAAGTCTGCATCGCGGGCATCGTCAGTTTCTCGGTATCGGGCAGCCCGTTTGCCAGCACGGAGAACTGCCCGAACTGGCTCGGCCCGATGCCGCCGCCGGCATCCGCCTTCCACGTTATGTCGGTGACATTTCGGCCGGAGTCTTTCCGTACCATCGCTTTCCAGCCCGGCGCCGCCTCCGTGTCCGCGGCGGCAACACCAGGAATCTGCACCGCAACTTCGACAGTGGGACTTCCGGTCGCCGATTCGTTCGGTACCCGAAACACCAGGACGGCCGACCCTCCGCGAGAGGCATCCGGCCCTGAGACGGTCACGTGCCCGAATGCCGGAGCGGCCGCCATAGTCGCCGCAGTGGCCGCGGCGGCGCACGCCGCCGCGGTACGCACGATCCAAGAACTGTTCATCGTCGAGACCTCTCCTTCGCGGTGAGAAAACGAACGCAACAGATACTCGCCGACGACGATATGCCACCACGAACCCTGAACCGCGCACATTCGGTAACCCGGGTCGTACCGAATGCGAAGCACCGAGCGGTAACATCGGCGACGAATCGTCCCGGAAACATAGAATAAGGACAGCTCGGAACTCCGGTGCCGGAACATGTCGCCCGACACGGCCAGACCTGGTATCGGTCCATCCGTGCCGTCGGATTCGTATTCGCGGGTGTCGTGGAAGGGTCCGGCATATCCCGACCACGACCTCCATGCCTATCCGGTGCTCAGTGGGTGTCGTTCCAGAATTGGGCACCGGCGGCGATCAGTGCGGGTATGCCGACAATGACGGTGCCGGCGACAGCGCCGATGGCGGCGAGCGCCGCGCCGGTGACGAGGCAGCCTCCGATCGCGGCGGGAATAGCGAGCAGGCCGATCGACACCACTCCGCCGGTGGCTCCGCCGACGACGCCTCCGGCGACACAGCCGATGCCGCCTCCGATCGCGCTGCCCAGCAGGCTGCCGACGGTCGCGGCGGCCATCATCGACATGCTGAAGTTGCCGAGGGCTGCGTTGAAGTTCGGGTGGGACAGCGCGTCGATTTCTTGGGCTGTCGATCCGCTGAGGGGGCTCGCGTCGGCGGGGTCGTTGCTCGGGGTGAGGGTGACGGTGTCGCCGTCGAGTTGCGCCGCGATCGGCATCGCGTTGCCACCGCGGACGTAGGTCAGCGGCAGGGTCGCGACGGACGCTCCGTGCCGGTCGAGAAACTGCAGATGGTTGTCGCTGACAGTCAAGGCCCCGGCGTCCATGGTGAGGACAACGGAACGGTCGACGACATTGGCCTGGAAATGGACATCCGGAGTGTCTTGGACGGGATCCGCCGCCGCGGTTCCCGCCGAGATACTCAAAGCCGAGATGACCATTGCCGCGACCGCAGCACCTTTACCGAACATCATTATTGTCTCTGCTCCCGATTTCGTTGTGGGCAGCGTGAATTCACCGCCGACAACAGGTCGCGGACGCGCTCGCGCGAGTTCCCGAAATTGCTGTGATACACGACACAGCCCGGTCGCCCTACGCGACGATCAACGGTGGGGTCTCTGGGAAGACGACCGGCAATGCCGCCATGGCCCGGTGGAACGGACCCGGTCGCCAGACCACCTGGTCCGCAGGCACGGCCAGCTGTATTTCGGGGAGGGCATCGAGCAATTGATCGATCGCGTACTGCACAGTCAGGTACGCGACGGATTTGGCCGGGCAGGAGTGCGGCCCGGAGCTCCACGCCAGATGCGAGCGATTGCCGACGCTGGTCCCGACGAGGGCATCGTCCCCGCGGATCTGAGGGTCGTTGTTGCAAGCGGCGAGACTGATGAGGACCGGCTGGTCCGCGGGCAGCCAGATACCGTCGATCATTATCGGCTGCCGCGGGTACGTTGTGCAGAAGTTCGCCATGGGCGGGTCATTGAACAAAACCTCGTCGAGCGCGGAGACGGTCGACAGGTTCCTACCGAGAACATCGCCGAACCGGAACCGGTCGTCGGTGATCATCAGCAGCAGTGCATTCGTGATCAGATTGCGCTGCGCTTCGAAGCCCGCACCGTAAAAACTCATCAGTTGGGCGAATATTTCCATGTCGTCGAGCTCGACCGGATGGTGCGCCAGCCGCGAGGTGGCGTCGTCGCCGGGCTGGGCGCGCTTGAGCCGAATCAGCTCCATCAGGGCCTCTTTGAGCATGTGCATGCCCTGGGCGGCCTTGACCGTATCGAAGCGCGCGGCCATCCCGCTCGCGACCCGCTGCCCGATTTCGGCGGGGCAACCGACCATCCGGTTGAGGACCTCGAGGACGAGCGGAAACGCATACTGGGTTACCAAGTCTGCGGAACCGGCCTCGCAGAAGGTATTGATCAGCGGTACGGCGATTCTCTCCACTGTGGGATGCAGGGCATGCACATCGATCCCGTCGATGCTCGCGACGGATGCCTGCCGATAGCGAGCGTGCACACGTCCGTCGTTGTACCGCGCGGCCGGAAACCACGCCATCATCGGCCGAACAGGACAGTCCTCAGGAATGGTCTTCTGCCAGATTCGTGGATCAGCCGGAAAGTGGGTGGGGTCGTTGAGGATTCGCACCGCAGTCGCGTGGCTGATCACGAGTGTGGCCGGCACACCCGGTGCCAACTCGATCGGAACCAGCGAGCCGTACCTGCGCCGCATCTCGCGGTAGGCGTGATGCGGGTCTGCGACGAACTCCGGCGTATACAGCAGAACTCGGGGGGCATCGGTCTCGATGGATGATCCGTGCGGCACGGGGCTGATTCCGGTTGCAGTGGTGTGCGGCGCGGACATCGGAAACTGTGGTGTGGTCAAAGACGTGACTCCAGACGATGGAACAGAAATTCGATGAGAGTTTTCAGTGAGCGCAGTCATGCGCCTCGATCACGTGCGTCGAGTGCGGCGATCGGCGCTCCCTGAGAACCCGAGGCCTCCACGTTCACCGGCACCGCGAAGCTGATCGCCTCGGCATCGACGGCAGCGCGCCGGCGAACCGGCTCAAGAGTCTCTTCGTAGACCGCGTGCTCGTGCGCCAGCGCGGCGGTGCGCGCGCGTTGCTGTTTCACGTGGCGTGCCGCAGACCTCGACTGCCATGGCGGTCAGCATTGTGAGGGGCCGGAACCATGAAAACACCATGGCGGCATCTTGATTCATCAGCTCTCTCGTCGTTGACCGGGTGGGAAAACTGCAGCCTCCCATGGCCTGTCGTCCAGAACCTGGCGGCTGGGACCCACGCTAGCAACAATGCAATGACGTTGACTAGTGCTGGCGACCGCTGTAGCGGCCGGGCGGTCGTTCACCGCGATCGTCGACTGGGCTGTCCCGGCGATGGTGTTTCCGCTGGGGCCGACACATTCGTGTCCGAATCCGCCGATTCAGGCCGAGGCGGGTTGCGTCGAGTCGTCGCTGCGGCCGGGTCTGTCGCCGGGTCGGGACGGCGTGCCTGTTTCCTTGGGCTGCTCCCCATTCGGCCCGAAGACCATCCCGTTCCTCCATGCGCTGCGTTCGAACATGCGCTGCAGCGGCGTGGCCACAAAGGTGGTGACCAGTGTCATGAGCGCGAGAATCGTGTACAGCTCGGCGGTGATCAATCCGGCGGACAATCCGATGTTCAACAACACCAACTCCATCAGCCCGCGAGCGTTGGCGAGTGCGCCCATGGCACCCGCCTCCCGCCAGCCCATACCCTGCGACCGCGCGACCAGGCCGACGGCACCGAACTTGCTCGCGAAGGACACCAGCAGCACGAGCACGGTCACCGCGAGCACTGCGGGATCGAAGACGAGGCTCAGTTGGGTGTTGAGACCGGTGTAGATGAAGTACGCGGGCAGCAGCAGGTAGGCGACCAACGGGTCCAAACGTTCCCGGATCTGCTCCAGCAACTCACCGCGCGGCATGCACAGACCCGCGATGAACGCACCGAGCACCGAGTGGATGCCGACGAAATCGGTGAAACTCGCGGCCAGCAGCACGACCACCAGCACAACGACCAGCGGCCCGACCGCGAGTCCGCCCGTGCGTTCGTTGTCACCACTGCGTGGCCGCCACGTGGCCAGCCTGGCCAGCAGCCGCCGTCCGATCAGCGTCATGAACAGTACGTAGGCCGATCCGCCACCGGCAGCGAGGAACGCACCGCCCATGCTGTCCTTCGCGGTGGCCACGACAACGGCCAGCAGAATCCACGCGCACGCGTCGTCGACGGCCGCGCACGCCAGCGACATGGTGCCCAACCGCGTCTTCAGCAGCCCGGAGTCGTAGACGATCCACGCCAGAATCGGGAACGCGGTCACCGCGACCGCCGCCGCAAGGAACAGCGCCCCTTGCCAATTCGCCATCTTGTCGGTGAAGTACCGGCCCTGGCCTACCATCCACCAGCCGACACCTGCGCCGAGCACCATTGGCACCACGACCCCGACCACTGAGGTCGCACCGGCCTGCCGCAGATGCGAGCCGAGGATATCCAGCTTGAACGACGAGCCGACCAGGAACATATACAGGATCAGTCCCAGCTGCCCGACCACGTATATCGCGGTCAGGTTCGGATGCATGATGGGCTCACCGCCCACCTCGAGCTTGGTCGGGAACAGCCACTGCTGGGCTTGCGGCCACGCCCAGCCGAGCACCGATGGCCCGAGCAGGAATCCGGCGACCATAACGGCCACCACCTGTACCTGCCCTAATCGCCGCAGCAGCGGCCAGAACAATCGATACGTCAGCAGAATGACCGCCAGTTGCAGGAACAGGTGAGTGGTGATTTCCAGAAGCGACGGCATCGCAGCTCCCCTCCGTCGAGCAGGCTGGTATGTGACACGAAAGGCCCCGAACCACCGGCCGGGGAATCGACCGGTGGTTCGGGGGGACGGACTGAGTGATCGGCACAGCCGCCGGCTCCGTGCAGTTGTTCTCCCGAGGAGATCCGCGCCGAAAACCGGGGCTAATGGGTGGCGGCTTCGGCACCCGTCGGTGGGATGACCGGGCGAGCCACGGCCGCTATCTCCGCGGCGGTGCGGGGTCGATTGGTCAGCCCGAGTACCGGTTCGGTCGTAATTCGCACACCGCCCATCACCGTGTCCGACAACGGGTCGCGCCAGTGGTCCCACACCGGGGACATGTCCAGGCCACCCATGTATTTGATATTCACCCCGTCCGACTCCGGGTGGAAACGTTCGGCCTCGGAGACGATGGTCTCGGTCCCGGCGCGTTCTTGCTCTCCCGAGGACTCGTCCACATCGGTCAGCCCCGCCATAATCCTGGTGAACGACTCCTGCGGGGAGTCACCACTGTGCACCGCGGTGAGGCTGCTGGCGTGCGAGAAATATTCGGTGGAACCGACGTACTGTTCGTACATTCGTGAAACCAAGGACAGGAATCGCGTGTACGCCCGTCGATAGGTGTACTCGTAAAAGGCCAGTGCGTCGGTCTCGCTCATCTCGCCCCGTAAGGTGGTCGCGATCGCCGCCGAGGCGACCAGCCCCGAGTACGTCGCCAAATGTACACCGGTGGACAACAACGGATCGAGGAAGCACGCCGAGTCACCGACGATGGCGTAGCCCGGACCGCAGAACCGATCCGAGGTGTAAGAGTAGTCCTGCTCGGCCCGCACTTCGGCGACCTGCTGTGCTCCATCGAGCAGTTCGCTCATTGCCTTACTGTCACGGATCGCATCGAGGTAGTACGTCTGTGCATCGTGCTCACGTAGTTTCTCGGCTGCCTGGCGAGCGGAAATAACATAGCCGACGCTGAAGCGGCCGTCCGACAGCGGAATGTGCCAGAACCAGCCGCCTTCGGCGGTCGACGCGACATTGATCGCGCCTTCCGGACTATCCGGATGCAGGTGGGCGCCTTTCCAGTACGACCAGATCGCGATGTTCCGGAACGCCCGGTGCTGTCGGCGCATACCGAAATGCCGTTTGGACAACAGGCCGTCCCTTCCCGAAGCGTCGACGAGGAAATCGAACTCGGTAGTTCGGATTCGATCGTCACCTGGCCCGGTCCATTCGGCGGCTGTCGGACGATCGCCGTCGAACAGCACATTCTTGACGGTGGCCTGCTCGATCACCTCGGCGCCCTGTTCGGACGCGTTGCGGAGCAGAATGTTGTCGAACGCGGCTCGGTCGACCTGCCACGACCAGGCTTCCGCGTCCACGAGTTTGGACCAGTCCAACAGCCACGTATCATCCTGCCACTGAAAGAACCCGCCCCGTTTCACCTGAAAACCGTGAGCGGCAACCCGGTCGTAGGCACCGGACAGGCGCAGTGTCGACAAGCACGACGCCAGCAGCGACTCTCCGATGTGATACCGCGGGAACTTCTCTCGTTCCAGGAGGGTCACCTGGACCCCCGATCGGGCGAGCAGGGCCGCGGTGGTCGAACCGGCTGGGCCGCCACCTACTACCAGAACATGCGGATTGTTCCCCATAGCAAACTCCCTGGAACTGCTGACAACGGATAGTGCGCCCGCACCGGCGGCCTGACCGACTCCGGGGCCCATGGCCGTGGGCAAACCCGAAACAAGCGTTGCCGCTGATTAACTCAAACAAGACTGCGCACGATGTTTAGTGTAGCAACGAATGTCGAAACTTCAAGTACAAGAAGGTATTTGAGAGTTTGACACCTATCGCCATCTGGATAACTGAGGGTAAGCGGATATCTCAATACGAGATACCCGCACCGAACCGGTCGTCACGCGGCATGCAGGGGTGGACGTCGACGACCGCGTCGTCGATGTCGGCCAATGAGTTCCAGGGTTGCGTATTTCGCCAGGCGTGCTTGCCGAAGTGGGGGAGATGGCCTGGTCGTTGGCGGGCGGCGATGGTCGGTGTCGGCTTGGTCACCCTGCTCTTCCTCCTGGAGAATCAGGGTACGGCGCAGCCCGGGGTTGTACGCGTCGTTCGCGCAGAATCGGTCCGGCGATGACTTTGCCGCAGACCTTGGTCGACTCCGGGTAGCGGTCGATCAGCGTATTGCCGTGCGGCGGGCACCATTTGCCGAACTTTGCGCGCACCTGCGCCCGCTGGAGGTGCACCCCCTCGGCGACCCGACCCCTCTCCCGACTCGGCCCGATCAAGCAATTCCCGCCCCGACGCCACCTTGCCGCAGTTGCTCCGGCCAGCTGCGCCCGCAACCACGTTCCTGGGGCAATACCACGCGGCGGGCCATCGCGAAACTGGACGGGGAGGACGTCGACATGACGATGAGCCGCGGCCGCAGCTACTTGCATTTCAGCAGGTCAGCGAGCTAATAAGGACAAAAGCAGCAAGCCGGTTTACGATGTGCCGTGCCGTACTTCGATGCGGTACGGCAGTACCGGAACTGAGGAAATGTCATGCAAGTGATAGAGCGCGACTCGTTGACCGAAATCACTTCGGTGGTAGTGGATGAGGCTGTCCACAACATAGGCCTGCTCAAAGACTTTCATCAGAACCCAACGCTGAAGGATTTCGTGCCCGAGCTGGCTCGGCTCTCGCTGAGCTGGGTGCGACTGTTGCCGGGCGAAGAACTGTCGGTGCACGAGCACCCCACAAAAAGCATGATCATCGTCGCGGAAGGGAACGGACGGGCCATCGGCGACATCACCCGAGACATCCGATCCGGTGACATCGTCGTGGTTCCGCCGGGCTCGAAGCATGGATTCGTGGGCGCCGCGCCGTCAGGTTTCTGGGCTTTGTCGATCCAGTTCGAGGGCGACGGCCTGTACGAGAATCCGGACACCCCGCGCGTCGCCTTCGTCGACGACCGTCCCGACGTCGCGGCGATCCGCGCGGAAAACGACCGGTACCTGCACGAATATCGGAACAACGCCCTGGTCCGGCTGATCGGCGACATCGATGCGCAACCGCCCGAGGTACGCAGCGGGCTGTTGGACCACCTTCAGGGATGGTCGGACGCATTTCAGCGCGTGATCGCCGCGCGGGTCGTCGGGGAGAACGACAGTTCCGCGCGTCCACTTGCCGACGAGCATCTCGCCGAGGAGCTCGGGCACAACGTGCTACTGGCCGAGATCCGCGACAACAGACCGGCGCAGTGGGATCCGGTGATCGCCGCCGCCTCGTCCTGGTTCGTGGATCGCATGGCATCCTCGTCCACCGTGGAGCGCACGGTCCTGTCGCATCTGGTGCTCGAGGGCAGCGGATTGGTGTTCCATGCCGCAGGGCTGTCGTCGTTTTCGGCAAGCCGCTATTTCCAGCTGCACGACAGCGCAGACGCGGAGCATCTCGAGATGGGGTACCGGGCTCTGGCGCAGCGCCGGGACTGGACACCGGCCGAGGTGGCAGAGGTGCTGACGAAAGGCTGGAAGATGATGCACCTGCTGTCCGACCGCATCGCAGAATGCGCGCGGCGGACCGCACCCGCAAACCATGTCTAGCGATCACGCGCTATTCGAAGAGCGCGAGCGCAGAGTCCTGGCCGCCGTGTTCGGTAGGGACAAGGCCGTCATGGCTGAGCTGATGCACCCGGATGGTTACGGATTCGATGCCACGATGGGCTTGGTCAGCCAACGCGAACTCATCGACGGTATCGACGCACTTGCCCAGGAAGCCGGTTTCGAGGCCGATGAGATACGGGTGGTGCCCGCGGGGCCGAAGGTCACCGCGCTGACGTACCGGCTGCGGCAATGGGGCGAGTTCAACGGCGCACCGCTGCCGGAAGTCGTCTACTGCAGCAGCGTGTGGCGGCTCGGGGACGGTGGCTGGCAAGCGATCTTCCACCACGAAACACCGACGCGATCGACCCGGTAACGCCGTGCCCAGCGAGACGCACTTCTGGCGGCAGGCATTCTGTCGGCTCTATGAGACCCGCGTACCCATCGTGCCGCTGGGAAAGATCATGCACTGGCGTGCCGTGGTCGACGCGCTCGGCGTGGAAACCCCGACAGCCCGAGACCTGGCGCTCGTCGCCGACGACTACTTCTACCGACCGCACTCATCTGCTCCGACAGCGGCCGAACTGGATGCGCACCGGCACGAAGGCGCGATAGGCGGAGCACAGTGGCTGCTGTATCCGGTGGTGCGGCGTGCTGGCGCCGACCTGTCGGCTCCTCGCGGCTTCGTGGAGTTGCCTTGGTTCGTGGAGGCCGAGTTCGTCGTGCGCGACAGCCTCGATCGCGACTTGCGACGGTTGCTCGGGGGATCACGGTTGCGGGAGCTGAGCCGGCTGGTCCGCCGAGCCGACGAGCATTTCGAGTGGGAGGTCGCGACCGGAGCGCAGGTCGATGACGAAACCCTGGTGGCCTTCGACCGACTGCACCAGCTGAATCTTACGAAGTACGGGCACTCCCGCAATCATTTCTCCCTCTCCATCCTGCGTGACATCGCGATATCTGCTCTGCGGGAGCGGGTGTGCGTGTTCCTGCACCGCCGACAATCCGACGGCGCACTGGTGCAGGCCGTGCTTGCGATGCACTATCCGGAGTCGAAGACGTTGGAAGTCCTGGTGCAAGGCATAGACCACACCGCGGTGGCCAGGTCTCAGAACCTGTATGCCGTTGCGCTGTACCGGATCTACCGGTGGGGGCTGGCCCGCGACATCCACCGGTTCAACCTCGGCCGCGGCGCCCAACTGGCGAAGCTCAACCTGGGCGCGAACCGATTCCATGTCGTCAGCAACCACATCGCGCCGGTCGACGACACCCGGCCAGTGGATTTCGGCGCGCTGCAGGTCGCGGCGCGCTCGTCGATCGACAAGGCACTGGCCGCGCTGGCGAAGGCCGCCGATCGCCGGGACGGCGGCAGAAACGTGATGCTGCCAAAACGCGCCGAAATAGCGGAACACGAACACAGCAAGGTGATCGCATGAGTGGGCTCGTCACCGCCGGACGGGTCGGCGCGGTGTGGTTGGACGGCAGGCACGTGCCACCCGACCAGGCGAATCTGCCGGTGCTGAGCCTCGGCCTGCACAATGCTGCCTGCGTGTTCGAAGGTATTCGGGCATACGACGGCAAGCCGTTCGCGGCAGCGGCACACGTGGATCGGTTGTGCGCTTCCTCCGCCATGATCGGAATGTCCTTGCCGTGGAGCGCGGCACAGATCGCCGCCGCCATCGACGAGACCGTGACAGCCGCCGGTTACTCCGACGCCTATATCCGGCCGGTCGCCTGGCGGGGGGACGAGGTGATCGGCATCGATCCGACCGGAACCACCGTTCATCTCGCCATCGCGGTGCTGCGCTGGCCGCAGCAAGCGCACGCGCCCCGGCGACCGCTGCGACTTGGCCTGTCCCGATGGGCCAGGCCTGCCCCGAGCATGGCGCCGGTCGGGGCGAAAACCTCCGCCAACTACCTCGTCGGATCGCTGGCACTGGTTGAGGCGAAGCAGCACGGTTTCGACGACGCGGTGCTGCTCGACCATCATGGCAGGATCGCCGAGGCGACCGGCTCGAACATTTTCGTCGTCCGCGACGGCGAGCTGGCCACGCCGGTGCCAGACACTTTCCTGAACGGCATCACGCGGCAGACCGTCCTCGAACTGGCCGGGCACGCCGGCATCCCGACGCGGGTGACCCGCCTGGCGCTGGAAGACGTCTCCGCAGCCGACGAAGTGTTCCTCACCGGAACCGCGGTCGGGGTGCAACCCGTCGGACGTTTCCTGGACACCGAATACCTCGACCACCGTCCGATCACCCAGAACCTGGCGGACGCGTACTCCCGCCTCGTCATCGCCCACCGGGAAAAGGAGAGGCCACGCGTACCATCGGCATAGTCGGCACAGGGATATCGGCGCTGCATCTGGCGCTGTTTTTGCAGCAGCAGGGCATCCGGACGACCCTCTACGCCGACAAGACTCCTGAACAGATCCGCGCCGGCCGGTTGCCCAACAACGTATGCCGGTTCGGCCGGACCAGGGCCCGCGAGCGTGCGCTCGGCGTCGACCACTGGGACTTCACCGACTTCGGCATGAGCTGCGCGCATGTACGGGTACACACCGATCCCCCGATTGCGTTCTGTGGGCACCTGACCCACGAGGCCAGCTTCGTCGACTTCCGGATCTACCTGCCGCAGTTGGTGGCCGACTACCGTGACCGTGGCGGCGCTGTCGTCGCGACGACGGACGTGGCCGACGCCGTCGCCCGGTACGGAGACGACCACGACCTGATGGTGGTGGCCGCAGGCGGCGGAAGCGTCGAAGCCCTGTTCCCCCGCGTCGAGTCCCGCTCCGCCGAGCACCCGGGCCGGATTCTGCTCGCCGGGTTGTTCCACGGGGTGGCGCACACCGAGCCGATGGGAATGCACCTCGAGATCGTCCCCGACGCGGGCGAGATCTTCCAGACCCCGGTCCATTCCGTGACCGGACGAGTAGCGGGCATAACTTTCGAGGCCGTCCCGGACGGACCGTGGGCGTCCCGATTGCGCGACCGGTATTACGACGACCCGGACGCATGCGCGCGAATCGTGCTGGAACTGCTGCGCGACATAGACTCGGAGATACTGGGCCGCATAGATTTTCGTCGGTTTGCCCTCACCCGCCCTCTGGACCTGCTGCAAGGTTCGATCACCCCCACCGTGCGCAGACCGTGGGCTCGGTTGGGCCCGAACACCTATGCCGTCGCTGTCGGCGACGCAGCGGTACTCAACGACCCGGTCACCGGCCAAGGGGGCAACCTCGCCGCTGCCGCGGCGTGGGAACTCGGGCAAGCCATCCTCGCCGACCCCGTATTCGACGAGCGTTTTTGCCGCGCATGGGAATCGACATTGTGGAATCTGGCCGCGGATGTCACCGAGTGGACGGCATCCGCGCTCGGCCCGCCGCCGGACCATGTCGTCGCCCTGCTTCGAGCGGCCGAGAAGAGCCAAGACCTCGCCGACGCGTACCTGGACAACTTCGACGCTCCGAAAGCCATGTGGAATTCCGTGGCGACTCCGCGGCGAGCGACGGCCTTTATGCGCCGGGTCACTTCCGATCTCAGCGCCGAGGCTCCAGACCACACGGTCGTCGATCGGGAGCGACTGCTGCTGGACGCGCTCGCCGGCAATGACATCCGCGCCCTGCATCCGCTCGTCGCGTCCGACGGAATTCTGGTCACCGAGGACGGCTGCCATTCCCGAGACAGCTGGCAGAAGGCTGTCGAGCCGACCTGCAGCCCTGATCGACCGGCCGGCTTTTCCGTGCTGAGACCGGCCGATGACACGCTGCTGGTGACATACCGACAAGGCGCACAGCACTGCTCGACTCTCTGGCGCCGCGATCAGCCCGACCGCTGGGTGGCCGTGGTGCACCACCGCTCCCCCACACCTTCGGAGTTGCCATGACAGTCCGTCCGGCACAGCTCCCCGCCTCCTTTGGCGGGGAGATCATCGAGCCTGCGCATCCCGGCTACGACCAGGCTCGGCAGATATGGAAAGGGCTGGACCGCCGCCCCGCCCTGATCGCCAGATGCGCCGACGTGTCGGATATCCAGCGCCTCGTCGAACACGCCGCGAGCGAAGACATTCCGCTCGCCGTTGCCGGAGCCGGCCACGACATCGCGGCCAGGTCCATGCCCGATGGCGCGTTGGTCGCGTCCACCCTGGCGTTGGATGGCATCGAGATCGATCCCATCCGACGCCTCGCCCGAGTCCAAGCAGGGGTGCGCTGGGGCAGCCTGGTCGCAGCGGCTGCCCGCCACGGACTGGCCACCACCGGCGCATCCGTGGCTACAGTCGGAGTCGCCGGGTTCGCGCTACACGGCGGACTCGGTTGGCTGATGCGTAGTTTCGGAACGGCCTGCGACAACATCCAGGCGTTGGAAGTGGTCACCGCCGACGGGCAGCTGCGAACCGTCGACGCGGGCAGCAATCCCGACCTCTTCTGGGCCATGCGTGGGGCAGGGGCGAATTTCGGAGCTATCACCTCGCTGACGCTGCGCCTGCACCCGGTGAGCCGGGTTGTCGCCGGAGTCAAGCTCTATCCCGCGGCCAAGGCCCGCGATGTGCTCGACGTGTATCGGCGGATCACCGCCGGCGCCGCTGACGAACTGGTCACACACTTCTACTACAACGGCAGCCCGGATGGAACACACAGCGTCGGAATCGGCCTGTGCTTCAACGGCCCGGCGGCCACAGCAGCAGCAGCTCTGACTCCCTTGGAGGCTCTGGGGCAGCCGACGCACGACTCGGTCCGGGAGATGGGAATCGACGAGCTTCAGGCGGTGCACGACGCCAGTACTCCGCTCGGCGCCCGATACCATCTGCGCGCTCATTATTTGTCCGAGTTCAGCGACGCCGCCGCCGATGCGATCCTGGCACACTGCCGAAGCATCAGTGCGCCCTTCACACAGGTCTTCGTGGAGCATCTCGGCGGTGCTGTCGGCCGAATACCGGACGATGCCACAGCATTTCGTGGACGCGATGCCCAGTTTTCGTTCCTCGTGATCAACGGCTGGAAATACGACCCGACCAACATGTTCCGGTTCAACCGCAATATCGCCCCGGAGGCCGACGATGAAACTCGATGACAAGACGGCGGTCGTGACCGGCGCCTCGCGTGGTATCGGGGCGGCTACCGCGGTGGAATTGGCCGCCCACGGCGCGACYGTAATCCTCAACTACCAGAACGAACAGTTCCGGGCCGAGGCCGAAGTGGTCGCGGCGTCGATCGAAAACAACGGCGGCCACGCGCATCTCGTCCAAGCCGATCTGCGGGAAGCCGAGCAGCGCCGACATCTTGTCGACAGCGCGGTGGCACACAGAGGCAAGCTCGACATTCTGGTCAACAACGCGGGGGTCTATCGCCGACGGCGCACCGAAGATATCGACGAGGACTATCTTGCCGAGCACCTCGACATCAATCTCCGCGGTGGGCTGCTCACCACTGTCGCGGCGTCGAAACATCTGAGCGACGGCGGCCGCATCGTCTACATTTCCTCCGGACTAGCCAGGCGCATCGCCGCGACCAGCTCGGTCTACGCCGCAACCAAGGCCGCCATCGAGGCCGCAGCCCGTTGTCAAGCAGCCGAATTCGGTCCACGCCGGATCACGGTCAACGCCATCGCGCCCGGAATCGTCGACACCGCGCAGTTGGCCGGCAACCTCACCCCGCCGGAACGTGCGGCACTGGTCTCCGTCACCGCGCTCGGCCGTGTCGGACAGCCCCGCGACATCGCCACGGTCGTCGCATTCCTCGCCTCCGACGACGCAGGATGGATCACCGGACAAGTCATCGACGTGGACGGCGGCCTACAGTGAGCGCCCGAGCCGTTGGCTGACCAACTCCACAACCACTCCGAACGACTTAGTAGACAGGTTCTGCACGCTCATCGGCTATGTGTGGATGGTCGAGATGGTGAGTCCATCCTGCAGGCTGCGGGTTGGCCTGCCGTCTGGTGCGGCGTGATCCTAGAACACGATCATGTCCGGCTTATCATGGCTGAGGAAGTCGTGGTGCGAGATCTCCCAGGCGTACGCGCCGGCGCGCGGGAAGACGAGAATGTCACCCACTCGCAGCCGGCGAACGTAGGCGTCGCGAGCCAGAATGTCTCTGGGCGTGCACAATTCGCCCGCGACGGTGATGATGTCGTCGATGACACCCGGCCTGGCGAATGGGTACGACCACTCCTGGACCGGAAGCACAGTGAACGGATGGCTGTATCCCCAGGCTGCGGGGAGCCGGAAATGGTGTGTTCCGCCACGCAGTATCGCGTACCAGTGACCGTGGGTGCGTTTGAGGTCGAGTACCTCGGCGGCATACCATCCCGCATCGGCGGCGATCATGCGTCCGAGCTCGAACAGCACACGGATACCGGGTGGCAACGGTGGCACCCGGGCGGCGAACTCGGACAGGTCCAGGTCGGCGCCGCCGGGATAGTCGATACCCATGCCGCCGCCGACGTTCACCACCCCCAGATCGATCCCGAGGCGGGTGGCAGTGACGTTCGACCAATCCAGCGCCGCGGCGACGAATTCCGCATGCGCTGCGGCGTCGAGGTTGTTGCTGACCGCATGCAGATGGAATCCGATGAGTCGGATGCCGCGCAGTTGCCGCACGGTGGCAACCACCTGCGGCAGCAACTCCTCATCGATCCCGAAAGCCGTAGGGGCGCCGGTCATGTGATGAGTACCGAGTGGTGGCGGGCCGGCGCGATTGACGCGCAGCGTGATCGGCACCGGGTCCCCGGTGTTCGGGTTCGTTCGTTCGGCGAGGCGCAGCAGTTCGAGTCGGCTCTCGACGTTTATCGTCGCCCCGGCCGCGACCGCGGCGGCGAGTTCGGCATCGGTCTTTCCGGGACCGGAGAACACCAGCCGATGGGCCCCCGCTGCAGCGGCCTTGCGAATTTCACCCCCGGAAGCGATGTCCATGCCGTCGGTCACCGGCGCCAGCGACTCGAGCACGGCCGGGTGGCTGTTGGCCTTGACGGCGTAGTACAGCTCTGCACCGGCAGGCAGGGCGGCACGGATCTCGGCGACCCGGTGCCGCAGCCGTGCGGTGTCATAGACATACGCACACACCGGGTGGTCGAGTGAGCGCAGTTCCCGCACGACGCGAGATGGAAGAGTGCTCATATATCCGCGAGCGGGTTTCGTACGCTGCACCACAGGAATTCGTCCGGGTCCGCTGCCAGTCGCATGGCTGTGGTCGCCTTCGTCGGGAGCATGTCGGCGAAAAGCGCCTGGTGTTCTGGGCCTGCGGGCCAGGTGTTGCGCAGAACCTCGGCCGCTGCGGCCCACAGCCGATCCGATGCGAACCCGCAGTCCTCGCAAGCTGTGATGAGTGTGGCCAGTGTGCCGCTGACGAACGCTGACAGCAACGTCGCACGCGTTTCGTCCGGATCGGAAGATCGCACGGACCCCTGCGTCCGGGGTACGCCGCTGCGGGCGGCCACTGCCGTATCGACCCGGATGCCGCCGAGATCGCGGTAGATAAGGCGCACGGGCCGTCCGTCCCGAAGTACAACCAGCAGGTTCTGGCCGTGTGCTTCCAGCGCGATCCCGTAGCGGGCGAGCACCGCCCCGAGGCAACGAGCGGCCAAGGCTGCCACCGTAGTGACAAATTGTGCAGCCGCGGTGGGGTTGTCGGCGTATCCGAGGGTGAGCGCTTCGGCCAGCACCGGCATACCGGTGCGCGGATCGACCGCCGCGAGCGCGCCGACCGGGATAGCCAGCTCGCCCGGCCCGGTGCGCGGCGGCCGTCGCAACAGCACAGCGATATCCGCACTGAGTCCGGCATCCGATCGCAATGCGCCCGCGGCGGGCTCGGCGAGCACTGCCATCCCGGGCAGATCCAGGCATGACAACCACCGGCTCAGGGTCGGCCCGTTGTGGACGTTCTCGGCGGTAATATTCCTTATAGCACTGGTCAATTGGGCGGTGAGCGCCGTCTTGACGTGGAGCTCGCCGCCAATTGGCGCGAGCGTCCGCACCGACATCAGCGGCCGTGCGGGCATGCCGACGGCACGAGCACGCAGCCCGTAACCGGTGAGATCGAGCCGGGCGACCTGCCACGGGTGCATGGGCACCAGAATCCGATCGCCTGCACGGAGGTGGCGGGGCCACTCACCCACCGTATGCCAACGCGGCGCGGGAACTTCGACCACGACCAGATCGACGATCGGACGGTGCTCCGGGGCGTACGCACGTACCTCCGAGGCAGAGAATCCGCTTCGGCTACGACAGCACGGGTGAGTCGGATGGCCCTCCACCACGGTCTGTTCCAGATACGCGGAGCCGTCGAACCTGGGATCGGCAGCACGCCGTGCAGACACCCACGACAGCGCGCCCCCGCAATGCGGTGACGCCCGCGAAACCGCCCGCGCGGACGCCAGGTTGGCCGCACTGTTCTCCAATTCGGATGCCAACCGCGCGATTCGGTCCAGTGGAACCGGTAATCGCAACCCTCGCAGAAGGTCAGAGGCGCGGACGATACGTTCTCTCCCCACGAACACCGCGAGACCTGCGACCCCCTTAGCGTGCGGTGCAGCCGCCCCCGCCGGCCCGCGAAGCCACCGTCCGTCGTCGAGTCGCACCCGCATCATCCCACCAACCTGATGACGGCGACCGATCCCCGGAATGGGCTCACGGGTCAAAGCGCCCCACAAACGCGCCAAAATGGCGGCCTCAGCGCCTAGAACCTCCGATTCACTTACCTGGATATCCACCGGTGCAACGGAATTCGATTCCGCGAATCGTTTGGACGCCTCCGTCGGCACGTTCATCAGGCTAGGTTCCCACAACCCGTGCACGGTCACCCGAAAATGACGAACCTCGAAGTGCCGTAACGCGGAGGATGCACGAACCCATGTCCTCGGGCCTGCCGTCGTGACCACAAGTGACCTGCTCCGCTCGGCCGCTTCGAACCGCGCGGTATGCGGCACGCTAGTGCATTTCCGCCCCTCGCAGGTCGACAACGTCGCTGGCCGGCTTGTGTGCTGTTCGGTTCGACGATCCTCGGAACCGGCCGCACACGTTGTTCGGGCGGGCGTTGTCCTTCGCATACGACGGGATCGAGCCTTCGATAACAAACTCCGTCTACCGGCCGTCGCGCTGTCGCTGCTCGGCTTCGATCTCAGCCGCAAGGGCAGATCGCTCGGCCTGATGTCGAGCAAGCAGCTCAGCACTGTAGGCAGTCCATACGGCCTCTTGGGCTGCGGTCATCTGTGCTCCGTCAACTTCGGATTCGACATCCGGATGGGCATCGAGGAACCGACTGAACAGCACACCCATCTCCCGGCTGTGCCGGCGGTTGAGCTCGATCCGTCGCTGGTCCATCTGTCTCCAGTCCTCGCAGAGCGCCAACTGGTCGAACACGACCAAAGCTATGCGCGTCGGGTCGTCCGGCGGGTGCACCCGCAATGTGTGATGCGGATTTGGTTCGTCGTCGACAATCACAACAGTATCGATCCCGGCCGGTAGGTCGGCGGGCCAATCGATCTCATCGGTGGGCTCCTCGACGAGGACCCGGGCGAGCCTTCCTCGTAGGCCCGTCTGGTCGTAGCGCAGCGGCGTGCGGCCGTGATTCTCGCTCATATGATGATCACTCCCGGACTCTAGTGGTCGATCTCATCGACGGCCGGGCGATCGAGCCCGCGACCTCGACGATCTCGTCACTCGCCGCTTCCGATCCGGATGAGCGGCCGCCGATCGGCTGCTGTCTCGCTGAGGCGGGCCGGTCGACGGCGTGCTCGAGGTCAGTTCACTTGGCGGGCATCTTCGCCCCAATACTTCTTGCGCAGTTCGCGCTTGAGGATCTTGCCCGCACCGGAGATCGGCAACTCGGTGACGATCTCGAGACTGCGTGGGGCTTTGTAACCGGCGATGAGAGTCTTTGTGTGATCACGGATCTCGTCGAAGCTGACCTCGGTGCCGGGTTGGCAGATGACGACTGCATGGACGCGCTCACCCCATTCCGGGTCGGGCACACCGACCACCGCGCAGGACGCGACCGCGGGGTGTGTCGCGATCGCGTTCTCCACCTCGGCGGAGTACACGTTCTCGCCGCCGCTGACGATCATGTCCTTGATCCGGTCGACGACGAAAACGTAGCCGTTCTCGTCCATGTATCCGCCGTCGCCGGTATGCATCCAGCCGTCGCGGATCGCCGCTGCCGTGTCGTCGGGACGGTTCCAGTAGCCGAGCATGACGTTCGCGCCGCTGGCGATGATCTCGCCGACGGTGCCCCGCGGCACCTCGTTGCCGAGATCATCGACGATGCGGACCTCCACGTGTGGTGCGGCGCGTCCGGCCGAACGCAGCATGCCCTTCTCGTGGTCCTCCGGTCCGAGCAGGGTCGCCACCGGCGCGAGCTCGGTCATGCCGTAGCACTGGGTGAAGCCCGCGCCAGGGAATGCCTTCATCGCGCGTTCCAGTACTGCCTCGGAGATGGGCGAGGCACCGTAGAGGACATGCTCCATGCTGGTCAGGTCGTGCTCGGTGCGCGCTGGGTGGTCGACAACGAGCTGGATCATCACCGGAACCAGAAGCGTGTCGGTCGCCTTGTGGGCCGAGATCGCCGTCAGCACGGCGACCGGCTCGAACGATGGAATGATGATGTGCGTGCCACCGAGGATGACCTGCTCCGTCCAGCCGGCCAGGTCCGCGAGGTGGAACATCGGGGCCGCGTGCAGCCACCGTGCACCTGGCTTGGGCAGGTATCCACTCGCGATGGCACCGAGCGTCGAGCTGATCAGGTTCGCGTGGCTGAGCATCACGCCTTTGGGGAAACCGGTGGTGCCGCCGGTGTAGTACAGGCCGGCCAGTTCATCGCCGCCGCGGCGGGCGTCCTCGATCGGGTCGTTCGTGGAGATGAGTTCCTCGTAGGACAGGGTACCGTCGGGGGTCGGGCCGTCACCGTAGTGGATCACTGTCTTCAACGCGGGGTAGCCCTGTTTCAGGGCCGGAAGTATCGGCGCGAACGCGTCGTCGATGAGCAGTACCGAGGTTTGGGAGTCCGCCAGCGAGTAGACGATCTCGGCGACGCTCCAGCGGATGTTCACCGGGTTCAGCACGGCGTTCGCCCACGGAACCGCGAGCAGGTATTCGCCGTACCGGTCGGAGTTCAAGCCCAGTATCGCCACGCGATCCCCTGCTGCGACACCGAGTGTGCGCAGCGCACCGGCCAGTCGCGCGACACGATCGCCGACCTCACGAAAGGTCTTGGTCCGGTCTCCGTAGATGAGCATGACGCCGTCCGGGTTCTGCTGAACGGCACTATGCAGGCCTTGCGTGAGATACATTTCCACTTCCTTATTTCCTGGCTCCGCGCAAGACCGGGCTGTCCCGACCGTGGCGCTGTTCGACCTCGCGGACCAGTGCCCGCACTCCGGCATCGCGGGCGAGTCGGTTGTCCAGCACCACGTTTACCGCTCCACGCAATAAGGCGTACGGCTCCCAGCCACTGGGGGCGATGGTCCGCGCGGCGCGCCGAGCGATGCCGTCGGCAATGGTCTCGGCGGCCTCGGCGGCGGTGATTCGCACATCGAGCGGCCAGGGCAGCAGGTCGCCGAGTGCGCGGCCCAGCTCGTCTCGGTCGAGGGTCTCGTGTGTCATGGCCGTTTCGACGACGCCGAAGTAGGCGACGCCTGCCGTAGCACCCACCGCGGCCAGTTCGACGCGCAGCGCACGCCCGAGTTGCTCGACGCCCGCCTTGCTGACCATGTACGGCGAACCACCCATACCGGGTGCGAAAGCGGCCGCCGACGAGACCACGACCACATGACCTTTCGCGGCGACGACGTGGTCGAGCGCCGGATGAACCGTATTGAACACACCGGTGAGATTGATGCCGATGACGCGATCGAAATCGTTGCCGTCCATGGTTCGCAACGTCGCCGGACGCGGAACCACGCCCGCGTTCGCGACTACTACGTCGACGCGGCCGAACCTGGCCACTGCCTCTGCGGTCGCCTTGTCCATCGACGCACGATCTGCGACGTCGGCAACGATCGCGCAGGCGCGATCTCCGAGTGCATGCGCCGCGGTGCGGGCGGCGCCTTCGTCGATGTCGATCAACGCGACCGAAGCCCCGCGTGCGTAGAGGATCTTTGCCAGTTCCAGGCCGATTCCCTGTCCGGCGCCGGTGATCAGCACCGCCTTGCCACGCACCTCGTATGAGGAACCGCCGATCCAGCGGAGCGGGTTGAGCTGTCCTATGTCCATCAGGCACTCACCTCATAGGAAGCAGCGTCGAATCGGCTTGTGCGGCGGCGGTATTCGAAACTCCAGTTCGGGTACAGGCCGGCATTGTGCCCGTCCGGTGTCTGGTAGTAGCTATGACATCCGCCGGTGAGCCACACCGTCGACCGGCTTCGTTCCTGCATCTCGTCGAGGAACGCCTCCTGCGCTTCCGGCCGTACCTCGACGCGGCGCGCGCCCTCGGCTCGCATTGTCTTCAACGCGTCCACGATGTAGGCAATCTGCGACTCGATCATGTAGATCGCCGATTGGTTTCCGGCCGCCCCGAAGGGCCCTAAAGTGAAGAAGAAGTTCGGGAAACCCGACAGAGCACTGCCGAGATAGCTTTGCGGACGCTGCTCGTACAGCTCGGCGATGGTGACGCCGCCACGCCCGGTGAATCGCCCGAAAGCCTCGGAGACGGGCTCGAATCCGGTGCCGTAGATGATGGTGTCGACCGGAATCTCGACGCCGGCCCGTGTCACGATCGAGTGCGGGCGCACTTCGGCGATGCCGTCGGTGACGACCTCGACATTGTCTCGATCGAGAGCAGGCAGATACGCATCGGAGAAGATCGCGCGTTTACAGCCGATCATGTAATCCGGAGTCAGCACCTTGCGCAGATGCCGATCGCGGACCTGACGGCGAAGCTGCCACCTGCCGAGCAGCTCGTACGGGTGACGGAACCGTTTGTCCACGAACCCGATCAACCCGAAGCCTTCGATCAACGTATAGAAGCCACCCCGAATTGCCGTGCCTGCCAGCGGCAGTCGGCGCAGCAGTTCCCGTTCCAGTCCGAGCGTCCTGCGGTCCATTCGCGGCACGATCCACGGCGCCGATCGCTGGAAAAGGGTGAGCGCACCGACCTTGGGCTGGATCTCCGGCACGAATTGCACCGCAGAGGCGCCCGTGCCGATCACCGCGACCCGTTCCCCCGTCAGATCGTGGCCATGATCCCAATGCAACGAATGAAATGCCTTGCCCTGGAACGTCTCCAACCCGAGCAACGATGGATACTTCGCCTCACTGAAAACCCCGGTCGCGGAGATCACGAAGTCCGCAGTAAAATCTCCGGTCACCGTGCTGACGTGCCAGCGTGATTCCGCATCGTCCCACCGGGCATCGAGCATCTCGGCGTTGTAGCGGATGTGGCGCACCACATCGTGCGTTACCGCCACTGAACGGATGTACTCCAGGATCTCTTCTTGCCGGCCGTAGGTGCGCGACCAGTCCGGATTCGGAGCGAAGGAGTAGCTGTACAAGTGCGATGGAACGTCGCACGCGCAGCCGGGATAGGTGTTCGCTCGCCACGTGCCGCCGAGGTCGTCGGCACGTTCCAGAATCACGAGATCGTCGAACCCCGCTTCGCGAAGCTTTATCGCCAGACCGATTCCGGCAAACCCGGCCCCGACAATCGCGATATGCCGATGTTCGGTATCGATGGCCATAGTCAGCGGGTCCTTCCGTGTAGCACCGAAACGAGCCGGTCGACGACGGCGTCGACCGTGGCGCTACGAGTGAAGGTCGTGAGTGCGAGCGGCGACGGAAATCGTTGGCGTGTCGTCGCTTTCGCGTAGGTGAATTCTTTGAGTCCGTCCGGTCCGTGCACGCGGCCGAATCCGGAGCTCCCGACTCCGCCGAGCGGCAGCGTCGGAATGGTCGCGTGCGCGACAAAGGCATTGATCGACGCACCCCCCGACCGGATGCGGTCGGCGATCTGCCTGCCGTTGCGCCGAGCGAACACGGTGGCACCGAGTCCGTACTCACTGGCGTTGACGCGCTCGACCGCCTCGTCCATGTCGCGCACCTTCGCGACGGTCAATGTGGGACCGAACGTCTCTTCGGTGACAGCGGACGAGTCCTCCGGAACATCGACCAAGATCGTTGGTTGCACGAACTGCCCGTCGATCATTTCGAGCCCGCCCAGCAACGCCTTGGCGCCCCTCGATATCGCGTCCTCGATGTGCCTGCGGATCACCTCTATCTGCTTCGGCATCGTGATCGGGCCGATCTTCGAATCGGCACCGCCAGCGGTGATTCCGCTCGCGACCGCGACCAGCTTCGCTACGAACTCGACGTGGACATCGGCGTGCACATAGATGCGCTCCACGGCGAGGCAGGTCTGCCCGGCATTCGACAGCCCGCCCCACACTGCCGCATCGACCGCTGCGTCCAGATCGGCGTCGGCGTCGACGATCAAAGCATCCTTGCCACCGCATTCCATCAGCACCGGCGTGAGGTTCTCCGCACACGCGGCCATGACCTGTTTGCCGGTAGCCGTCGAGCCGGTGAAGCCGATCTTGCCAACGGCGCTGCGACACAACGCCGCACCGGTCTCGGCGAGACCGGTAACCACCGATAACACAGGATGTTCCGGCACGACAGCGTTGAATGCGTTCGCGAGCCATATGCCGGTACCGGTGGCGTACTCGCTCGGCTTGAACACCACGGCATTCCCGGCCGCGAGCGCGAACGACAACGATCCCATCGGTGTGAACACCGGGTAGTTCCACGGGCCGATCACACCGACGACGCCGAACGGCCGATACTCGACAGTTGCCTCCTGGTTGATCGCCAGCAGCCCCGGCGACACCGAGCGGCGGCCGAGCACCTGCTCGGCATGGGCAGCAGCCCACTTCAGGTGTTCGAGCGCCATCGCGATCTCGAGTTTCGCGTCCGAAACGGGTTTGCCCATCTCGGTGTGGATGATCTCGGCCAGTTCCGCGCGTCCGCGGGCGATCTCGGCCCGCCATGCGTCCAAGCGTCGACGGCGCTCGGCGAAGCCGAGCGCAGCCCACCACGCGCCGGCATCGTGAGCTATCGCTACCGTCGCGTCGACGTCGGCGGCGGACTGCACAGGGTAGCTACCTGCCGAACGCCCAGTAGCGGGATCGTGCACCTCGAAGGTGGAAAGCTTGTGGCCTGCACCTGTTTTGATTGTCGCTGTCATGGAATGTGCGCTTCGTCGCTGTAGTGGTGCTCCGCTGCACCGGCAGTCTCAGCCATTCGCCGACTGTACATCGCAACATTTGCCATTGCAATGTAACAGCAACAGATTGCCATCAAATGTTGCATGACGGCTATTCCTTGGTACTGTCGTTGCGTGACACCCACAACTGCGACCTCGACAAACAAGCCCGAGATCGACGATTCGGTGGAGGCCCGCATCTTGGATGCCGCTCTCATCCAGTTCGAAAAGGTGGGCGTCAAGAAGACGACGATCGAGGACATTGCGCGCCAAGCCGACGTCGACCGAGTCACCGTCTATCGGCGGATCGGCTCCCGCGACGATGTGGTGCGGGCGGTCATGACCCGCGAAGTCGAGTCGTTGCTCGCCGAACTCGGCTCGATATCGGCGCGCAACAACACTGCCGAGGACCTCGTCGCCGACATCTTCGTCACGGTGATCACCCGGTGGCGCACGCATCCGCTCGTCAATCGGATGCTGGCCCTGGAACCGGACCGTGTCCTCCCTCAACTCACCACCGATGGCGGCCCGATATTCACGATGTCGGTGGCAGCGACGGCCGCCGTACTTCGAAGCGCTGTTCGAAACGGGCTCCTGACCGATGCCTCCGACCTGGACACCCGCGCCGAGATCGTCTGCCGCATCGTCCACTCGTTCATCCTGCAGCCGCACGGAACCATCGCGCTCGAATCCGAGGATGCCCTACGGGCATTCGCGCGAACATATCTGGTACCGATCATCACCGAATGACCGGGATCGCGCGCTGATCGGCGGTCGATCTCGTCGTCGATGCCGGATCGCGGTAGCCCATCGGGAGTCTCCAGCGGTGGTCCTCTGCGGGCGCCGAGACTGCGGCGTCGAGGTGCGAAGGCTCGGCGCCCCACGGGCAGAACCGCGAGGCCCGCCCACGCAGGCAGCCGATCGTGGGTGAAAGACAACCGCGCACAGGGACTTTCGCTTCTGTGGACAGCCGCGTGCGTGGCAGGTCGTCGAGCCATGATTCGTATCGGTTCGGTGGCACACCGGAGGCCGTGGTGGTGATCGACCCTGATACCGCGATGGCACGAAGCGCACTATGAACAGGTGGGTGGTGTCCGGGCAGCTGATCCGCTTGTGTCGGCGCATGCCGCTAGTCTGCTGGCATGGTCGGACCGGACTCGGCGCTGCGCCGACTGATGCGCGAGGCAGGGAAACTGCTGCAGCCGTATGGCTTTCACGGCTCGGAGGCTATGTGGGTGCGAGTCGTGCCGGGTGGTGTGGCGTCGGTCGGACGCACCCGGACACTACGCACCTGGACCGGCGGGCAGCAGGTACTCCGCTTCGGCCTGAGCCTGAGCGCTACACCGACCGCCTGGTGGGAATTCCGTAACTGGCGCAATACGCAGCTGGGTCTCCCGCTCACGCCGCTCGAGCAGGCGACCGGCCCCGGCCTGATCGACGACCAGGGCATGCCGGGTGACCTGACCGAGTTGTGGTCCCTGCATGTTGATCCGACACAACCGGGCCGGAACGCACTGCAGGCAGACGTCGACGCCATACGCGCCGAGCTGCCCCGGCGTGTGCACGCCTACGCGCGCCGGGCGCTGCGCCTGCTGGAACCGGACCGGTACCTCGATGAACTGCTGGCCGACCCGGACCCGCAGATCGGGACGCGGGAGGCGATCGTCGTCCTGCTCGCCGACCGCGGACCAGGACCGCAACTGGATGACGCATTCATCCAATTCCGGGCGTGCCTCGCGGAACGGGACGTGTCGGCCTACGCAGAGAACGTCATCGCGTACGCACGAGGCCGTGCGGCCCTGGTTTGACCAGGCACGGGCGCTGGTTCAACCCTGCGCCGTACCACGGGCGGGGCGCCGATCGCCCCGTGATCAGCGGCATGAGTGAATGTTCGGTGGGTCGGCGGCTGCTCTGTGCGTCGCCAACCCTCGGAATCGATCACCTAATGCTGTGACCGGATAGGTTCACCAGGTTACTTGTTCGCTTCGTGCCGTGTTGGCGCGCTTGGATGTCCGGGTACGTCCAACATGAAGCGGGGAGGCGGGAATGGCAGAGCGGGTCAGGGTCCGGAGGCTGACCGACCAGGAGGGCCAGCAGTTACAGCGGATCGTGCACGGCCGTGTCATCCGCATCGGCCGGGAAGCCTTACGGTGCCTGCTCCGGCGCCGCGGCATCACCTTCCAACGCACCAAGGCATGGAAGGAGTCCCCCGACCCGGAGCGCGATGCCGAGCTCGACCGGATCGAGCACGTGCTGGAGCACTTCCCGGACCGGGTCTTCGCGTTCGACGAGCTCGGCTCGTTGGGCATCCGGCCCACCGCGGGATCCTGCCGGGCCGAGCAGGGCAAGCCCGACCTTCTGCCGGCGACCTACCGCCGCGCGCACGGCGGCACCTACCTCTATGGCTGCTACTCGGTCGGCGACGGCACGATGTGGGGCGTCAACCGACGCCGCAAAGGCACCGCCGCCCGGCCCGACGGCGCCCCGATCTACATCATCCTGGACAACCTCTCCGCTCATACCGGCGCGGACATCCGCCGCTGGGCGAAGAAGAACAAGGTCGAGCTGTGCTTCACCGACCTATGCGTCCTGGGCCAATCCGATCGAGGCGCACTTCGGCCCGCTGCGGCGTTCACTCTGGCCAACTCCAACCACAGTCACCACACACAGACCTGGGCCCTGCATCGCTACCTGCGCTGGCGCAACGGCAACGCCCGACACCCCGACGTCCTCGCCGCCCAGCGCAAGGAACGCGCCCGCATCCGCAGCAAAAAGGGCATCCGCTCGGGAGGACGCCCCCTCGCCAAGGCGGCATGACCAGACGACCGGGTCTGACTCAGCACGCTGGGTGGCCACTCTGGCCATCCCCGTTGCCCGCAGAAGTCAGGCGTCGAAGCGACTGCGGGCAGCCTCGATGTGACCGAAGTATCGGCGGGTCCAGCCGCACATCCCGTCGACCGTCGCTCGCAGAGCCTGGCCCGGCTCAGTGAGAGTGTATTCGACCTGCGGCGGGATGGTGGGATGCACGGTGCGCTCGACCAGGCCGTTGCGTTCCAGCATGCGCAGGTTCTGGGTAAGCATCTTGTGGCTGATCCCCTCGATCTCGTTCCGCAGCTCGCTGAAGCGCAGGGTGCGGTCACCGAGACCCTCGACAATCAGGAACGCCCACTTGTTGGCGACGTCCGAGAAGATCTCCCGCGCCAAGGAACCCGCACGCGCCAGGTCTGTGTCCTCGGGCGAGCCTGTGAGCTGCTTGGTCACCGTAAGGTTCTCCAGTATCTGAAAAGTGCGTTCTTCCACGTCAGCGATGACTCTCCTACAGTTCCCGAGTAACCACAAGAGACCGAGATCGTCTTGGTCAGGGCTGACACGAGCCCGCCGACGCTCAGAACGAGGAGACAAGCAGCATGGCTATCACCTTTGTGAACCCCAGCGGATTGCCCAAGATCGATGTCTACCGACAGGTGTCGATCGCATCCGGGTCGAGGCTGGTCTTCATCGCCGGGCAGGTCGCATGGGACGCCGATGGGACCACGATCGGCGAAGGCGACCTTGCCGCTCAGGTCGAGCAGAGCTATCTCAACATCGGCACCGCCCTGACCGAGGTCGGTGGCTCCTTCGACGACGTGGCGAAGCTGACCTTCTATGTCGTCGACTGGACCCCCGACAAGATGCCGCCGCTCCTGGAAGGGATCTCCAGGGCAGCCGCGAAGCTGGGGACTACCCCGGCCCCGCCGACCACGCTGATAGGCGTGGCAGCATTGGACGTCCCCGACCACCTGGTCGAGATCGAAGCCACCGCGATCCTCAACTGAAACAGATGGCATTCGCTCACTGAGCACCGAAGTGGCCAACTAGCTTGCTGGGTCACACCCGTGAACCTTCCCGGTCACAGCGCTAGTTGATCTGTCGGTCGATAAGAGAAAAAAGTTCATCAGCGCTGGCCGCCGCCTCGACGGCCACGCGAACGCTGCGAGTCGGGGATTCACGTTCGGCCACGGCCTCGGCCAGCGTCGAACGGATCCGCTCGATCAACCGCTCCTTCTCATCGGCAGACGACGTGGTCGCCAACAGCCGCCGCAGTGCGACGATAGGGTCATCGACCATCGACACGGACGCGGTGGCCTCCCAACGCGAACGCAAATATCTTGCCACTGCGGTAGTAGTCGGATAGCGGAACACCAGCGACGACGGCAGTTTCATGCCCGTCGCCTCGGCGAGCCGATTTCGCAGCTCGACACCACCGAGCGAATCGATTCCCAGTTCGTTGAACGGGGCGTCGGGTTCGATAGCAGCGGCAGACGGGTGTCCGAGCACAGCCGCGGCATGTTCCCGCACGAATCCGAGCACCACCGCATCCCGCTGGTCCTCCCGCGCGGCGGCGAGCCGCCCAGCCAACTGGCCGCCGGCCGCGACACCGCGCGCCGCGCGCCGCGCCCGTTCAGGCACCAGGCTGCTGAGCACCTCGGGCAGCAGCCCGGCTCGGGCGTGGGCCGCCAGCATCGGCTTGTCGAATTCGGCGCAGACGGCCACGGGTTCGTCCGTGGCGATCGCGGCATCGAGCAGCGTGACTCCATCGTCATCGCCGATGACTTCGAGGCCCAGTCGCTCCAGCCGGGCGAGGGAGGCCCGGCCCAGCCTGCCTGTCATACCCGTTTCCTGGTGCCAGGGGCCCCACGCCACCGACAACCCCGGCAGCCCCTGGGCCCGGCGGGCGTATGCGAGCCCGTCGAGGAACGAGTTGGCCGCCGCGTAGTTGCCCTGTCCTGGCGCGCCGAGCGTCGATGCCACGGAGGAGAACATGATGAATGCCGCCAGGTCGTGTCCCCGGGTCAGGTCGTCCAGGTGCAGCGCGCCGTCGACCTTGGGCGCGAGCACACGGTCGATCTGCTCGGCGGTCAGCTTCTCGAGCGTGGCGTCGTCGACCACACCCGCGGAATGGATCACCGCCGTCAACGGATGCTCGGCCCCGATCGAATCGAGGACGGCCGCCACACTCGTGCGGTCACCGACATCGCATGCGGCAACACGGATTTCGGCTCCCATATCGGTCAATTCGGCCACCAGTTCCGCGACGCCTGCCGCCGCTTCACCCCGACGTGACACCAACAACAGGTGCTCCACGCCGTGCACGGCAACCAGATGCCGAGCCATCACCGCACCCAAACCACTGGTGCCACCGGTGATCAATACCGTGCCGTTCCCGAACATCGCACCCTGGTCCGACGACTGCGGTTCTTCGGGCCGAACACCGCCGGACAGCCGCGGCACGAACATCCGGGAATCACGGACCGCCATCTGACCTTGATCCGATTCGATGGCACTGCGCACGACATCAGCGTCGAGAATGCCCTCGTGGTCGAGCAGCACAATCCGACCCTGGTGTTCGGATTGGGCGGTGCGGACCAAGCCGGCCACGGCAGCAGCAGCCAAGTCGACCGACTCACCCGCCACGCCCGTCGCACCGCGGGTCGCCACCACCAAACGAGAATCCTCCAGCCGCTCGCTCGACAACCACGACCGCAGGATCTCCCAGACCGCGTGCACCGAAGCCCGAATCGCTGCAGCACGCCCACCGGAGGAAGCATCACCGATCCGCCCATCCCCGTCGACAGCGTCGATTACGGCGGGGCCGTCGGCGAGCGAGTATACGACCAGGTCCGGAATCTCCTCGGCCGCAGCCAATTCCGCGACATCGCAATAGTGCCGGTCGACCCCGACCAGCCTCGCYGACCCCAATGTCGCCAGCACACCGACCGACGTCGGGGCAGGCAGCTCCGAGGAAACCCATCGCAGATGCAGCGGCGACGAGCGGCGAATCGTGCTTGCCACGTTCAAGGCTTCGACGTCGACCGGACGCGCGGTCACCGCATCGATGGTCAACACGATCGAACCGGTGTCGTCGACAACATCGATTCCGATCTGCCCGCTGCCGTCGCGGACCACCCTCACGCGCACCGCCCCGACACCGGAACGCCACAGCCGCACTCCCGCGAACGAGAACGGCAACGGCAGCTGTCCCGCGGCCGGGTCGTCGGTCGGACTGTCGATGGCCACATGCAGACAGGCGTCCAACAGTGCGGGATGGACGGCGAATGCGGATGCCGATCCGCTCACCGATTCGTCGAGTGAGACTTCTGCGAAGATCTGCTCGCCGCGGGTCCACATCGCGGTAACGCCCTGGAACGCCGGGCCGTACTCGAAACCCCGCTGCGCCAGGCGATCGTAGAAAGATGCGTCGTTCGACGGCTCTGCCCCGGGAGGGGGCCAGCTCTGCTCGCTCCATATCGGGGCGGTATCGGCGGCGGCGGTCAGGACACCTCCTGCGTGCTGCACCCATGGGTGCTCGTCTGCGGAGTCCCCGTCGGCGGCGGGGCGGGAGTAGATCGCGAAGGTGCGCCGGCCCTCGCCGTCGGGTGCCGCAACACTCAACTGCAGGTCGACCTCGGCGGCGCCGACTAATACCAGCGGGGTTTCCAGCAGCAGTTCCTCGATGACGTCGACGTGTAGTCGCGCGCCCGCGCTCAACGCCAATTCCGCGAAGGCCGTCCCGGGCAACAACACCGAGCCGAACACCGCGTGGTCAGCGATCCACGGATGAGTCCGCACCGACAACCGGCCCGTGAACAGCCACTCGTCCCTACCCGCCACCGGCACCGCGTTCGCCAGCAGCGGATGCCCGAACGTACCGGCCGCGACTCCCGACGGCGGCTGCAGCCAGTAGCGTCGGTGCTGGAACGCGTAGGTGGGCAACGCCACCCGATCCATCCCACGCCCCGCGAACAAGGACCGCAAATCCACCGGCAGCCCCATCGTGTGCGCCTGTGCGAGGAATGTGACGAACCCGACCGCCTCGTCGATCGACCGACGCGACGACGCCACCACCACCATCGACTTCGTCTCCGCCTGCGGACGCTCTGCCAAACACTCGACGGTCATCGCAGCCGACACCGCGTCCGGCCCCACCTCCACGAACCTGCGCACACCAGCCTCGACCAGCGTGTCGACACCGGCAGCGAACCGCACGCAACCACGAACCTGCGCCACCCAGTACTCCGGATCACACACCTCGTCACCGGCTTGCGCACCCGACACGTTCGACACGATCGGCAACAACGGCTTCCGATACGTCAATCTCTCGGCCACAGAACGGAACTCGTCCAACATCGGCTCCATCAACGCCGAATGGAACGCATGCGAAACTCGCAGCCGCGTGGTTTTACGGTGCTGCGCCGACAACGTCCGCTCCACCTCGTCGACGGCGTCGGCGTCGCCGGAGATCACCACCGACTCCGGCCCGTTCACCGCCGCAATCGACACGCGACCGTCGTACTTGGCAATCACCTCCGCCATTTCTATCTCCGCCACGGCGACGGCGAGCATCGCCCCGCCCACGGGCAGCGCACCCATCAACCGGCCCCGCGCCGCCACCAGCACACACGCATCCGCCAGCGACCACACCCCCGCCACGTATGCCGCGGCCAACTCTCCGATCGAATGCCCGGCAACGACATCCGGTGCCAGACCGAACGACTCCAGCAACCGGAACATCGCCACTTCGAACGCGAACAGCGCCGGCTGCGTCCACTCCGTCCGATCCAACACCTCGTCCGGATCGGTGAACATCACCTCCATCAACGACAGCGCGGAGCTCCTCGAGGGGTGGTGGTCGGGCGACGGGTGGGCCAGCGCGGAGCTCCTCGAGGGGTGGTGGTCGGGCGACGGGTGGGCCAGCGCGGAGCTCCTCGAGGGGTGCTGGTCGGGCGACGGGTGGGCCGCACCCAGATGCCGATCGAATTCGGCGCACACCTCGTCCAATGCCGCCGCGAATACCGGAAACGCCTGATACAACCCCGCACCCATACCCACCCGTTGTGCGCCTTGACCGGTGAACAGGAAGGCCGTTTGTCCCGAACCCGCAACGCCGTCGACCACCAACGCCGCCTGCCCAGGAGTACTTGCATCCGGCGAAGCCGACCCCGGTGCAGAATTGGCCAGAGCCGCCAGTCCCGCGAGCAGCTCCTGCCGGTCACGCCCGATGACAACACCCTGCCGATCCAGCAATGCCCGCGAGTCCAGCAACGACCGCGCCACCGCCCAGAGGTCCACATCCGCACGATCAGCCAACCATGCCCGCAACCGATCCGCCTGACCCCGCAACGCCTCCTCCGACTTCGCCGACACCACCCACGGCACCACCGCGACGTCGATATCCAGCCCCATGGCTGCGGGTTCGCCACTGCCACGCTCCGAAACGACCTGGGCAGAAGGTGATGTCGGCGCTTCCTCGAGGATCACATGCGCGTTGGTGCCGCTGATCCCGAACGACGACACCCCCACACGCCGCACTGTGTCACCGGCGGGCCACGGCTCCGCCTCGGTCAACACCCGCACCGATCCCGCCGACCAATCCACGTGCGGCGACAATGCATCGACATGCAGCGTCTTCGGCAACATCTCGTGCTGCAATGCCTGGACCATTTTGATCACACCACCCACACCGGAAGCCGCCTGCGCGTGACCGATATTGGACTTGAGCGCACCGATGCGCAGCGGTCGATCCGGTCGATCCTGTCCGTAGGCGGCGATCAACGCTTGCGCCTCGATCGGATCCCCCAACGCGGTTCCCGTTCCGTGCGCCTCCACCGCGTCCACGTCCACCGGGCGCAACCCGGCGTCGGCCAAGGCCGACGCAATCACCCGCTCCTGCGACGGACCGTTCGGCGCGGTCAAACCATTGCTCGCGCCGTCCTGATTGACCGCGCTGCCACGCACCACCGCCAACACGTTGTGGCCTAGTCGCCGCGCATCCGACAACCGTTCCACCACCAACACCGCCGCGCCCTCCGACCAGGCCACACCATCGGCCGCAGCCGAAAACGCCTTGCACCGCCCGTCCGGAGCCAAACCACGCTGCCGAGAAAACTCCACGAACACCATCGGTGTCGCCATCACCGTCGCACCACCCACCAATGCGAGTGAGCTTTCCCCCTGACGCAGCGCACGGCACGCCACATGCAATGCCACCAGCGACGACGAGCACGCCGTATCCACCGTCATCGCCGGCCCTTCCAAACCCAATGCGTATGCCACTCGTCCGGATACCACGCTCCCCGCCGCACCGGTCGCGACATAACCCTCGACCTCGGACCCGCCCTTGCGCGTCACGGCCTCGTAGTCCTGATACATCACACCCGTGTAGACACCGGTATTGCTGCCCCGCAACGACGTCGGATCGATTCCCGCGTGTTCCAACGCCTCCCACGACACCTCCAACAGCAACCGCTGCTGCGGATCCATCGCAATCGCCTCACGCGGACCGATCCCGAAAAAGCCCGCGTCGAAATCGGCCGCGTTCATCAGGAAACCGCCCTCCCGGGCGTAGGACGTACCGGGTTTCTCCGGGTCCGGGTGAATCAGGCGATTCAGGTCCCAGCCACGATCCGACGGAAACTCGCTGATGGCATCGGTGCCGGACACCACAAGATCCCACAGCTCATCCGCGGACTCGACACCGCCCGGATACCGGCAGGCCATACCCACGATCGCGATCGGCTCGTCGGTGTGTACCCGACGCGGGGTGTGCACAGCACGCGTCTTCGCGTTCGCGCCGTCGACCCGTGAACGCAGGTAGCGGGCCAGCGCCGTCGCGGTCGGATAGTCGAAGGCGAGGGTCGACGGAAGCTGCAGAGCGGTGGCTTCGGTGAGCCGGTTACGGAACTCCACCGCACCCAACGAATCGAAACCCAATTCGCTGAACGGCTTCTCGGCATCGATCGACGCACCGGAGGCATGACCCAGCACCGCGGCCACCTGATCCCGCACGAAATCGACAACGATCGCGTCGTACTTGTCCGGCGACGCCGAAGCCAACCGCCGAGCCAGGTCCCCACCGCCACTGTCGGCCCGCCGTGGCGCCGGCACCAACGACTGCAACAGACCCGACAACAGGCCAGCCCGCGCCTGGACGGCCAACGACGCCATGTCGAAGTCGACCGCGGCCACGAACGGGGCGTCCGCGCCACCCGCCAGGCCCAACAGCGCGAGACCGTCGGCGTCGGACAACGGTCGAAAACCCATACGCGACAATCGGTCCAAGCCGGCATTACCCAATTCGGCCGTCATTCCGCCGGCCTGGTTCCACGGACCCCACGCCACCGAAACCGCGGGCAGACCCGAGTTGACCCGGCGGCGCGCCAACGCGTCCAGCACCGCGTTCGCCGCCGCATAGTTACCTTGCCCCGGCGATCCGAGGATTGCCGCGACCGAGGAGAACATGACGAACGCCGACAAGTCGCGATCGAGCGTGAGCTCGTGCAGATGCAGCGCCGCATCGACTTTCGGTGCGAGCACGCCGTCGATCTGCTCGGGTGTGAGCGTCTCGACGGTGCCATCGGCCAGCACGCCCGCCGCGTGCACGACAGCAGTCAGGGCGGGACCGTCGGAGATTTCGTCGAGCATCGCCGCCACGGCGGCACGATCGCTCATATCACAGGCCACCACCTGCGTCCGAGCCCCGAATTCGGCCAGCTCGGCGACGAGTTCGGCGACGCCTTCAGCGCGCGCACCGCGCCGCGACACCAACACCAGGTTTCGCGCGCCGTGCCGCTCGGCGAGGTGCCGGGCGACGAGCGCACCCAACCCGCCGGTGCCGCCGGTGATCAACACCGTGCCGGAGCCGATCGCGATACTCGACCTGTTTGTCTGCCCGTCGCGACGGGTCAGCCGTGGCGCGCACAGCGCACCCGCACGCATCACGAGCTGCGGCTCGTCGGCATCGAGGGCAGCCGATATCAGGTCTGGCATCACCTCGCCGTCGAGGTCGGTGTCCACCAAGACAATTCGGCCGGGATGCTCCGACTGAGCGCTCCGCAGCAAACCCCACGTCGCCGCCGCGGCCAGATCTGGATCTTCTCCCGGCAGACCGGCACCATTGCGCGTCACCACAACCAGCCGCGCATCGGCCGCGGGCAGAGCCAACCATGAGCGAAGCGACGCCAGCACCATGTGTAACCGTCGGTGCACGGCATCCGCCGACAATGCCCTACTTTCCTCCGCGACATCGTCGACGAACCACACCAGCACATCCGGAACATCGTCCCCGGCAGCCTCGCTCAGCGCGGTCGAATTCGGGTAGCTCTCCGCAAATCCCGGATAAAGCTTGTCCCAGTGATCTTTTGGCCGGGAGCGTTCCGGGTGCGGCTCATCGGCCTGCGTCGAACCTACGGCGACGATCCGCCGACCATTCGTATCACGAGAAGCGAAGGAACGGAGCGGTTGAGCATCGATACAGTCGACTGGGCTCCACTGCACATCGTACAGCCGGTGGTGGCCGGCGAACCGACCATCGTGCAATGCCTTGCTGTCCACCGGACGCGCCTGCAGTAACTCGACGGTCAATACCAGAGCGCCTGTGTCGTCGCGGAGCTCGAGCCGGATACTGCCGCTGTGCTGGAGTGCGGCATTCGCGTGGCCCTCGTAGTTACTTTCCGCTGCCGCCTCGGACCTGACGCCACTGGCGGCTTCGCTGCGTCGGATTCGGGCCTGCACGGCCGTCGCCCCGGGACGGTACAACCGCACACCGGTGAACGAGAACGGCAGCGGCGCCTGGTCGGCGGCAAAGTCGGCGGCCAACTCCTCCACCGCAGCGTGCAGCGCGGAGTCCAGCAACATGGGATGGATACGGAACCGCCCGGCATCGGCGCCGCCCTCGGCGGGCAGCCGCACATCCGCCAAGACATCGCCACCGCCGTCCCGCCACAGCCGACTCACCCCCCGGAACGCGGGTCCGTAGTCGAGTCCGCGCGCGGCCAACCGGCCGTACATCGAATCGCCGAACGTCACATCGTCCCCGGGTAAAGGCACTCCGGGGCCGGCTTCCTGACCGTCGACGCTGTCATACGCCGGAGCATCACGCACCGCGCTGGGAGCGAGAATGCCACGAGCGTGTGTGATTCCGGATCCGCTGTCGGAATGTTCGCCGATTACCCTGGACGCCACGATGAAGCGTCTGCGCCCGTCGTCATCGGGCTCTTCGACACCGACCTGGACGTCGACTTCGGTCCGGTCGTCCAATCGTAGGGGTGCTTCCAGGACCAGCTCGTCGATGACCTCGATACCCAATCGAGCACCGACCGCCAACGCCAACTCCACGAAACCGGCTCCCGGTAGCAGTATCGCGCCGAATACCGTGTGATCGGCGATCCACCGATGCGACGCCACCGAAAGTCGGCCGGTGAACAGCCACTCGTCTTTGCCGGCGACCCTCACCTCTTCGGTCAGTACTGGATGACGGGACGGTGACGGTGTCTCGGGAGCTGGCTGTAGCCAATACCGTTGGTGTTGGAATGCGTAGGTGGGTAGCGGGACCCGTGACACGGTGCGGTCGTCGAACAGTGGCTTCCAGTCGACGTCCATACCTGCTGTGTGGGCGTGTGCGAGGGCGGATACGAGCTGTATCGGTTCGTCGGTCGAGCGGTGTTGAATGGCGGAGTTCGCTCGGCCCTCATGGTTACGCTCCGCTGCCGCCTCGGGCCCAACGCTCACCCCGCGTCGGGCTGGGGTGATCACTGTCGAGCGGGCCTCGACGTCCGGGGTTCGGGCAAGACATTGCCGAGTCATCGCCGACAACACGGCATCGGGGCCGATCTCGACAAACCGTCGCACGCCGGCGTTGACCAGGGTGTCGATCCCGGAGGCGAACCGCACACATCCACGCACCTGCTCCACCCAATAACCCGGATCGGTCAACTCCACACCCACAACAGCACCATCGATGTTCGACACGACCGGAACGTTCGGCAGATGATAGGTCACACCTTCGACCACCGAACGGAACTCGGCCAGCATCGCATCCATACGCGCCGAATGAAACGCATGACCGACCCGTAACCGTGTGGTCCGGTAGCCTTCCGCGGCGGCACGCCGCTCCACCTCCTCGATAGCGTCCCCGTCCCCGGACAACACCACCGACGACGGACCGTTCACCGCCGCGATCGACAACCTGTCTCCGTACCCGGCGACAAGTTCTGCCGCATTCTCCTCCCCCACGGCCACCGCCACCATCGCCCCGCCCGCAGGCAATGCCCCCATCAACCGACCACGCGCAGCAACCACACGACACGCATCCGACAACGACCACACCCCAGCCACATACGCAGCCACCAACTCACCGACCGAATGCCCGATCAGCATGTCCGGTACGACACCGAACGACTCCATCAAACGACACAACGCCACCTCGAACGCAAACAACGCAGGCTGGGTGAACTCCGTCCGATCCAACAACACCACACCGTCACCCCTGGCGAACATCGCATCCTTCAGCGACCTGCCCAACAGGGGATCGAACTCGGCACACACCTCGTCCAACGCCGCCGCGAACACCTCGAACGAGTCGTACAGGCCGGCGCCCATCCCGCCATGTTGCGCCCCCTGCCCGGTGAACAGCAACGCTGTCCTACCCGACCCGACAACTGCCTCGACAACACCGGAAGACACCACCCCTGCCGCCAAATCGGCAAGACCGGAAAGCAACTCGGCGCGGTCTGCGCCGACAACCGCGCCCCGACATTCCAGCCGACCACGAAAGTTGGCCAGCGAGTAGGCGATGTCCCACACATCCAGGTCAGGTTTGTCGATCACCCACTGCCGCACCCGTTGCGCCTGCGCCCGCAAACCCGGCTCGGATTTCGCCGATATCAGCAACGGTACGGCTGCGGCGGGGTGAAATAGGGCTGTCGGCGCGGGCTGCGGGGCGGGGATTTCCCGGCCTCCGATGCGGTCTGCGTTGCGGTGTATTACCTGTTGCCGGCTCGACTGCCGGGTGGGCGCCTGTTCCAGGATGGCGTGTGCGTTGGTGCCGCTGACGCCGAACGACGACACTCCGGCGCGGCGAACACGCCCGTCGGCCGGCCATGGCTGTGGCTCGGTCAACAACGCAACATTGCCCGCCGACCAGTCCACGTGCGGGCTCGGCGCGTCGATATGCAAAGTCTTCGGTAGCGTTTCGTGCCGCAACGCCTGCACCATCTTGATCACCCCAGCCACGCCCGCCGCGGCCGCGGTGTGTCCGATATTCGATTTGAGCGACCCGATGTGCAGCGGCCGATCCGGTCGACCCTGCCCATAGGTGGCGATCAGTGCCTGCGCTTCGATCGGATCACCCAAAGGCGTTCCGGTGCCGTGGGCCTCCACCGCATCGACATCCGACGGCTCGAGCCCGGCATTGGCCAACGCCGCCTCGATCACCCGCTTCTGTGAGGGACCGTTCGGCGCGGTCAAACCGTTGCTCGCACCGTCCTGATTGATCGCGGTGCCACGCACGACCGCCAGTACGTCATGACCCAGGCGACGGGCGTCCGACAGGCGTTCGAGCACGAGCATGCCGACGCCCTCGGAGAAGGCGACGCCGTCGGCAGCGGCGGAGAACGATTTGCACCGCCCGTCGGGCGACAGACCACGCTGCCGCGCGAATTCGACGGAGAGGAAGGGATCGGCATACACCGTCACACCGCCTGTCAGCGCCAGGGAGGTCTCCCCCTGCCGCAGCGCCTGGCAGGCCAGATGCAGCGCGACCAGCGACGACGAGCACGCGGTGTCCACCGTCACGGTAGGCCCTTCCACACCGAAGACATACGCCAGCCTGCCGGAGGTCACGCTGCACTGGGAACCGGTGAGCCGATAACTCTCCAATTCGCCGGCCACCCGGGTGTAGTACGTCGAGTAACACGCTCCCACGAACACTCCGGTGTCACTGCCGCGCAACGAAGTCGGGTCGATGCCCGCGTCCTCCAATGCCTCCCAGGTCGCCTCCAACAATTGACGTTGTTGTGGTTCCATTGCGGATGCCTCCCGCGGACCGATCCCGAAGAAGCCGGCATCGAAATCGCCGGCGTCGTAGAGGAATCCGCCGCGACGAGCGTAAACGGTACCGGGTTTGTCCGGATCCGGATCGATCAACCGCTCCAGATCCCAGCCACGATCGGACGGATACTCTCCGGTCGCGTCGGTTCCGGAGGCGAGCAGGTCCCATAGTTCGTCCGGTGATCCGACACCGCCGGGGAATCGGCAGCCCATCCCTACGATGGCGATCGGTTCGTCTGCTCGGACCCGGCGGGCGGTCTTCTTGACCGGTTGGGTC
>NZ_JBFRFQ010000053.1:0-46916 GCF_052114905.1 Nocardia sp. 2TAF39
AACCCGGCACGCCGAAGACGATCCAACCCCCGCGTCGTCAAACGCAAAATCCTCAAATGGGCAGCAAAACGCACCCATCACACCCAGCACCCGCAACCGACTCACGACCCGAAACTCACAATCAACGGACCTTAACTGAACGGTATTGAGGCTAAGTGAGCATCCGGGAACGGTGGAGGGTGTTGTTGGTTAGATCGGTGATCTCCGGCGGCGTTGATCGGTGGATCTCGACGGCAGCCATAGGCTCGATGCCGCATCGGTGAAATCCAACGTTACGATGTCGCTTGACAACCGCGCGCCCAGTGGCAGGTGCATGTATCGCCAGGGCACACTGGCGCCGACATGTGAAACACGTGCAGTGGCTTCGCGACTCCTACTCAACGGGTGAAGGCTCTGAGTGAGTGCGCGCCCGATCCTCACCTGTCGGAGTCGTCGACGAGGACGCGCCAGCTGTCGTCGGCGTGGCGGCGCAGCACGAGGGTCGCCACGCCCTCGAACAGGTCCTTGCCGTCGATCTCGCCATTCCGAAGGCGGGTGGACCACACATTCGTCACCAACGCGACATTGCCCGCCTGGATGATCTTCGCAGTGTGCGTCGTTATCGCTGGCTGTAGCGCGAGCCGTTGTTCGTACATCGCCAGTAGTTCCGCATGCCCGCGCACGAGTGCGCCATCGGGCAATGCGAAGCACCCCTCCTCGTCGAAGTACTTCACGACCTCGATCGGATCGCCGCCGTTTATCGCGGCGGTGATCAAAGGTAGAAGCTCTTCGGGTGTACGCGCTGTCATCTCGCTCTCTCCGTCGTAGTCTCGATCTCTCTCACCACGGCCGCAACGGTCGCCGCCCGTCGGCTCGGTCACCGACCCTGTAGCGCAAGTTCATGCTCGATAGCCAGCACATGCTGGGCCAGATGGGCGATGGTGGTTTGGCCGAGCCGCTCTTCCATGGCTTGTTCCGCATCGCGGAACTCCGTTTCGAGCAGTCGCTGCATATTGCGCCCCACCTCGCATGCGTCGCTGGGTGGATGAGGATGCCGCGATAGGATCGGGCCCGCCTCGACTGCGGAATACGCGTCGTAGAGCGTGATCTTGTGCGGAACACGCGCAAGGGACCAGCCACCCCCACGCCCCTCGGTGGACGACACCAGACCGGCATCCCGTAAGGCGCCGAGTATGCGCCGCACCAGAACCGCATTGCTCGCCAGACTGTCCGCGATCTCTGCGGACGTCAGCGAACGATCATCCCAACGCGCCAGCATCGTGAGCGCGTGAATCGCGACCGCGCTCCTGCTACTGACACCCATCGTGACCTCTCCTCAGCCCGCGCCCACCGAACTGCAACTACAGTAGTTGCAGTTTTACGCCCTCGTCAATCCGTGGAGCACAATGGTTGGTTCTGCGTGGAATCAGCCGCTCGCTCCTCGCGCGATCCCCCACCTGGCACAGCGGACACACCCATCCGCCTGCGCATGCCTCAGGCGCGACACGTCCGGCCCCCGGGGCACGCCGCGTGTGGGTGATGTCGGTGAATGTGGTTGCAGCGGAAAGCTATTCGAACGGCGCGGCATCCGGAGAATGCGAAGAACTCCTGGTAGATCAGCGGTTGCTGAAGACCGAAGATCGACCAGGAGTTCGTGTGCCAGTATCGCCTACCTGCCTGTGTTCGTCATGCCCTGCCCACGCTCAGGCGCCGGTACCGTCGCGACCATGTCCGGCGTATCCGTCTTCGTGCAGCGACGAACAGTGGGCACTGCTTGAGCCCTTGCTGCCTGCGCCGGGCAACACCGGCGGGCGGGGCGGACGTGCGGAGAAACATCCCCGCCGCCTGGTCCTGGACGCGATCTTCTACCTGGTCCGCGGCGGCATCGCCTGGCGGGCGCTGCCCAAGGAATTCCCGCCTCCGACCACGGTCTACGACCTCTTATGCCGGTGGTCCAAAGCCGGTGTGTGGCACCGGATCACAGACATATTGCGAGACCGGATCAGGGTAGGCGCGGGCCGGAAAGCGATACCGACGGCGGCGATCATCGACTCGCAGTCCGTACGGGGCGCCGACACCGTTCCCACCGCCTCACGCGGGTGGGACAACGGCAAAAAGGTCGGTGGACGCAAACGGCATATCGCTACCGACACCCTCGGCTCACTGCTGGCCGTGGTTGTGACCGCCGCCAGCACCCAAGACCGCGACGGCGCGCAACCCCTGCTGGCGCTGCTGCGAGAACGATTCGCCACCATCACCCTGACCTGGGCCGACGCCGGCTACACCGGGCGGCTGGTGCGCTGGGCAGGGCAGGTGCTGGGCATGGTCGTCACAATCGTCAAACGGTGCGACCCAGGCTTCGTGGTGCTGCCACGCCGCTGGGTCGCCGAGCGAACATTCGCCTGGATCAGCAAACACCGCCGCTGTGTCCTTGATTACGAAACCCGACCCGACCACCACGAGGCCATGGTCTACATCGCCACCGTCATGACCATGTCACGTCGACTCACCCGATAACCCGAGTTCCCGGACGCTCACTAAGGCAAACACACGCAATCGCCCTCCCGACGGGCGGAGCGCCGGGATACAGTCGTGGTATGACGTCGCCTCGGGACCATAGAACGCGGAAGGTCACCGTCACATTGCCTGAAGACGTCGTCGCGATTCTGCAACGGTGGCGCGCGGCCGGGAACATCGACTCGGTGTCCGCGTTCGTCGCCACATCGGTACGGGCGGGGATCAACCAGTCCGAATCGCTGGCCAAGCTGGAAGAGATCTTCGGCGGACGCCCGCCGCTGGATCTGATCAACCGTGCCCGCGCCGTACAGGGGCTACCGCCGCTGTCCGAAGAGGAGGCGGGCGGTCCGCACGCCGGCGCGGCGTGAGGGCCCGGGCTCTGGGTGGCGTCGTCTTCGACGCCGCCGCTGTCATCGCGTTCGCCAACCGCGCCAACTACGCCCAGGCGGTCGCCTGGGCGACGGTGAGCGCGGGCAACACCATCGTGGTTCCTAGCACCGTCCTCGCGGCGGCGCGGGCGCACATTTGGGCTGACCGGCTAGACATTCTCGCTGTGTTGCTCGGACTCCCGCACACCGTGATCCCGGCATTCGATCGAACGACCGCGGAACGCCTCGGCGTCGACATCATCGGCAACCAGGCGGCCGAAGCGCTGATCGCGGCGGGCCACGCCACCCGCGAAGCGGTCGCGCGGGATTGGCCCTGCCTTACCAGCCGTCCGAAGAAGCTCCGCCAGATCGACCCCCGCGTCATCATCGACCCGCTGCCCTGACTTCCGGCCGCGCGGCGGTCAGCGCAGTAGTTGGATAACGGGGGCGAGCTTTTCCATGCTGTCCTCGAGAACGGTGACGTAGCTGATGCCGTAACGGTCGCGGCGGTCACGAAGGCGATCGGCCATCTCCTCCGGGGTGCCGATGAGCAGGATGGGGTGCTCTTCCGGGGTGTCGGCGACATCGGGAGGCAACGCAGGGCCGAAAATCTCGAGGACGCTCGCGCGTTCGGCGGGCGGGACCACGCGCTGCACCAGAATGTTGAACTCGACCTTGTCGAGACGAGGGCCGAGCAGTTCGCGCACGTAGGCGACGCGTTCTTCCGTTTCGGCAAGTCCAGCCATCTGCAGTGGCGCGCCGTTGCGTGCGGCGGCCGCGCCGGTGAAGGCGATGGTATCGGCGTGCTCCGCGGCCACGCGCAACAGCCGGTCGCCCCAGCCGCCGATGAGCAGCGGCGGACCGCATGGCTGCGCGGGCCGCGGCTGATACTCCGGATCGGCGAACAGTCGGCGCAGCGTGATCACTGTGTTCTCCAGGTGCTCGACCCGCCTGCGCCCGCTCTCGAACGGGATCCCCGCGGCCTCGAACTCCGCCTGCACATAGCCCGCCCCGAGGCCGAGTTCGACCCGTCCGTCGGTGAACTGATCGGCGCCCGCCACGTCGCGGGCCAGCAGCACCGGGTTGTAGAAAGAGGTGTTGAGCACGAACGTGTTCAGCCGTACCCGCTCGGTCGCCTCGGCGGCCAGAATCATCGCAGGGAACGGCGCGGGCAGGCCGAGATGGTCGGCGACGCCGACCACGTCGAAGCCGAATTCCTCTGCCCTACGGCACTTTTCGATCCAACTCGACCGGGATTCGGGAACCACCATGTTGACACCGAACCGGAAGGGGCGCTGCGCAGTCACGCCTCTTGTCTAGCGAATCGGGTCCGGCGCAGTCACCCCGCCCCCACGATCGCGGGGTTCGGCACCGAGCGAGCGTGCCCGCGGCCACGGCGATCCCGAGCAAGGCGACGTGCGGCGGCCACCGGAATCGGACGACGCAACGTCCGCCGGATCGCTCCCTCGGTTCGCCGCCGCTCGACTCCCGAACCAGCGGCGCAGCACGGCGACGCTGGTGATGATCGGTGTCGCGATCAGCATGACGGCACTCCTCAGACGCGCGCGGCGCCGGAGGTGGCGGTCTGCGGCGTCGCGGATTTGCGGGGTGTCGGCTGCTGCACGATCCCATATTGGACAAGGCTTTCGGCGGTGTCCAACACCGTTCCCCGGACCGGGCGCATGGTCCAGCCCAATTCGCGGCGCGCTTTGTCGGCGCTGAGCCGCTCGGTGCGTCCCAGCGTGGGCAGCGTCAGTCGAACACCCCTGTCGAAGACCGCGACCGCACGCACCACCCAGTTCGGCAGTTGCCTGGTCGGCACCCGGAATCCGCGCGGGTCGAACTCGTCGGCGAGGATGTGCGCGATCTCCCCCATCCACAGGTGCTCGCCCGCGCAGATGTAGCGGTTGCCCGCGGCCGCGGGCGTCTCCAGGGCGAGGCGGTGCGCCACCGCGAGATCGCGTACGTCCACCGTAGCCCAGCCGACGCGGGGCGAGCCGGGCATGTCCCTGGCCAGCAGCCTGCGCACCGGCTCGTGCGAGGTGCTCGTCGACGCGGACAGCACCGGTCCGAGCACCATGCCGGGATTGATCACCACCAGCTCGAATCCGCCGTCGACGGGCAGCTTTTCGACGAACTCCCAGGCCGCCCGCTCGGCGAGCGTTTTGCTCTTCGGATACGCCGGGATGCGCTCTACCACCGACCAGTCCGCCTCGGTGCGCAGCGCGTCGTGGGCGTGGCCGTGCGTGATGGCGGCGATCGAGGAGGTCAGCACCACTCGGCGCACCGCGCCGACGGCGGCGCAGGCGCGCAGCACCCGCAGGGTTCCCTCGACCGCCGTGGCGATAAGCCCGTGCTCGTCGTCCGATGGGGCGGTGGGGAACGGCGAGGCGACGTGCAGCACTTCCGTGCAGCCGGAGACAGCTGCCGCCCAGCCCTCGTCGTGGTCGAGGTCGGCCTGCGCGAAATTCAGCTCGCCGGCGGTGCGCTCGGCCAGCTCGACCAGATGCGCGCGTTTGCCGGTGTCGCCGAGGTCGCGGACCGTCGCACGCACGGCGTAGCCGTGTTCCAGCAATTCGGCGACGACCTGACCGGCAACGAAACCGTTTGCGCCGGTGACCAATACCCGTGTGCTCATGTGTTCATCCATCCCGAGGAGTGCTCACGCCGCGCCCATCTGAGCGCCGCTCAAATAATCTAAGCATCGCATAAATATGTTGTCCAGGGCGCGTCGCATACGCTCGGAGGGTGACGCGGACCAGTTATCATCACGGCGCCCTGCGCGACGCGCTGCTGGCCGCCTGCCTGCGATTGATCGAGACCGAGGGCCTCGCCGCGGTCAGCCTGCGCCGGGTGGCGCGCGAGGCGGGCGTGAGCACCGGAGCGCCCTACCACCACTTCCCCGATCGGGCCGCGCTCCTGGCGACGCTGTCCGCACAGGGCTTCCAACTGCTCGGCGCGCAACTCACCGCCACCCGCGACGACGCGGAAACGCCGATGTCGGCCCTCACCGCCCTCGCCCGCACCTACGTGCGGTTCTCCCGCGAGCAACCGGCCTACTTCCGCTTGATGTTTCGCCCAGAGCTCTCCCAGCCGGACAAGCACCCCGATGCCATGGCGGCGGGCGACGCCGCGTTCGCCGTCCTCACCGATGCGGTTGCCGACTGTGTGCGCAGCGGTGTGCTGCCCGCCGACAAGGCCGACACGCTGGCCGTTATGTTCTGGGGACTCGGCCATGGGCTGGCCTCGCTGTGGCTGGACGGGCAGCTGGAAAAGCGCGCGGTCCAGTTCGGAACCACCGCATCAGCTCTGGTGGACGACGTCATGCAGACCTTCGCCGAGCTGATCGAACCGAGCGTACCGCCGCTAAACTAAGGTGGATGCCAAACATTCGCCGACTATGCTTCCCCCATTGATCCGAGAGGAAGACACGGATGACCGCACAGCTGGATCCGACGGTGCAGGAATTCGTCGACGCGCTCAACGCCAACGATCAGGACCGGCTCTTCGCGGTGCTCACCGACGACGCGACCATGTCCGACGACGGCGTGGAACGCAACCTCGCCCAGTGGACCGAATCGGAAATCTTCGGCAGCAACGCGCGCATGCAGGTCGCGTCTGTCGGCGACGTCGGCACCGAGCTCCTGGCCGACTACACCAACTCGCGCTGGGGTTCGATGCGCACGAGCTGGCGGTTCACCATCCGCGACGGCAAGATCAGCCGCTTCGAGACCGGCCAGGCCTGAGCGCCCTTGCCATCCGGACGCCGAACTCGACTCGTGTTCGTCGCGCCCCGGTACGGCACAGGCTCCCTGGCCGATCTGCTTCCCTCCGTCCTCGCGGGGCTCGGCACCCCCGCGCCGACGATCGCCTAGGACTCGAAGTCACCGCCAGGGTCCGCGTCCTCTTGGTGGACGGACTCGGTGCCGATGCGCTGGCCGCGAATCCCGCTGCGGCGCCGTTCCTTTCCAGCCTCCCGCCGGTCACGCTGACGGCGGGCTTTCCGACGACCACCGCCACCAGCCTGGGTTCGCTCGGTGTCGGCGTCCCGCCCGGCGAGCATGGGATCGTCGGCTATCTACTCAGCGTCCCCGGCTACGACCGGCTGCTGAATCCGCTCGCCTGGCGACTGCACGGCGCGAAGGGCAAGTCCGATCTGCGAACCGAACTCGTGCCAGAGGAATTCTAGCCCACCCCAACGGTCTTCGAGCGCGCCGCCGCCGACGGCATCGCGGTCGTTCAGGTGTCGCCGCGCTGCCAGGAAGGCTCGGGATTGACGAGGGCGGTGTTACGCGGGCGTCGAGCCATTGCAGTCGATGCTGATCGGCCAACACGGCTCGCCGACCTCGGCCGAGATGAACGTGCCGCTGGGGGTGCGGGTCGTCCGCGCCTGGACACCGGCCGGTCCGCGCAGCATCGGCGCGCACTGGCCTAGGCTGGAGACCGATCGCGGCGGGCACCGCCGCGCGAGAAACATCCAGGAGGAGCACATGAACGCCACGCTGTCACGGACCGGCCGGACCGGCCTCGGGATCGCGGCGGTCGCCATAGTGCTCGCGGGCTGCACCGACATCGAGCGGGCCCTCAATCGCGGTGGCGACACGCCGTGCAGCGAGTACATCAAGCAGGACCAGGACACCAAGCGCACGACGATCACCAAGTTCGTCAAGCAGCAAAGCAAGGACGACCGCGAGCCCGCGGGGACCGCGGTGGACGCGACGATAGTCTCGGTCGACCTGCTCTGCGGCAGCCAGGCCAACGCCGACACTCCCATCAAAAACGCCGACGTCGCAGGCATTTTCATCAGGAAGTGACCGCGCTGGCTCACCGCGGCGGATGGGCGGCCAGCCAGTCGGTCGCTCGTTTACGTGAGGCGCGGGCCAGCCAGGCGTCCTGGATCACCTCGGTGAGCTCCTGACGGCTCAGCTCACCGATTCGGCTGCCGCGCACCAGCACCGATGGGTGCCCGTCGAAATGCGGCGTGGTGAAAAACGGCGAGTCCGGGTCTTGGACCAGTGCCTGCTTGTCCGATTCCGACGGCACCCAGAACACGATCACATCGGTGTAGCGTTCGCCGGTCTCCGGGTCGACGGCGTCCGGGCGCGCGTTGCGAAAGAACACGAACGACTTCCCCCCGACCTGATAGATCGGGTTACCGTGCGGGCCGTCGACCCGCGTCACATGCGGCATGCCGGATGCCACCTCGTGCACGTCGGCGAGGCGCGCCCGCCGCGAAACGGTCGCCATGTGAGCAGCGTAGGCGCCTCGCGATCGAATCGTCACCGAAACCGATCGCGCCCAGCTGGTCTGCTGTCAAAGCCGCCCGCATGCGACGCGCGTACGCCAGAATGAGAGAGCGAATGTGAGCTCACACAAGGATGGGGTTCTTCCAGGTGGCACAGTTCCGTACCCTCACTCAGCAGCGGGTCGAACTGAAACGAGAATGGGAGCGCTGGGCGACGGTTCCGAATACCGCGGGGCTGCCTCCGCCTCGAACAACCTTGCTACGCGACGAGGTAGCGCAATCCTGGCAGCGGTCGCTGCGTACCGTCGATCCCGGCCGCACGATCGCACCGGGACTGGACGACATCGGCGAGCTGTGGGCCGAGTCCCCGTTGCGCGGCCCGGTGACCGAGCTGGCCACCGACCTGCGCGGGATCGCCGAGGACTCTCGCTATCTGGGTGTGGTCACCGACGGCGCGGGCACCATCCTGTGGTCGTGCGGTGATCGCGCCCTGCGCAGGCAGGCCGAGCAAGTGAACCTCGCCCCTGGCGGCTGCTGGAACGAAAGTCACATGGGGACCAATGGTTTGGCGCTCGCTCTGCGCACCGACCGCCCCGCTTCGGTGTTCTCCGCCGAGCATCTGGTCGCCGCGCTGCACGGCTGGGTGTGCTACGCCGCGCCGATCCACGGCCCCGACGGCCGGCAGGTGGGCGCCCTGAATCTGTCCAGCTCCTGGGACCGCTCGCATCCCGCGGTGCTCACCTCGGTACGGGCCCTGGTCACCGCGGTCGAAACGATCCTGCGAGGCAACCAACCCGCGCCGACGACCGGTATCCGGCTGGAATGCCTCGGCGCCGCACGGCTGCTGCGCGACGGCAGGCCGCTGCCGCTGCCGCCGCGGCAGCTGGAGATCCTCACGCTGCTCGCGCTCGAGCCGGATGGCTTCACCCCTGAGCAGCTGCATACCGCCATCTACGGCGACCGTGCGGTTTCCACCAGCACATTGAAGGCCGACGTCTCTCATCTGCGCCGCGCCACCGGCGGCGAAATAAGCAACCGCCGTTACCTTTTGACCGGTCCGGTGGATTGCGACGCAGTCGACTTGCTGGCCGCCATCGCGGCGGGCGACACGACCTCGGCGGTGTGGCTGTACCGCGGCCCACTGCTGCCCGACTCGGACACGCCCGGCGTGGTGAAGTGGCGCGACTACCTCGATGTCGGCGTGCGAACCGCGGTTCTGGCCAGCGACCGCGCCGAACACTCCGTGGCGTTCGGCGAGCGCTCGCCGAACGATATCGAGGTGCACGAACACGCCTTGCGGCTGCTCCCATCCGACGACGTGCGCCGTGCGGTGGTCACCGCCCGATTGCATACCGCGTTGCGCGCCTGACCTTCTCGCACCAACCTCGCGCCAACCTTCGGGGACCATAGTGACCCTGTCAGTGAGATTCGCGAGGAGCAAGTGCCATGACCTACCCCCAACCGGGGTCCGATTCCGGTGTCATCGGCTGCGCCACGCGTTGGGCCCGTGTCATCGGTGGCGACGAGACGGCCTCGTGATGTCGCAGCGGATTCATCGGGTGGACATCACGGACCGGGCCAGGATCACCCTGCGCCAGATGATCGAACAGCACGGCGCGGTGCTCTTCCACCAGTCCGGCCGAGGCTGCGGCAACGACGCGCCGGTGTGCCTGCCGGTCCGGGAGTTCCGGATCGGCAGCGGGGATGTGCTACTGGGAAATCTGCCCTGGCACACCGAATTCTGGATGAGCGGCGAGCAGTACGACCTCTCGAAGCACACCCACCTCACCGTGGATGTAGTGAGCAGCCACTGCGCACTGGAAGCGCCCGACGAAGTGCGGTTCGCCCTCAGGTCACGGCTGCTCACCGACGAGGAAGCAGAGGCGCTGGCGGACGCACCGCCGCCACGCACCGGAGCCGACCGGTTGGCATAAGCCTGTCCATGCGAACCGGCGGGGCGTCCGCCCGGGTGGGGCACGACCACCCGGGCGGACGTCGAGCGTCAGCGGCCGGGTAGGTGGCGCAGATAGGAGCGCAGCCCTCGATGATGGCGGCGCCGACCACGGTGCCCACGCCGGGGACGACCGCGAGCAGATCATGCCCATGATCTCTTCCTTGGCCGCCCAGGGTTCGACATCGAGTGCGATCCCGTCCGGGCTACACACCGAATTCCTTTGTGGCACATCAGAAATGATGTCAAGTCACATTGAAATGCAACTATTCGGTCATACCGACTGCGCAATGTCAAACCGAGTCCCGCTCAACGGGACAAGGCATCGGGCTGACGTTGATCTCGAGTACGTTGGGCAAATGTTCAGAAGGAGGCTCGGTGTCCGCGGCCGGATTTTGGCCATCGCACTCATTCCGAGTCTGACTCTCCTACTGGTCGGCGTGGGCACGGCAGGGTATCTGGTGTTCAAGGGAGGCTACGCACGGGTGTGGGCCATCCAAGTGCAGAAGTCGACCCCCTCGGCCCGAGAGTTCACCGAGTCCGTCCAGCTGGAGCGCCGCCTGACTCTTGCCGAACTCGCTGGCGACCACGACGCCGCACCAGCGCTCGCCGCGGCGAGGGTGCGGGTCGACAAGGCGGTTGCCGAACTGCGCAGCGCCTCGGGTGGGCTGCAAACACTCGCATCGTCGTTGATCGGGGAGAAGGTCACCCACTTCCTGAATGTGCTGGACCGGCTCCCTACGGTGCGAGCACAGGTCGACACCGGGGTACTGCCCATTCTGGAGGCGTACGCGTTCTACAACGATGGGCTCCGGGCCATTCCGACCGCCACGCAGATCGCCCAGCAGTTCTCGCCGGACCCGGAGATCGCGATCGAACTCGCGGAGGGTCTGCGGCTGTTCTACGCGGCGGAGGCGATGTCGCGTAGCAACGCGCTGGCTCTGGCCTTGGTGAACGCACATGATCAGGCCGCCATTCCGGTGGCGGAATACCTCAGCCAGGTCGGCTACTACCACGCTCAGATCGACTATCTGACCAGCGAATTCGACGCGCCGCAGCGCGATGCCGCAAAGGCCGCGACCGCCTCCCCCGCATGGCGACAACTGACCGCGATGGAAGACGCCCTCACCCGGCGTGCTCTGCAGAACCCCCCAGACGACGGCCAGAACAGCAGTGCCCCCGAACTGCCGTCGAGTGTGGCGGACTGGCAGAACGCGGCGACCGACGTCAACCGCGGACTGATCGACATCTGGATCAACCAGAACAAGCAGGCTCAGGAGGTCGCCGAAGACAAGGCCGGGGGCTCCGCGCTGACCTCGCTGCTGTTCGGCATCGTCGTACTGCTGGTTGCGATCGCAGGTTTCGTCATCGCGGTCAAGCTGGCCAATCGGGTCATCCGCAGGCTGAAGCTGCTGCGCGGGGAAACCCTCGCACTCGCCGACGACGGTCTGCCCGACATGATGCGCCGCCTGCGCGCGGGCGAGCTGGTGGACCCGGCCGAGGAAACGCCGCTGCTGGACTACGGGCACGACGAGATCGGCCAGGTCGCCAAGGCATTCGGCCGCGCACACGCGGCGGCAGTGGCGGGCGCGGTCACCGAGGCCCGAACTCGCGAGGGCGTGAAGGCGGTCTTCCTCAATATCGCCCACCGCAGCCAGATCGTGGTGCACCAGCAGCTGGAAATCCTCGACGAAGCCGAGCGAGGGCAAGAGGATCCCGCCTTGCTCGACACGTTCTTCCGGCTGGATCACCTGGCCACCCGAGAACGCCGCAACGCCGAGAATCTGGTCATCCTCGGCGGCGGCCAGCCCGGTAGGCAGTGGCGTAACCCCGTGGACCTGATCGCTCTGGTGCGCAGCGCCATCGGCGAAACGCTCGACTACTCGCGTGTCCGCCTCGCCCGGCAGCCCGAGGTGCAGATCGTCGGTTCCGCGGTCGCCGACCTGATCCACCTGCTCGCGGAACTGATCGACAACGCCACCTCGTTCTCCCCGCCGCAGTCACGTGTGGAGGTGAGCGGAAATGTCGTCGGCAAGGGCGTGGTCGTCGAGATCGAGGACCAAGGCATGGGCATGCCCGCCGACGAGCTGACCAAGGCGAACGAGATGCTGCGCAACCCACCGGATTTCGGTGTCGCCGCGCTGTCCGCCGATTCCCGGCTCGGCCTGTTCGTGGTCGCTCAGCTCGGCGTTCGGTACGGGGTCTCGGTTCGGCTTGTCGAGTCCGACTACGGTGGAATCCGGGCCATCGTGCTGATCCCGTCCGCGCTCATTGCCCGCGAAGCCGGCACGCCGACATCGAAATCCGAGGTATCCGGCGCGGCGCCCTCGCGGTCGGCGGCACCACCACCCGCGCACCAACACCCCACAGGCATGGCGGAACAGAGCGAGGCGCCCCTCGCGACGCTGGTCGCCAAGCCGGCCGCTGCGGACCCGACCCAGTCCGAGGACGCGACCGCCGCACCGACCGGCAACGTCGATGCCAGGCCCACACTGCCACGCCGCAACCGCCAGGCGAATCTCGCACCGCAACTGAGCGAGCCGGCCGCAACGCCGGCCGGGCCGCAACGACAGCGCACGGCCGAACAGGCCCGTGATCTGATGTCCGCCATCGAAAATGGCACCAGGCAGGGCCGCAAACCGCTCTCCGACCACAACCCGACCCCGGACGCTCAGAAAGACTAAGGTGACTTCATCCAACCCAGGTGATCTCAATTGGTTGCTCGACGATCTCGTCGACCGGCTGGCTGGTGTGCGGCACGCGGTGGTGCTGTCCACGGATGGATTGCTACTCGGACGCTCCGCCGCGATAACGCGCGAGGACGCAGAACATTTCGCCGCCATGTCCTCCACGCTCTACGGTCTCGCCCGCAGCGCGGGTAGCCGCTTCGACGGCGGCGGCGTGCGCCAGGCGGTGATCGAACTCGACCGCGCCGTGCTGTTCGTGACCTCCGCCGGCGACAACGCCTGCCTGGCGCTGCAGGCCGCCGAGTCCGCGAACCTGGGCATGGTGGCCTACGAGATGAACCTGACCGTCCAGCGCGTCGGCACCTATCTGTCCACCACTCCCCGACAGGATCTCGTCGGACAAGTCGAGCCGAAGCTGCCATGACCCATCCGCGTGAGCCCTGGTTCGACGAGGCGGCAGGCCCGCTGGTCCGTCCCTACGCGCTCACACGCGGACGCACCACGGTATCCGGACCCGAACTGGATATGCTCACGTCCGTGGTCGCGGACGAGTCCGCGCCCGCACTGCGTCGGAACGAACCCGAGTACACCGAAATCCTTCGGCTATGCCGGGTTTCGCAGACCGTGGCAGAAGTGTCCGCCCGGTTGCGGTTGCCGCTCGCGGTGACCAAGATCCTCGTTGGTGATCTGATCGGCGATGGGCAATTGATCTTCCGTGCCCCCGTTCCGACGGAGGCCGGACCCGATGACCTCAACATATTGCGAGCGGTACTGGATGGAATCCGAAAACTTTGACCCGAGCGGCACGCCGCACCTGGCCGCCTCGGTCAAGATCCTCGTCGCCGGCGGGTTCGGCGTCGGCAAGACGACCATGGTCTCGGCCATCAGCGAGTGCGCGCCGCTGCGCACCGAAGAGCTGATCACCGAGGTGAGCACCGGCGTCGACGACCTATCGGGTGTCGAGCGGAAGACCACGACCACGGTTGCGTTGGACTTCGGCAGGCTCACCATCGACGGCAATCTCGTGCTCTACCTGTTCGGCACCCCCGGCCAGGACCGGTACTGGTTCCTCTGGGACGAGCTCGCCCGCGGCGCGCTCGGCGCCGTGGTGCTGGCCGATACCCGCAGGCTGGGTAATTCCTTTGCCGCCGTGGACTTCTTCGAGCGCCGCGGGCTTCCGTTCATGGTCGGCGTCAACTGTTTCGACGGCGCTCCACAATACACCGCCGACGAGGTGCGCGACGCCCTCGATCTCGATTCGATCACTCCGGTGATGCTCTGCGACGCCCGCGACCGCGGTTCGTGCAAGACCGTGCTGCTGACCCTGGTGGAGCATCTGATCGCGCGCGCTCAGCGCGCGCGCGTCACCACCTGAATCAACCCGCATACACGGTGCCGAGACTGCCCGCGGAAGTGGCGTTCGTCGGTTCGGCGTATCCGTACTGCTGAGCGCTCACGCCTGCCGCAGCCAGGCGAGGAACAGCAGCACGCCGCCCGCGGCCAGCGCTAGCGCGACCGGGACCGACGACCGCGGCCCATTCCGGCCGAGCAAGCCACGGATGAGCCGCACCTGAAACGCGCCGAGCCCGGCCAGCAGCAGCAGCCAAACCGGGAGCAGGCAGATGCCGAGCACGGCATGCACCACCCACGCGCCGGCCAACGTGGGCCCACCCCAGGAACCTTCGAGGTTGTCGGCCGCGATCAGCGGGTAACCGATCCCCCGGAGCGCGGCTACCACCGCGAGGAACGCCAGAAACCAGGCGAGTAGACCGACCGTCCCGCTGAGCACCGAGTGCAGGATTGCTCGCGGAGCCGAAAACCTATGCGGGAGAACGGTTTCGCCGAGCATCCGCCGCGGCACACGCAGCCTGGTCGCGATTCGCCGGATCGACAGCGGCAGCACCCAGAGCGCATATGCGGCATAACGCAGCAGCACTCGAATCCACGGCATGGTGTCGACGATAGCGATGTCGGATCCGCGCTTCACCGCAGCCGGCCCGCATGCACCAGATCGTCGAACAGCAACTGGTCGACCGGTGGAACGAGAGACCGGTCGGCGTAGGAGAACCACGCGACCTCCTCGATCTCGCTGCTCGCGGCCAGCGTTCCCCGGTAATCGGCGGTGTAGCAGCTCATCCGGACCACCAGGGTGCTCCCGGGCTCATGCACCGCCTCGTAGGTGCCGACATGCGCGACGGTAGCCGGAAGCAGCGCGACCGTGAGTTCCTCCTCGATCTCGCGCAGCAACGTCTGCAGATCGGTCTCACCGCCCTCGCGCTTACCACCGGGAATATAGAAGATGTCCTTGCCGCGCGGCCTGGCGCACAGAATCCGCCCGCCTTCGATCCGCACCCACGCGACCGTATCGATCAACTGCTTCACGCGCCCGTCCGCCACCGCCGCAGCCTAACGCCGTCGCGCGTGTTCGGCCGAGCCGGAAGCCCGATTCCGACAGCGGATGGTGTTCGCTCGTTTCACCCAGAGGGGAGCAGGAGGAGCCCGTTGCGCCGGGACCGAGGACGCAGGTCACACAACGCGACAGCCCTACACGGCCCGCACCGTAAGCATCTCACGCCCCGCCGCGAGCGCGACGTGTTCGATGGCGGCGTCGAGTCCTCGCTTCGGCAGCGGGGCGCCGTCGAACATGGCGATCTCGATCGCGTCGTCGGCGAGTTCCCACGTACCGACGATGCGCCCGCCCACGACGACGATCGGCGAGATCCACCCCGCGCTCCTGCTCACCTTCGCCCGGTGGTCGCCGGGCAGCAGGATACTGTCTCCGGTACCCGGCCCGAGCGCGTATTGGTCGAAGGCGCCGAGCAGGTGCACCGATGTGGTCGGCGTCGTCGCGGCGAGATCGTCGAGGTGTTCGGTCGGCAGAAAGCCGCGGCGGCCTTCCACCTCGACTTCGCCGAGCCGGTCCCCCAATTCGGCGAACCAGCGCCGCACCGTCGCCTTGCGCAGGCTGCTGCGGCTGAGCCAGGCGTCGAACGTTTCCGGTGTCGCAGGACCGTAGGCGCCCAGGTATGCGACTATCGCGGGCGGTGCCGCGACGTCCGGTTCCGGAAGGCCCGGCCAGTCGCGGACCAGATGCGCGGGGCTGGTGAAAGTCACCTTGGCGCCCCGTGCGGGTCCGTGGCAGAGCACGCCCTGCCAGGCCAGCGGTTTCAGCAGCACGCCCCAGCCGTAGCGCAACCCCTCGCCGAGTCGGTGGAACCCGGGCTCGGACACGACCGCATCGACCAGTTCCTCGCGGCTGAGCACCACGCCGTCGAGCACCCGGGTGACCGCCTCGGCCAGCGCCGCGACCTGCGCAGGCGACGCTCCGAAGTTCTTCTGCCAGGACGGCTTCTCCCAAGTGCGGGCCGAGCCGATGAGGGCAAGGCAAGCGGCGGCAAGGTCCGCCGGCAGTGCGTGTAGGGTGCCGCGCATCGCCCAGGTCTTCATCAGCGCACCGTCGTCGAGGGCACGCACCAGCGCGCCCGAATTCGGCTTCATGCAGCGTAGCGCCACCGCCAGTTCCGCGGCCGAGGCGACCTGGGACTGCACCCCGCACAATCGCCGGGCCACCTCGACCGCACCGTCGTCTGAGCGCGACGCGACGTATTGGCGGCGCAGCCGCCAGGCGAAAACCTGGTCCCAGGTGACGCGCAATTGTCCTCCTACTGCTCAGCTCAGCAGCGTGCCGAAAAAGGGCACAGTCGCGGCCGCGAGCACCGAACCGGTCACCGTCATCGCGATCACGCCGACCAGCGCGGTACGGGTGGTCGCCCGCCGGATCGTGCCGACGGGATCGGCCAGCCGCTCGGCCCGCGCCAGCACCGCGGTGCTCGCCGCGCCCAGCGCGCCAGATGGCCCGGACTCGGCGATGCCGACGATAGCGAGTAGCCCGCCGAGCAGTGGCAGCGAACCGTGCTCCGCGGCAGCCTTGTCATCGGCGCACATCTCCAGCAACCGGGCGATCTCGGCCGCTCCAGCGGTGACCAAAGGAAGGCCGGGCAGCGTGGTGGCGACCGCGTGCAGCACCGCCGTCAACGACGCGTGCCTACCGGACAGGTGCGCGCGTTCGTGGGCGAGGATCGCGGCAAGCTGATCAGGTGTCAAGGCCTCGAGCGCGGCGCTGGTGACGACGATGGTGTCGGGGCGTCCCGGTACGCAATACGCCTGGCGCTCAGCCGAATCCAGCACGACGGCACCGACGCCGGGCACCCGCCTGCCGACCAGGCGCACGGCGCGCGCGTGAACACGGGTACGCCTGCGCATGTGCACGACGACATTCACCGCCCGCGCCACGAGCGCGACCGTGGCCGTAACCACCAGCGCCGCCACCGCGAAGGTGGCCGCCTGGGTAGCCGCGGCGCCGTGCGCGTGGATCGGCGTCCACAGGATCGCAAAGCAGGCGCGCAGCGCGTCCTTCGGATGTCCCCAGTAGGTGGCGAATTCGATGGTCAGCATGATCGCCGTGGCTGTCCACGCAGCCAGCGCACCGATGATCGCGGCAAGCCAGGCGATCACGCCGAGCCGCGGCGCGGTGCCGCGATGGGTGAGACGACGCAGCACGGGGGGACCGACGGCCGCTACCGCGCTGCCGTACAACATCAGCGCGATCGCCAGGCTCACGGAACTTCTGGGGTTTTGCGAGCCGATAGTCTGCGTAGCGCAGCGCGCAGGCCGGCCGACTCCTCAGCGCTGATCCGGTCGACGAAATGGCTGAGCACCAGGTCCGAGCGTCCGCCGGAGCCGAGCGCCTCCAGCATGAGCCGGGCGCTGTGCTCCTCTCTGGTGAGCGTCGGCCAATATCGGTAGGCCTTGCCGGAACGCTCGCGTGCCAGCCAGCCCTTGCGATGCAGGTTGTCCATGGTCGACATGACCGTGGTGTAGGCGATGTCCCGCTGAGTCGACAGTTCGTCGAAGATCTCGCGCACTGTTGTGTCCTCTGCGTCCCGATCCCAGATGCGGTCCATGATCACCGCCTCCAGGTCCCCGAATCCACGCATACTACCGACTCCTCATGCCTAAGCTGTGCCCTCTCGTGGGAACAGGGTACCTGGCCGACCCCGATTACTACTGAGTTAAATCGTAGATTCGACTGCGGCCGACACGGTTCGCCAGATGGATATGCGAACATATGTTCGTGTCCGATTCACCCGTCCTCCGATCCGGCACTCCCCGGATCCTCCCGCGGGCCGAGGCGTCGATCCTGCATGCCGACCTGGACTCCTTCTACGCCTCGGTCGAGCAGCGCGACGATCCGCGCCTGCGTGGCAAGCCGGTCATCGTCGGCGGCGGCGTGGTGCTCGCGGCCAGCTACGAGGCGAAGGCGTTCGGCGTGCGCACCCCGATGAACGGCGGACACGCGCGGCGTCTGTGCCCGCAGGCGATCGTGGTGCGCCCGCGGATGTCCGCCTACGCCGAGGCGAGCAAGGCGGTCTTCGAGATCTTCCGCGACACCACGCCGGTCATCGAGGCCATCTCCATCGACGAGGCGTTCCTCGATGTCAGGGGGCTACGCCGGGTCGCAGGCGAGCCGGTGGCGATTGCGCAGCAGCTGCGCGGCGAGGTACGCGATCGGGTCGGCCTGCCCATCTCCGTGGGGATCGCCCGCACCAAGTTCCTCGCGAAGGTGGCCAGCGCAGTCGCCAAGCCCGACGGGCTGCGCCTGGTGCCCCCGGATGGCGAGCTCGATTTCCTGCACCCGCTACCGGTCGAAAGACTCTGGGGCGTCGGCGATGTCACTGCCCGCGTGCTGCGCGAGCACAACATCGCGCGCGTCGGTCAGCTGGCCGAACTGGGCGAGAGTCCATTGTGCGCGATCCTCGGCCCTGCCGCGGCCCACCACCTCTACGCACTGTCCTGGGCGCGCGACCCGCGCCGGGTCGAAACCGGCAAAAGGCGCCGCTCGATCGGCGCCCAGCGCGCACTTTGCCGCCGGCACCGCCCGCCCGACGAGATCGAGGCCTATCTACACGGCCTCACCGACCGGCTCGGCGGACGCCTGCGCGCCGCCGAGCGTGTGTGCCGAACCGTGGTGCTGCGCCTGCGTTTCGATGATTTCACCCGCGCAACCCGCTCGCACACCCTCGCCCAAGCCACCGACCACACCGAGACGATCCTGCGGGCGGCCCGCATCCTGCTGGGCACAGCCATGCCGATGATCCAGGATCGCGGCCTCACCCTGATCGGCCTCGCGCTGACCAACCTCGATAACGCCGACGCCGTCCAGCTGCCCCTCCCCTTCGAAGTACGCGCCACCAATTCCCTCGACGCGACGCTCGACAACCTGCGACAGCGCTTCGGCTCCGCCGCGGTTACCCGCGCGGCACTCCTCGGCCGCGGCGAAGGCCTCTCGGTGCCGCTGCTCCCCGACTGACAGCCTCGCGAGGAATCGGCGTCACCCGTCGAGTTGCGCGAACAGGATCGACACCGGGAAAGGGCTGTCGAGGACCACAGTCTCCTGATGAGTGTCTACGAGACGATAACTGCGGCTGGCCCAGTCGAGTCGATACTCCTGGATCAGCTTGACGTACAGGTTCGCGTCGAGATGCACGACCAGATAGACCGGAATGCCCTCATACGCATACTCGGCCAGCTTGTCGATCGTGTCGGTGTATACCGAACCGGGTGAAACGACCTCGACAACCAGTAACGCGTCCGCCGTCGTCAGCTTCGACCCGCGTTCGATACAGCGGTAGATGCTCACGTCCGGACGGCGGAACGAGAAGGTGCCCGCGCGGCCCGCGCGCCTGCTGAAGTGCACGTCGACGTCGGTTGATACGCGCGTGCACGGATCGTCGGGCTTGGCCGCTTCGAGCTGGTTGGCGAGCCTTCGGGCGATATCGCTGTGCTCGGTGGACCCGCTCTGACACCGGATCACATTGCCATCGATCACTTCGATCAGCTTGCGCAGATCGTCCGGCAGCTGGTCGTACTGCGCCTCCGTCATCTCCAGTGCGCCTGGATCGTCGGCCCACACCGGTAAAACGCTCACTAGCTGCCTCACTCGGGACGGGGCTACGGTCGATGCCATCGTACGCGTGGCAGACCCCGAGAACCGCAGCCCTCACTTGCCAGGGCTACCCCTGCGTCGCGGCTGGCGCCTCCTGTTGGATCCGCTCGAACTGGACCCCCATGGCGGCCGACGGGGCTTGGGCACCCGACACCGGCCGCACCATCACCATGAGGTCGTCGATCTTGCCGTTCTCATCGAAATGCAGGAAATCACAACCGTTCACGGTCTTACCGTCGACCGTGGCCTCGAAGACCAGCGCATGGTCGCGCCCATCGGACCCCGCGATCTCGCGCACGTAGTGGAAGTCCTCGAACACAAGCAATACGGTACGCAGGATCGCGGCGGTGATCGCCTTGCCCGGATATCATCGGGCTTTCGGCGAAGGGCACTACCGGTGCGACGCGGTGAACCGCTGTGCGCCGCGCGGAAACGATCTGAGCGAACCTGCCACGCGGCCTGCCCTCGCGGACGTACCATGCCGTTCGTGGCCGATTCCGCTGGTTCTACCGCACTGCGGGTCCTCGTGTACAGCAGCGACGCCGATACCCGGCGCCAGGTGATCCTGGCACTGGGCAAGCACCCGCATCCCGAACTCCCCGAACTCGACTACGTCGAGGTGGCGACGGCCCCGGTGGTGATCCGGCAGTTGGATGCGGGCGGCATCGATTTGGCGATCCTCGACGGCGAGGCCGCCCCGACAGGCGGACTCGGCATCGCCAAACAGCTGAAGGACGAAATCGACCAGTGCCCACCGGTTCTGGTGCTCACCGGCCGTCCGGACGACGCATGGCTGGCCAAGTGGTCACGTGCCGAGGCATCGGTCGCTCATCCGATCGATCCCATCCGTCTCACCGAGGCTGTCGTGGGGTTGCTGCACAGCCGTTCCGTGGCCTGAACCCGGACGGCCCCGGCACACGATGCCGGCACGACTCATAGCGATCATGAATAGATAGACCGGTCTCCGTCGGCCACGCCGGGACCGTCGGGACCCGATCGATTCATCGCCGTACCGACGACCACAGCGCCGCCGTTCACAATCGCCGATTCCGACTCCGAACCCGCTCGGACCCACAATGACGTCGGCGCCGGCAACAGATCCGCCGCGCGACTCACCGATCGCCCGACGTCACGTGAGGCCGTCTCGGATTACCACCGTTTCAGTCATAAATCGACGTACTGAATTCGATCAAACGCTGCATCGAAACGAGTTGTGTCTCGACCGTTCAGTTGTAGGCTGTGCCCTAGCTCACATAGGAGCGGGAACGGCATGAACCCGCCCCGAGCAAGCCGAGGGGCGAGTCTGGCCGAGGCGGACAACGACGTCAGCCCGCCTCGGACGCTGTTGTCACCAGCTCCAGCTCGCAAGGAGGGGAAGGGCAGTCGTGAACATCGAGGTGCCGACTCTTGTACTCGGCGCGATCGCTGCGGCGTTCGCGCTGTTCTCCATCGTCATGGCAGCCCTTGTCGGCCCGAAGCGCTACAACCGGGCGAAACTGGAAGCCTACGAATGCGGTATCGAACCCACCCCGCACGCTGTCGCAGGCGGCCCGGAAAACGGTACCGGACAGCGCTTTCCGGTGAAGTACTACCTCACCGCCATGCTGTTCATCATCTTCGACATCGAGATCGTGTTCCTCTACCCGTGGGCTGTCCACTTCGATGCGCTCGGTCTCTTCGGTCTCGCCGCGATGGCGTTGTTCATCTTCAACGTCTCCGTGGCCTACGCCTACGAATGGCGCCGCGGCGGTCTCAGCTGGGACTGAACGCCGCACGACCGCATTCGTAGACGACAAGTGGAAGCGAGTCAGTAGAACATGGGTCTCGAGGAAAAACTGCCCAGCGGTTTTCTGCTGAGCACGGTCGAGGATTTCGCTGGATATCTGCGCAAGGGCTCGCTGTGGCCCGCCACCTTCGGCCTGGCCTGCTGCGCCATCGAGATGATGGCTACCGGCGCAGGCCGATTCGACATAGCGCGATTCGGCATGGAGGCGTTCCGCGCCTCACCTCGGCAGGCCGATCTGATGATCGTCGCGGGCCGGGTGAGTCAGAAGATGGCCCCCGTGCTGCGTCAAGTCTACGACCAGATGACCGAGCCGAAATGGGTGCTGGCGATGGGCGTCTGTGCGTCCTCCGGCGGGATGTTCAACAACTACGCCATCGTCCAGGGCGTCGACCACGTGGTGCCGGTCGACATCTACCTGCCCGGCTGCCCGCCCCGCCCGGAGATGCTGCTCAACGCGATCCTGGCACTGCACGCAACAATTCAGGAGATGCCACTCGGCGTCAACCGCGAGGAAGCCATCCGCGCCGCCGAGCAGGCCGCGCTCGCCTCGACGCCGACCATCCGGATGGAGGGTCTGCTGCGATGACCTTCGATACCTCCGACAACGCCGATACCGCTCCCGCGCACGACGCGACCGATGCCGCGGCCACTGCGGGCCCCGAAGGCACACTGCCCGAAGAGGATTCCGCACAGTCCGGCGCCGAGGTGATCGGCGTGCGCCGCGGCATGTTCGGTGTCACCGGCACCGGCGACACCTCCGGCTACGGCCGCCTCGTCCGTCCGGTCACCCTGCCCGGCAGCACACCCGCACCCTACGGCGGCTACTTCGACGAGGTGGTCGACTCGCTCCGCGCCGCACTCAGCGCGGTCGGCACGCGCTTCGACACGGCGCTGGAGAAAGTGGTCGTCTTCCGCGGCGAGCTCACCCTGCACGTGCGCCGCGAGCACCTCGTCGCCGTCGCCCGCGCGCTACGTGACGACCCCGCGCTGCGTTTCGAGCTCTGCCTCGGCGTGAACGGCGTGCACTATCCGGAGGACTCCGACCGCGAACTGCACGCGGCTTACCACCTGATGTCGGTCACGCACAACCGCCGTCTGCGCGTGGAGGTGTCCGCGCCGGACACGGACCCACACATCCCCTCGCTCTACGACGTGTACCCGACCACCGACTGGCACGAGCGCGAGACCTACGACTTCTTCGGCATCCTGTTCGACGGTCATCCCTCGCTCACCCGGATCGCCATGCCGGACGACTGGCGAGGCCACCCCCAGCGCAAGGACTACCCGCTCGGCGGGATCCCGGTCGAATACAAGGGCGCGCGCATCCCGCCGCCCGACGAGCGGAGGACGTACAGCTGATGAACGACACAGACACCCGGCCCGACGTCACCGATGACACCGGGCCGGAGCCCACCGTGGTCACCGTCGCGGGACAGGACTGGGATCAGGTCGCCGAGACGCTATCGGGCGCGGGCGAGGAACGCATCGTCGTGAACATGGGCCCTCAGCATCCGTCGACGCACGGCGTGCTGCGGCTGATCCTGGAGATCGAAGGCGAGACGGTCACCGAGGCCCGCTGCGGAATCGGGTATCTGCACACCGGAATCGAGAAGAACCTCGAATTCCGCAACTGGACCCAGGGTGTCACGTTCGTCACCCGCATGGACTACCTGTCGCCGTTCTTCAACGAGACGGCCTACTGCCTCGGCGTGGAGCGGCTGCTCGACATCACCGAGCAGATCCCCGAACGCGCCACAGTCATCCGCGTCCTGCTCATGGAACTCAACCGCATCTCCTCACACCTTGTCGCGCTGGCCACCGGCGGGATGGAGCTCGGCGCGCTCACCCCGATGCTGTTCGGCTTCCGAGAACGCGAGCTGATCCTCGACGTCTTCGAGACCATTACCGGTCTGCGGATGAACCACGCCTACATCCGCCCTGGTGGCCTCATCCAGGACCTGCCCGACGACGGGGTCGCCAAGGTGCGCGAACTGCTCGCCCTGCTGCCCAAGCGGCTGCGCGATATGGAGCAACTGCTCACCTCGAATCCGATCTGGAAGGCCCGCACGCAGGACATCGGCTACCTCGACCTGCAGGGGTGCATGGCGCTCGGCATCACCGGCCCGGTGTTGCGCGCCACCGGCCTTCCACACGACCTGCGCAAGGCTCAGCCGTACTGCGGCTACGAGAACTACGAATTCGACATCCCCACTACCGCGGGCTGCGACTGCTACGGCCGCTATCTGATCCGGGTGGAGGAGATGAAGGAATCGCTGAAGATCGCCGAACAGTGCCTGGACCGGTTGCGGCCCGGCCCGGTGATGGTGGACGACAAGAAGATCGCCTGGCCCGCCGACCTGCAGCTCGGCCCGGACGGACTCGGCAACTCGCCCAAGCACATCGGCAAGATCATGGGTACATCCATGGAGGGCCTCATCCACCACTTCAAGCTGGTCACCGAGGGCATCCGGGTTCCGGCGGGCCAGGTGTACGTGGCCGTCGAGTCGCCGCGGGGCGAACTGGGCGTGCACATGGTCAGCGACGGCGGCAGCCGGCCCTACCGGGTGCACTATCGCGACCCCTCTTTCACCAATCTGCAAGCGGTCGCGGCGATGTGCGAGGGCGGCATGCTCGCCGACGTCATCGCCTCGGTCGCCAGCATCGACCCGGTCATGGGCGGAGTGGACCGATGACGGAAATCCTGCTGAAGCTCAGCACCCGGCCCGAGCCTTACCCTCCGTTCGTCCGCGAGCGGCTCGAGACCGACGCCGAGCAGATTATCGCGCGCTACCCGCATCCGCGCTCGGCACTGCTGCCGTTGCTGCACCTGGTGCAGTCCGAGGAGGGCTACGTCACCGGAACCGGCATCGAATTCTGCGCCGAGCAGCTGGGCTTGACCGGCGCCGAGGTCACCGCCGTGGCTACTTTCTACTCCATGTACCGGCGCACACCGACCGGCGACTACCACGTCGGCGTGTGCACCAACACACTGTGCGCGGTCATGGGCGGCGACGCCATCCTCGCTGCCCTCGAGCGCCACCTCGGTATCGAGCACGGCGAGACCACGGCGGACGAGTCGATCACGCTCGAGCACGTCGAGTGCAACGCGGCCTGCGACTTCGCGCCGGTGGTCATGGTCAACTGGGAGTTCTTCGACAACCAGACGCCGGAATCGGCCCGCGCCCTCGTGGACGCGCTGCGCGCCGGACAGCAGGTGACGCCGACCCGTGGCGCGCCGCTGTGCACGTTCAAGCAGACCGCGCGCGTCCTCGCCGGATTCCCGGACGAACGCCCCGGTGTCCTCGACGGAGTCGCGGGCGAGGCCACCCTCGCCGGTCTGCGCGTCGCCCACGAGCAGGACATGCAAGCGCCTGAGCCACAACAGGATTCGGAGGGCGCCTGATGACACTCACACCCGTACTCACCAGATACTGGGACGAGCCGCAGTCCTGGACGATCGACACCTACCGCCGCCACGACGGCTACCAGGCGCTGCGCAAAGCCCTCGACATGGACCCCGACCAGGTCATTCAGACCGTCAAGGACGCGGGTCTGCGCGGCCGCGGCGGCGCGGGCTTCCCCACCGGCATGAAGTGGAGCTTCATCCCGCAGGGCCCCGGACCCGACGGCGTCAGCAAGCCGCATTACCTCGTGGTCAACGCCGACGAGTCGGAACCCGGCACCTGCAAGGACATTCCGCTCATGCTGGCCGCACCGCACGCGCTCATCGAGGGCGTCGTCATCGCGGCCTACGCCATCCGCGCCGCGCACGCGTTCATCTATATACGGGGCGAAGTCGTTCCGGTGCTGCGACGGTTACAGGCCGCGGTGGCGCAGGCCTACGAGGCCGGGTTCCTCGGCCGCGACATCCTCGGCTCCGGCTTCGACCTCGAGCTGATCGTGCACGCGGGCGCGGGCGCCTACATCTGCGGTGAGGAGACCGCGCTGCTGGATTCGCTCGAAGGCCGTCGCGGGCAACCGCGACTTCGCCCACCGTTTCCCGCCGTCGCGGGCCTCTACGCCTGCCCAACCGTGGTGAACAACGTGGAATCGATCGCGAGCGTGCCACCGATCATCCATAACGGCACAGCCTGGTTCCGGTCCATGGGCAGCGAGAAGTCCCCCGGCTTCACCCTCTATTCACTGTCCGGCCACGTGGCGCGGCCCGGACAGTACGAGGCGCCGCTGGGCGTCACGCTGCGCGAGCTACTCGGCTACGCCGGCGGCGTCCGCGCCGGACACCATGTCAAGTTCTGGACCCCGGGTGGTTCGTCCACGCCGCTGTTCACCGAGGAGCACCTCGACGTGCCGCTCGACTACGAGGGCGTCGCCGGTGCCGGATCCATGTTGGGCACCAAGGCGCTACAGATCTTCGATGACACCACCTGCGTCGTACGAGCGGTGCTGCGCTGGACCGAGTTCTACGCGCACGAGTCCTGCGGCAAGTGCACCCCGTGCCGGGAGGGCACCTACTGGCTCGTTCAGCTGCTGCGACGGATCGAGGCGGGCCGCGGCAGCGAATCCGACCTGGGCAAGCTTCTCGACATCAGCGACACCATCAACGGCAAGTCCTTCTGCGCCCTCGGCGACGGCGCGGCAAGCCCGATCATCTCCTCGCTGAAGTACTTCCGCGAGGAGTACGTCGACCATCTGCGGCTCGGCGGATGCCCGTTCGACCCGGCGCGCTCCACGGCATGGGCCGAGGCAGGAGAAGAGGTTCGATGAATCCAGTATCGAGTAGCGATTCGATGACGGGTGGCGGTCGGGCGACGAGTGGGCCTGCTATCGCGAGTAGCAACACCAGCGGGCTGGTTCCGGCCGATCTGGTGACCGTGACCATCGACGACACCACCGTCAGCGTGCCCGCGGGCACCCTGCTGATCCGGGCCGCCGAACTGATCGGCATTCAGATCCCCCGCTTCTGCGACCACCCGCTACTCGACCCGGTGGGTGCCTGCCGCCAGTGCCTGGTCGAGGTGGAGGGCCAGCGCAAGCCGGTCGCCTCCTGCACCATGGCTGTCGCCGACGGTATGGTGGTCCGTACCCAGCTCACCTCCCCCGTCGCCGACAAGGCGCAGGAGGGCGTGATGGAGCTGCTGCTGATCAATCACCCCCTCGACTGTCCAGTGTGCGACAAAGGCGGCGAATGCCCGCTGCAGAACCAGGCAATGTCCACCGGCCGTGCCGAATCCCGGTTCGACGGCGAGAAGCGCACCTACCCCAAGCCGATTCCGCTGTCCACGGCCGTGCTGCTCGACCGGGAACGCTGTGTGCTCTGCGCCCGCTGCACCCGCTTCTCACAGCAGGTCGCGGGCGACCCATTCATCGAATTGATGGATCGCGGCGCGCTGCAACAGGTCGGCACGGCGCAGGCCGAACCGCTCGACTCCTACTTCTCCGGCAACACCGTGCAGATCTGCCCGGTCGGCGCACTCACCGGCACCAGCTACCGGTTCCGTGCCCGCCCGTTCGACCTGGTCTCCAGCCCGAACGTGTGCGAGCACTGCGCCTCCGGCTGCGCACAGCGCACCGACCATCGGCGCGGCAAGGTGCTGCGCAGGCTTGCGGGCGACGACCCGCAAGTCAACGAGGAGTGGAACTGCGACAAGGGGCGCTGGGCCTTCGCCTACGCCACCGAACGTGACCGCCTGACGACGCCGCTGGTGCGCGGATGGGACGGCAAGCTCGCGCCCGCCTCCTGGTCCGAAGCGCTGGCCGCGGCCGCGGAGGGACTCGCCGCCGCGTTCGGCGACGCCGGGGTACTCGTCGGCGGCCGGATCACCGAGGAGGACGCCTACGCCTACGCCAAGTTTGCGCGAATCGCCCTCGGCACCAACGACATCGACTTCCGCGCCCGCGTGCACTCGGTGGAGGAGGCCGAGTTCCTCGCCGCCCACGTCGCGGGTCGGGGCACCACGGTGACCTACGACAGCCTCGAGACCGCACCGGTCGTCCTGCTGGCCGGGTTCGAACCCGAGGAGGAGTCGCCCATCGTCTACCTGCGGCTGCGCAAAGCGGCTCGCAAGCATGGCCTGCCGGTCTACTCGGTGGCGCCGTACTCCTCACGCGGGCTCGACCGCATGTCCGGCCGCCTCCTGCAGGCCGTGCCCGGTGCGGAACCGTATCTGCTGGACGCCATCCGCACCGGCGAAAACCACACGCCCGCAACTAATTCCGCGCAATTTGCCGAACTGGCCAGGCTCCTGCGCGAACCCGGCTCGGTGATCATGGTCGGCGAACGGATGGCGGGCATCCCCGGTGCGCTGTCGGCGGCCGTCCGCCTCGCTGACGAGACCGGAGCCGCGCTCGCCTGGGTCCCACGCCGAGCCGGAGAACGCGGGGCCGTCGAGGCAGGCGCACTGCCGGGCCTGCTGCCCGGCGGTCGCCCAGTGGTGGATTCCCGTGCCCGCCAACAGGTCCGGACCGTGTGGAACGTGCCCGAACTGCCTGGCACCGTCGGCCGCGACACCGCGGCCATCCTGGACGTCGCGGCCGGCCTCGGCGCGCTGATAATCGGCGGCGTCGACGTCGCCGACCTGCCCGACCCGGCCGCTGCGCTGGCGGCCGTCGACGCCGCGCGATTCGTGGTCAGCCTCGAACTGCGGCACAGTCCCGTCACCGAACGCGCCGACGTGGTTTTCCCGGTGGCCTCGGCCATGGAGAAGTCCGGCACGTTCCGCACCTGGGAGGGCAGGCCTCGACCGTTCGCCGCCGCGCTCGGCGACGACATGGTGCGCCGGCAGTCCGCCCCGCTGTCGGATCAGCGGGTGCTGCACGCCATCGCGGACGAAATGAAGGTGTGCCTCGGCCTGCCCGATACCGAATCCGCCCGCGCCGAACTCGCCCAGCTCGGCGCGTGGGACGGAGTGCCTGTCGCACCGCCCGCGAACCAGCCACATCCGCTCCCCCAGCCCGGACCGGGCGCCGCGGTTCTTGCCAGCTGGCGGATGCTGCTGGACCAAGGCCGCATGCAGGACGGCGAACCGAATCTGGCGGGCATCGCCCGCCCACCCGTGGTGCGCCTGTCTGCCGCGACGGCCGCCGAAATCGGCGTGATCACCGACGATCCGGTCACGGTCGCCACCGACCGTGGCGCCGTCACGCTGCCGCTGATGATCAGCGACCTGCCCGACCGTGTGGTCTGGCTACCACAGCACTCGCCGGGCTGCTCCGTCGCCGAGCAACTCGCCGTCCAACCCGGTGACATCGTGCACCTGCGACGCGCCGACGAGAGGATGAAGGAACACCGTCATGAGTGATCTGGCTGCGCTCTTCACGGCGTCCGCGGGACCCTCTGTGGTTACGGACGCTGCCTCCTACAGCCCCGACGCGACCGCTGGCTTCGGACACGACCCGCTGTGGCTCGTGATCGCGAAAGCTCTCGCCGTCTTCGTTTACCTGATGTTCATTCCGCTGATCGCTGTGCTGGCCGAACGAAAGATCGTGGCACGCATGCAAATGCGGATCGGTCCCAACCGGACCGGACCGTTCGGCTCGCTGCAGAGCATCGCCGACGGCGTGAAGATGGCCCTCAAGGAGGACATCGTCCCGGCAATCGTGGACAAACCGATCTTCATTCTGGCGCCGGTCATCTCGGTGGTGCCCGCGTTCATGGCGTTCGCGGTCATCCCATTGGGTCCCACGGTGTCGATTTTCGGCAACCGCACTGCGCTCCAACTCACCGACCTGCCGGTGGCGGTGCTGTACATCCTGGCGATCACCTCGGTCGGTGTGTATGGCATCGTGCTGGCCGGATGGTCGTCCGGCTCCACCTACCCGCTGCTCGGCGGCCTGCGCTCGACCGCACAGGTCATCTCCTACGAGATCGCGATGGCGCTGTGTTTCGCCACCGTGTTCCTGCTCGGCGGCACCATGGCCACCTCGGGCATCGTCTCCGCACAAGAGGGCACCTGGTATGTCTTCCTGCTCCTTCCGTCGTTCCTGATCTACTGCGTCTCCATGGTCGGCGAGACCAACCGGGCGCCCTTCGACCTGCCCGAGGCCGAGGGCGAGCTGGTCGGCGGATTCCACACCGAATACTCCTCGCTCAAGTTCGCCATGTTCATGCTGGCCGAATACGTCAATATGGGAACGGTTTCCGCTCTGGCGACCACCCTGTTCCTCGGCGGTTGGCACGCGCCGTGGCCCCTCAACATGTGGGACGGCGCGAACTCCGGCTGGTGGCCGGTGCTGTGGTTCACCGCCAAGGTGTGGACGTTCCTGTTCGTGTTCATCTGGCTGCGCGGCACGCTCCCGCGCCTGCGCTACGACCAATTCATGAACCTCGGCTGGAAACTGCTGATCCCGACCTCCCTGTTCTGGGTCATGGTGGTCGCCACCGCGCGGGTGCTGCAGGCCGAGGGCTACCACGTGCAGACGCCGATCCTAGTGATCGGCGGCCTGGTGATCTCCGGGCTGATCGTGCTCCAGTTCCTGCGGGCGGGCCGGGCCAAGGGCGCGCCGCCACCGGTCGACGAGCCCTCGGCCGCAGGCCCGACGGTCTTCCTCGGCTTCCCGGTGCCCCCGCTGCCTGCCGACGTCCGCTCCCGGGACTCCGCCGAAGCCGGACTGCTGGACCCGCTCGCCGGATTCATGGTCACCGCCGCCACCATGTTCAAGAAGCCCAACACCGAGTTCTACCCGGAACAGAAGGTGCCCACCGCGCCTCGCTACCACGGCAGGCACCAGCTCAACCGGCACCCGGACGGCCTGGAGAAATGCATCGGCTGCGAACTGTGCGCATGGGCCTGCCCTGCCGACGCGATCTACGTGGAAGGCGCCGACAACACCGAGGCCGAACGCTATTCGCCGGGTGAACGTTACGGCCGGGTCTACCAGATCAACTACCTGCGCTGCATCGGCTGCGGGCTGTGCATCGAGGCGTGCCCCACCCGCGCACTCACCATGACCAACGAGTACGAACTCACCGACGACAACCGAGCCGACCTGATCTACGAGAAGGACCAACTGCTCGCCCCGATGCAGCCCGGCATGACCGCGCCGCCGCACGCGATGTACCCCGGCGCCGACGAGGCCGACTACTACCTCGGCAACGTTCCCGGCGGCCCGCAAAAAACCGCCGCCGGCGGCGGCGTCGATCCCGAGCAGCGTGCCCCTGCCGGCGCGAAAGGAGCAGTGCGGTGACCGACCTGATCCTGGCCGCGGAGCCATTGACCCGCACCTCCACCGGTGAGGCCGTCCAATTCTGGATCCTGGCCCCGCTGGCGGTGATCGGCGCGCTCGGCATGGTGTTCGCACCCAAGGCCGTGTACTCCGCGATGTGCCTGGCCGCGACGATGATCGCGCTGGCCGCGTTCTACATCGCCGAGGATGCGCTGTTCCTCGGAGTCGTGCAGATCGTGGTCTATACCGGCGCGGTGATGATGCTGTTTCTGTTCGTGCTGATGCTCGTCGGCGTCGACTCCGCCGAATCGCTGAAGGAAACCATCCGCGGCCAGCGCCTCGCCGCCGCCGCGGTAGGCCTCGGCTTCGGCCTGCTGCTGGTCGGTGGCATCGCCAACGGTGTGCGCGACTCCGGAATCCCCTTCCCCGCCGGTGGTTTCGCGGGCCGCGACGTGATCGGCGAGCTTGCCGAGCTGATTTTCGTGCGCTATGTGTGGGCCTTCGAGCTCACCGGCGCCCTGCTGATCACCGCGACCATCGGCGCGATGGTGCTCGCCCACCGCGAACAGTTCGGGCCGCGGATGACCCAGCGCGAGGTGTCCCGCCGCCGGTTCCGCGAAGCGGGCCACCGCGCCACGCCGTTGCCCACCCCCGGCGTGTACGCCCGGCACAACGCGGTGGACGTCCCGGCACAACTGCCCGACGGCTCCTTCGAGGAACTCTCGGTCAGCACCATCCTGCGGCACCGTCGCACCAAGGCGCTCACCGAAGCGGCCGTCCTCTCGGTCGGCACCGCGAGCCCATCGAACGGGACCGAGAACCAGAGCGACGAGGAAGGCAATCGGTGAATCCAGAGAACTACCTGTTCCTGTCCGCCCTGCTGTTCACGATCGGCGCAGCCGGCGTACTGCTGCGGCGTAACGCCATCGTGGTGTTCATGTGCATCGAACTGATGCTCAACGCGGTGAACCTCGCGTTCGTCACCTTCTCCAGGTTGCATGCCAACCTGGACGGCCAAGTGTTCGCGTTCTTCACCATGGTGGTCGCCGCGGCCGAGGTCGTCGTCGGTCTGGCCATCATCATGACCATCTTCCGCGCCCGCCGCTCGACCTCGGTCGATGACGCCAACCTGCTGAAGTTCTGACATGGACACGGCAACGCTCTGGCTGCTGCCCGCCCTCCCCCTGGCGGGCGCGATCGTCCTGCTACTCATCGGACGCTACGGCGACAAATGGGGTCACCTGCTCGGCACCACGATGGCGGTGGCCTCCTTCGTGGTCGCCGGGACCGCGTTCTTCGCCATGCTAGGGCGCGATTCCGCCGAACGTCCGGTGCACACGGACCTGTTCAGCTGGGTTCCGGTCGCGGGCCTCCAGGTCGACGTCGGACTCCAATTGGACCAGCTCTCGATATGTTTCGCACTGCTGATCACCGGCGTCGGCTCGCTGATCCACGTCTACTCGATCGGCTACATGAGCCACGACCCGGCACGCCGGCGGTTCTTCGCCTATCTAAACCTGTTCCTCGCGGCCATGCTGCTGCTGGTACTCGCGAACAACTACCTCGTGCTCTACCTCGGCTGGGAGGGCGTCGGCCTGGCGTCCTACCTGCTGATCGGGTTCTGGCACGAAAAGCCCTCGGCGGCAACGGCGGCCAAGAAGGCGTTCGTGGTCAACCGCGTCGGGGACATGGGTCTGGCGATCGCCATGATGATCATGTTCGCGACGTTCGGATCGATCGGCTTCGGCGACGTGTTCGGTGCCGCACCCGCCGCCAGCGAGGGCACACTCACCGCGATCGGCCTGTTGCTGCTGCTTGCCGCGTGTGGCAAGTCCGCGCAGGTGCCCCTGCAGTCCTGGCTCGGCGACGCGATGGAAGGCCCCACCCCGGTGTCGGCGCTCATCCACGCGGCCACCATGGTCACCGCGGGCGTTTACCTGATCGCGCGGTCCAACCCGATCTTCGACCTCGCGCCGAACGCGCGGCTCGGGGTCGTGCTGGTCGGCGCAGTCACACTGCTGTTCGGCGCGATCGTCGGCTGCGCCAAGGACGACATCAAGAAGGCACTTGCCGCCTCCACCATGAGTCAGATCGGTTACATGGTGCTCGCCGCGGGCCTCGGCCCCGCAGGATACGCCGTCGCCATCATGCACCTGCTCACCCATGGATTCTTCAAAGCCGGACTATTCCTCGGCGCCGGTTCGGTGATGCACGCGATGGACGACGAGACCGACATGCGCCGCTACGGCGGCCTGCGCACACTGCTGCCGATCACATATGTCACCTTCGGCCTCGGCTACCTCGCCATCATCGGGGTCCCGCCGTTCGCCGGGTTCTTCTCGAAAGACCGGATCATCGAGGCAGCGTTCAACCAGGGCGGCGCAAGCGGACTCGCGCTAGGCATGGTGACGCTGCTCGGTGCGGGACTGACCGCGTTCTACATGACGCGCGTCATGCTGATGACCTTCTTCGGTGAGCGCCGCTGGAAACCGGACACCCATCCGCACGAAGCGCCCGCGGTGATGACCGGACCGATGATCCTGCTCGCGGTGGGTTCGGTCGGAGCAGGCGCCCTGTTCGTCCTGGGCTCCTCGCTGCAGAACTGGCTCGAACCGGTAGTCGGCGCCCACCATGGCGAGGAAGCCGTCCCCGCCCCTGTGGTCACAACGCTCGCGCTACTGGTGGTAGCCGTCGGCGTCGCCGTCGCCTACTACCGGTACGCGCAGCAGGAGGTTCCGCAAACCGCACCGGAAGCCGTGTCGGCGCTGACCGTCGCGGCACGCAGAGACCTCTACGGCGACGCGTTCAACGAGGCAACGTTCATGCGGCCGGGACGGTATCTGACCCGGGCACTGGTCTTCCTCGACAATCGTGGCATCGACGGGATCGTCAACGGCACCGCTGCGGTGATCGGCGGGCTGTCGGCGCGGGTCCGGCGGGTGCAGTCCGGGTTCGTGCGCTCGTATGCCCTGTCCATGTTCACCGGCGCGGCCCTGGTGGCCGCTGCCCTGCTGGCGGTGAGGTTGTGGTGAGCGATTTTCCCTGGTTGACGACACTGTGGTTGGCGCCGGTCGTCGGCGCGGCGATCGTGCTCGTGCTGCCCGCCGCGCAACGCACCCTCGCCCGCTGTGTGGCGCTGGGCTTCTCTCTGGTGGCCTTGATCCTCGGTATCGGGCTCGCAGCGGGATTCGATCCCGGCGGCGCACAGTACCAGTTCGTCGAATCCCATCAATGGATTCCGGCGTTCGGCGCCGGTTACACGCTGGGCCTGGACGGGATCGCGCTGGTGCTGGTGCTGCTGACCGCGGCGCTCGTTCCGCTACTGATCCTGGCGGGCTGGCATGACGAACGCGAGGTGGGCAGCGGCAAACGGGTCGGGCACACCTATGTTGCGCTCACCCTGCTCGTCGAGGGGATGGTGCTGATCTCCTTCGTCTCGCTGGACATCCTGCTGTTCTACGTGTTCTTCGAGGCGATGCTGATCCCGATGTACTTCCTCATCGGCGGGTTCGGACCGCGCACCGGGGACGTGCAGCTGCGCCAGCAGCGATCGCGGGCGGCGGTGAAGTTCCTGCTATACAACCTGTTCGGCGGATTGATCATGCTGGCTGCGGTGATCGGCTTGTACGTGCTCACCGCCCGCGAAGGGCTGGGCGAGGGATCGTCGGGCACGTTCGACTTCCGCGCCGTAGTCGCGGCCGCCAACGCGGGCCAGCTCGGCGCGGGACCTGCGGTGCTCAATGCCCTGTTCCTCGGGTTCATGTTCGCCTTCGCGGTAAAAGCACCGCTGTGGCCGCTGCACACCTGGCTGCCGGACGCCGCCGTCGCAGCGACACCGTCGAGCGCGGTGCTGATGATGGCGGTGGTCGACAAGGTCGGCACGTTCGGCATGCTGCGCTACTGCCTGCCGCTGTTCCCCGACGCGTCGGGAACCTATGCGCCGCTGGTGATCACGCTCGCGGTGATCGGCATCGTCTACGGCGCGCTGCTGGCGATCGGGCAGACCGACGTGATGCGCCTGATCGCCTACACCTCGATCTCCCACTTCGGCTTCATCATTCTCGGCATCTTTGCCATGACCAGCCAGGGCCAGACCGGCGCGACGCTGTACATGGTCAACCATGGCATCTCCACCGCCGCGCTGTTCCTGGTGGCCGGATTCCTGGTATCGCGCCGCGGCACCCGGCTCATCGCCGAGTTCGGCGGTGTACAGAAGGTGGCGCCGGTGCTGGCCGGCACGTTCTTCATCGCAGGTCTCGCGACGCTGTCACTGCCCGGTCTGGCCCCGTTCGTCAGCGAATTCCTCGTGCTGGTCGGCACATTCACCCGCTACCAGTTCGCCGCGGTAGTTGCCACCGGCGCACTGGTGCTCGCCGCCCTGTATGTGCTGTGGCTCTACCAGCGGATGATGACCGGACCGGTGAAGGACGGCAACGAGCGGATCTACGACCTGGTGCCCCGGGAACTCGCCGTAGTGGCCCCGCTGATCGCCGCGCTGCTGTTCCTCGGCGTCTACCCGAAGGTTCTGACGGACTTCATCAATCCCGCGGTGAGCCAGACGCTTACCACCATCGGCCGGACCGACCCCGCGCCGTCTACACCCACGCTGCCCGAGGCAGGTTCGGCCGAACATCCCGGAGGTGCCCACAAATGAGCCGACTGATTGCGCGCCTTGTCGTCACCGTCGCGGGAATGTTCGCCGCGATGATCGCCTTCTCGAGGACGGCCTGAGTGAGCGACTTCGACTACGCGACAACGCTCGCCGCGCGTGTGCCCGCGCCGAGCATCGAATACGGCTACCTGTCCCCCATGCTGATCGTGTTCGGCGCCGCCGTGCTCGGTGTGCTCGTCGAGGCGTTCCTCGGGCGCCGCTACCGCTACGGGACGCACCTGATGCTGAGCCTGGTCGGGCTGGTGGCGGCGCTGGTGGCCGTGGTGGCGCTGGCGGGCACCACGTCCACCGCGATCGCGGGTGCCGTGGCGATCGACGGCTTCAGCCTGTTTCTGCAGGGTACGATCCTGGTGGTGGCTATCCTCGGCGTCCTGTTCATCGCCGAGCGCGGCGCCGAACCCCGTGTGGAAGCCCGTTCCGGCCCGGGGACTTGGAGTCTGGCCGCCGCCACCCTCGGACGCGGCGTGGACGCCTTCACGCCGCAGGCTTCCGCGGTGCCCGGCAGCGCGACCGAAGCTGCGGCGCTCCGCGCGGATGTCGCGACCACCGAGGTGTTCCCGCTGACGCTGCTCGCGGTCGGTGGCCTGATGCTGTTCCCAGCGTCCAACGACCTGCTCACCATGTTCGTCGCACTCGAGGTGCTGTCGCTGCCGCTGTATCTGCTGTGTGGGTTGGCTCGGCGCAACCGGTTGCTCTCGCAGGAGGCGGCGCTGAAGTATTTCCTGCTCGGCGCGTTCTCCTCGGCGTTCTTCCTCTACGGTGTCGCGCTGCTCTATGGGCAGGCAGGCACGGTGCGGCTCGGCGGAATCGCGGATGCCATCGCTCAGCACCCGGACAACGCGATGCTGGCGCTGCTCGGGGTCGCGATGCTCGCGGTCGGCCTGCTGTTCAAGATCGGTGCGGTGCCGTTCCAGTCGTGGGTGCCGGACGTGTACCAGGGCGCGCCCACCCCGATCACAGGCTTCATGGCCGCGGCGACCAAGATCGCGGCAGTCGGTGCGTTCCTGCGTGTCCTGCAGATCGCGGTGCCGGGTCTGCGTGATGACTGGCGCCCGATCCTGTCGGCCGTCGCGATCGCCACCATGGCGGTCGGCGCGGTCATGGCAATCACGCAGACCGACGTCAAGCGCATGCTCGCGTATTCCTCGGTGGCCCATGCCGGGTTCATCCTCATCGGCCTGGCGGCGGCGAACGGTCGCGGTGTCGTGGCGGTGCTGTTCTATCTGCTGGCTTACGGCCTCGGCACGCTCGGCGCATTCGCGGTCGTCAGCTTGGTCCGCGAATCCTCCGGCGCCGAGGCCACCAGCCTGCCCCAGTGGGCCGGGCTCGGCCGCCGCTCCCCGTGGCTGGCCACGGTTTTCGCACTGTTGCTGCTTTCCTTTGCAGGTCTGCCGCTCACCAGCGGGTTCGTCAGCAAGTTCGCCGTCTTCGAAGCCGCGGCCACGGGCGGCGCGACACCGCTGGTGATCGTGGGCGTGATCTGCAGTGCCATCGCGGCGTTCTTCTACATTCGCGTAATCGTGCTGATGTTCTTCACCGACCCGCCCGCCGACGCTCCGCTGATCGCCACCCCTGCGTTCACCACGGCGATCGTTGCCGTCGCCGCGGCGGCCACCCTCGTGCTCGGCGTGTTCCCGCAGCCACTGCTCGATCTAGCAGATCGGGCGGCGACGTTCGTCCGCTGATCTCATGTGATCGGCCTAGCCTTCGGGGTAGAAGAGGAACAGCGTACAGCCGGTTGTGGTCGCGGGCACGTGCCATGATCCGGCTGGTGCGTGCAGGAATGTTCCGGCCGGGTAGTCGCGCGCGCCGTCGTTGAAGGTGCCCGCGACCACGTAGACCTCCTCCGGGCCGGGCTCGTGGACGTCTCGGCGCGGCCACGACGTGCCCGGTTCCATCTCCAGCACGTCGGCGTGCGCACCGGACGGCCCTTTCCACAGCGGACGTATCCGAATCCCGGGGAAGAGCTCTCGGATAGGAGAGTCGGTCACGGCGGCGAAGGTGTATCCCTCTTGGGCGAGGATCTCGGGGTGCATGTCGTCCACGCTGCCTGGCGCAGTGACGCCACAACAGTGTCGAGTAAGACACCGTAGGGTACTTTTCTGCCATGCATCGCGTGGTTGCCCTGGTTCAGCCGGTGCAGTCGACGTTCGAGCTCGGCTGCGCTGTCGAGGTGTTCGGTACGGGGCGGGCCGGGATACCGCAGTACTACGAGTTCGAGGTGTGCACTGAGACGCCCGGCCCGGTGCCGACGACGGCCGGGTACGCGATGTCGGTAACGCGAGGCCTTTCGGCGCTCACGTCCGCGGACACCGTTCTCATCCCGGGCTGGTCTTCTGTGGAGGCGCCGCTGTCGGACCGTGTGCGGCACGCGCTGCTGCGGGCACACGCCCGTGGGGCGCGGCTGGTCACGATCTGCTCCGGAGTGTTCGCGCTGGCCCGAACGGGGCTGCTGGATGGCCGCTCGGCGACAACACACTGGGCGCGCGCCGCACAGCTGGCCGGGGATTTCCCCGAGGTGCGTGTGGAGCCCGACGTGCTCTACGTGGACCACGGTGATGTCGCCACGAGCGCCGGCGCGGGAGCGGGTATCGACCTATGCCTGCATCTCGTCCGGCAGGACCACGGGGCCGCGCATGCTGCCCTCATCGCGCGGCACATGGTGATGCCGCCGCACCGCGAGGGCGGGCAGGCGCAGTACGCCCCGCCCCCGCCACCCGCGGCCGCGCTGGACGGCCTGATCGAGTGGGCCGGCGCGCACCTGGGGACACCGCTGTCGGTGGGCGATATGGCCGCGTACCTCAACGTCTCGCCCCGCACGCTGGCCCGGCGCTTCGCCGACCAGCTCGGCACGAGCCCAGGCACGTGGCTGCTGTCGCGGCGGGTGACCGAGGCACGCACCCTACTGGAGGAGACAGACCTACCGGTGGAGACGATCGCGGCCCGCGTCGGCCTCACCTCGGCCGTCAACCTGCGCCGCCGCTTCCGCGCCCAGGTCGGCACAACCCCGGGCGCCTATCGACGAGCATTCCGGGTCTCCTGACGCATACGTTCCCGCGGCGGCTGCCCGCCCTCAAACGCCCTCTCGCATAACGCGCGGTCGAAACGGCCACGCGGCTTGCTGAAAAGTCAGAGGTAACCCGCACATAGTGCGGTGCTATGTGCGGTAACTCGCCAGCGCCGGATTTCTCAAAGATGTTCCTCGACCCCCGAACAGCACCCTTGCAAAACCTAGTGATATTAGGTTAAATGCTAGTTGCCCTAGTATGGAGGAGGTTGCGCGGATGATGGTACGAGCCGGGCTGACCGCCGAACGGATCACGCTGGCCGCGGCAGATCTCGCCGACGAGGTCGGTATCGACAACGTCACGATGTCGGCGCTGGCCAGGAAGTTCGGCGTCAAGGACGCGAGCCTCTACTCGCACATCAAGAATCTCCAGGAATTGCGGGCCAGAGTGGCGATGACGGCCGCCGCCGAGAAGACCGACCTGATCGCGGCGGCGGTCGCGGGCCGGGCGGGACGCGATGCGCTCGGCGCGTTCGCGCATACCTGGCGCGAGTACGCGCTGCGCTACCCCGGCCGATACGCCGCAACGCAGCTGCCGGTGAGCGCCGAAATCGCCAAGACTTCGCCCGGCGCGCTGCGCGGCATCGAACTCACCTATGGCATGCTGCGCGCCTACGGCCTGGCCGAGCCCGACCTCACGGACGCGGTCCGGTTGCTGCGCAGCACCTTTCACGGTTACGCCACCCTGGAGGCGACCGGCGGCTTCAGCCATTCCCGCGACACCGCCGCCTCCTGGGAACGCATCATCGACGCCCTGCACGTCGCACTCGAGCAGTGGCCATCCCGGCACGAGGAGCAGTCATCATGAGATCCGACACCCTGAAAGTCCCCGGCGCCACCCTCTACTTCGAGGTGCGCGGCAGCGGGCCGGTTCTGCTGCTGCTTCCTGGCAGCGGGGGCGACGCGGCCGTTTTCGATCCCATTACCGACCCACTCGCCGAGCATTTCACTGTCGTCACCCTCGACCCACGCGGCTACTCCCGTAGCGTGCTCGACCAGGACGCGCCTGCCGACATGCAGGTCGAAGTGCAGGGCGACGACGCCTTCCGGCTACTCGAGCACCTCACACCCGCCGGCGAAGACGCTTACGTCTTCGGCGGAAGCGGCGGCGCGGTGGTCGCGCTGGATTTGCTCGCACGGCGCCCACACCGGTTGCGCTCGGTCGTCGCGCATGAGCCGCCCTGCTTTGCGGTGCTGCCCGATGCCGCCGCACACAAAGCGTTCGTCGACGAGGTGTACGAACTCTTCATGGCCGAAGGCCTCGCCGCTGCGGGCGCCCGCTTCCTCGAGGGCATCGGCGGAGGGATGAACGCCATGCCCGATCCTTCCGAACTCCCGCCACGCGCGGCGGAGATGATCGGACGTCTGCACGCCAACGCGCCACGCACCATGGCACACGAACTGCGGACGGTCACCTCATACCACCCCGACCTGGCCGCTTTGGCACCGCTTTCCGACCGCCTTGTCCTCGGGGCAGGCCGGGAAAACAGAGGAAAACTCCCCTATCGTCCGGCCGAGACGATCGCCGCGCAGTTGAACATCCCGCTGACCGAGTTCCCCGGCGGGCACAGTGGATTCACTGACGCGCCCACCGAATTTGCCCGACTCCTGCTCGATTTACTGCTGGATGCCCGCGTGCGCTGATCGCAACGTCGACCGACCAAGCCCTGCGTTTCGTTGCGGAGCCGTGACAAGGTCGCACCCGGGTACGGGAGGCCTCACGCGAGCGCCGGTTTGCGTGGAATCTCCCCCAGCCGAGCTACGTTCGATTCCGTCAGCCGACGGTTTCGCGAGAAGGCAGTTCGCAGGACGTCGCCCTTCGATTCCGTCAATCCTTGTGCACCGGGACCTGTTCCGGACTACGCCGCCACGCCGGGACCTGCAGATAGGTCGCGGCTCGTAGCAGCCACTCCACCGGCCCGTACCGGAACCGCCCCAACCACCAAGCGCTCAGCGCGAGCTGCGCGACGTAGGTGAGTAGCGCGATGCCCAGGACAACGGCGGGCGGGACCGCATCGACCAGGGCGAACCCATATCCGGTGTAGACAACCATCAGCACGATCGACTGCCCGATGTAGTTGGAGGCCGCCATCCGTCCTGCCGGTGCGAGCCCGACGATCACCCGCGCCGTGCGTGCCGACCGGGTCAGGCAGAGGACGCCCGCGATGTAGGCGAAAGTCATGAGCGGGTTGACCAGCTCCTGCACTCCGACCCAGAATGCAGGCGGCCGAATCCAATTCAGCGCGCCGGCGAAGGTGAGGGCCGACACCGGAAGCCCGATCGCCATGCCGCCCGCCAACGCTCGCGGCGCCCAGCGGGCCACCGTTTCCCGGTCGGCGAAAAGCTCCCGCTTGCCCGCCGCCATACCGATCAGAAACATGCCGAGGCTGGTCACGCCCTGGGTGAGCCAGATGAGTGCGATGAACGCGGGCGCCAGCCACATCTGGTTGGCGAAAGCGTCCCCGGCGTTGCCCGCATATCCGTCGTGTATCCGGTTGATGCCGAAGAAGGTCGCCAGCCCGAAGATCGTGCCGCCGCCACCCGGCAGGAACGCCCAGGCGCACCAGGCCGTGTACAGCCCTGCCCCGGTGATGACCGCGGTGCGCGGCCCGAGGTCCTTCAGGGTGATCAGAGTCAGGCACAGGTACGCGTACAGGGTGAGGATATCGCCGATCCACAGCAGGAATACGTGTGCGAGCCCGACGGTCAGCAACGCCGCACATCGCCGCAACAGGCGTGCGTTCGCCGAGGCCCCCGCTCGCTGCGCCGCCGCGATCTGCAGCGTGAACGAGTAGCCGAACAGGAAGGCGAAAATCAGGTAGAACCGACCCGCGAACAGCGCGTCCACCAGCCCGCGCAGCGCCTGGTCGACCGGCCCCTGGAATCGCGGCCGCGGATCGTCGTCGGTGCCGGTGAACGACCACAGCGTAGTCGCGACCGTGACGTTGGTGATGAGGATGCCGAATAGCCCGAACCCGCGCAGGATGTCGACCTCCGCGATCCTGCGCCCAGTCGCGGTCGCGGGAAGCACGGATTCTGTCGGCCCGGTCATAGTCCGAAACCAGGTGGACGCACTGGAACAGCGCGTCCGCCGTCGGACCGGTTTCCGCTTCGCCGATCGTCGCTGCGCGACCGCGGCCTGCGGCGTAATGACAATTGCTGCCGCTGCTCCGTACCCAGTCGCGCCACCTCGTCGGGCAGCGGCCTACCGAACGTATCGGTCATGCCCGGACCCAGCCGGATCGCGACGATCTGGTCGAAACTCGGACTGCGGCACGATCATCGACTTCAGGTCAGGCAGGTTGCCGATCCGCTCGGTCGCGGGCCGTCCCGGCGCGTCGGTCTGGGGTGAACCGGTCTCACGCAGTCGCGCTCGCACCTCCGCAGGCGTCTTGCGTCCGGCCGCGGCCCCAGTCATACCCTGATAGCTCGCGACGGCGCCGACCACGATCGGCGACGCACTCGAGGTGCCGCTGAACACGTCGGTGTACCACAGGTCTTCGTCGGAACCACCTTGTAGATCGCCATACCCGGTGGTGGTGACCTCCAGCCCCCAGCCTTGCACGTCCACACGCTGGCCGTAGTTGGAGAACGCCAGCCGGGAACGGGCGGGGCCGTGATCGTTCCCGTGCAACCCGGGCGGTGGTGCGCCCGCGCCGACGATGATCGCCCCGGAATCGGCCGCGCCGCCCCGGAACGGGTTGCGCCATGTGGTCGGGAACTGCGCGGGCCGTGTGTCATACAGCGCGGCGTCGAGGTCTTCGCCGCCGTTGCCTCCGGCCTCCACCACGATGACACCTTTGCCGATCGCATAGCGGATAGCCGCCCAATCGTCGGGCCACCATTCGATCGCGATGTAGCCGCGCTGGTCCGGCCTGCCTGCGTAGTCGAATCGTGGTCCGGGACGGTGTAATTCGAGCAGAATCACGTCGCCAGCGCCCAACACGTCGGCTGCCGAACGGATCGCCGCCGCCGACCCCGACCCGAAGACCGATACCGCCCTGATATACGCCTCCGGCACGATGCCGGTGATGCCGTAGGGGTTCACGTCACCGCTGATCTCGCCCACGACAGCGGTGCCGTGGTCACGCCAGCCCTGCTCTGGTGACGGGTTGCCTCCGATCACCCCGCCCTGGTTGTTGTACAGGTCTTCGTGGGTAAACCGCCACGCGCCCTCGACATCCACCACGCGCACGCCTTCCCCGCGCCCACCGGGAACCGTCCAGGCCCATCGTGCGTCGATCCCCTGCGGGGCGGCGTCCAGATACCCTTGGCGATCTTCGAGATTCGGAGTCACCGGCTGTGCGTCGGCGGCAGGCCCCGCGACACGCACGACACCTTCCGGCGCGATGGGCGGTTCAGCGGGCGGCTTCACATACGCCGCCCCCACGGCATCGTCCGCACGCAACCGCTCGGCGACGCCGTCGAGATCATCGGTGACGCCGCGGACGAAGAAGTAGTTCAGGTACTCCGCCCCGGTACCCGCGTGCGGGGAGCCAGTCAGCCTGCTCTGCAATCGGTTGGCCGGTCCGAAGACTCGAACCAATTCGGCGCCCGCCGGAAGCAAGTCGTTGACTCGCGACTGTACGTCGCGGTTCTCGTTGAGGGCAATCGGTGTGATCGCGGAATCGGTGCCGTGGGTGACCACAATCAGCTCAGCGGGCGATCGGAGCTCTCGGTGCTGGGATCCCATGGTGCACAGTCAACCTGGTGTGCGGGCGGGCCGCCACCGCAATCGCTGGCGCGGTCACCGTGACCAGAACCGATAGATGGCCAGTCGCAGCGACTATCGGCCATCGATCGTTTCGCTCAGGTGAGCTGTCGTCTGAAGTAATCGATGGCTTGCAGGTCGCTTGCTGCATAGTGGGCTGCCACTGCGACCGGGGTCATCCGAGTATTCAGCTGAACGTGCGGGTTCGATTCGCACGCTCTGCATTCCACCGTCGAGAAGATCGCCGTCCCGCTGATCAACACCTCTGCGAGGCCGAATCGGCCGACCTGGTAGACCGATACGCGTTCCTGCTCGTCTTCGAGGTCCTCGATCAGATTGTCGATTGCTGAACTCCTGCTACCCGACCAGTTACGGACTCAGCCGCGTGTTCGGGGCGAGCGCGCGAAACGCGACCGCGCCGCGGCGGACGTCGGCGACGCCGAGCACCTCCGTCGACCCGATCACGATCAAGCACAGCCCGATCACCCAGCCGAGCGCGTCCAGCGAGGCGCACGGCAGGACACCGACGATCACACCCAGCACCATCGTGGCGAGGCCGACCACCTCCTGCCGTCCCCCACCGCACAGGTCGTCGGCCCACACCGCCACAGTGGCATGGCAGATACCGCGAATCGCCCACGCCGAACCGATCCACAGCGACAGCAGCTGCGCCGAGTTGCCGCCCGCGAAGCACAGCGCGGCCAGCAAGGCCGACAGCACGCCGCTGACGAACACCAGGGCACGCAGCGCCGTGGCGAAGCGAGCGCCGAACGCCATGATCAGTTGGAGCACTCCGTGGAGCAGCAGATAAGCACCGCACAGCATTTCCGCCGTCGGCAGCGACTTGTGTGGCCACACCGCCAAGGCCACACCCATGATCATCGAGCAGGCACCGGCCACCAGTACCGTCTGCCGGGCGCCGCCGGCCAGTGGTTCCGTACGCCCTTCGACCCCAGTTTCGGGCATAGCAACATGATATGACGACTTCTGTTCGCGGGGTGTTTGCCTTCACTACGCAACGCCGAAGCGGATCCTCGAGATTCGAGTCAACCAGGCCCGCGCGTCGTTCCCCGTTCCCTTGGCCTCTCGGCAAGGACAAGAACACACCACCGCAGACGGCGACTCCCTCGGCAGTCCGCCACGGGGCCGTAACCACATGCTTCGGCGGGGGCGCCGCTAGCGCTCAGGAGACGACGCCGCACACAAATCGCGGTCCGAACGGAATGTCGGTGTAGGACAATCCCTCCTGCGCGGGGCCGAATTCGTTTGGTGGTCGGGACCGGTGTCGTAGTAGCCGAGATCGAAGCCATGACCTGTTGCGCAGGAACGTGCTGGTAAGGCTCGGGTCACCAGCCGCATGCGAGGGTGATGGCCGTGGGCTCGGCTAAGAGGTCACGCAGATAGGTGGTGTCACCGGCGGTGTGCTGGCCGAGTGTCCCAGCGGTGGGTGGTCCAGGCGCGGCGGATGAGGGCGCGGACGGTGATGACGGCATCGGCGAGATCGAAGAAGGCGTCGATGACACGTTCGCGGCGTTCGTAGCAACGCTGCAGCTTGTTGAAGGCGTTGTGCCAGGAGTTCGTTCGCTCCACGTGCCAGCGCCCGCTCGCCTGCACCGGGGCCTTCAGGCCCTTGACCGCGATCTTCCCGTGCAGACCGCGACCGGCGAGCAGGTCTCGAGTCTTGCCCGAGTCGTAACCCGAGTCCAGGTGCACGGTGATCCGGTCCGGGAGCGGCCCCAGCTCGTCGGGACAGTCGAGGGTGGGTGCCAGCAGGGGTGAATCGTGCCGGTTCGCGCCGGCCAGGACTCGCCCCAGCGGGATCGGCGTAGCCCTCGACCAGCAGTGAACGCTTCATACCCTGCTTGCGGCGGTCGACCGGGGACGGCCCGGCGACTTCCCCGCCGCCGGGTGCCTTGGTGATACAGCCGTCCACGGCGATGTCGTGCAGGACCAGGCCGACGATGCGGTCGTAGCTGCCCAGAGCGATCGTCTTCAGCCGGGCGAAGACCCCGGCGGCGAGCCATTCGTCGCGGCGGTTGCCGATCGTGGTCGCCGAGCATGCCGCATCGGCGATGGCCTTGTAGGAACAGCCGAAGCGCAGCACCTGGATCAGCTTGTCGAACACGATCCGGTCGTCGATGCGGCGGCGGTGGCAGCCCAGTGGATGCCGGGGATCGTAGACGCGACGCTCAGGCAACAGGGCGGCGAACTGGTCCCACAAGGGGTCGATGAGCCATGATGGCAGGGCGGGCACGGACCCTCCAGTGATCAAGAGACGTAAGCACTTTCATGATCGCTGGGGCCGTGCCCGCCCGCACTCACGCCCGAATATCAACACCCAATCTGCGCGACCTCTAAGGATCGTGTTATCTACGGCGATCCCTCGGTGGCGGTGGGGTTTTGGTGTTGAAGCACTGGAACTGGCTCTCGTGACAAAACGGGTGATGATCTCCGTTGGCAGGGAATTCGCCCATCGGATAGGTGAGCGCCTCACCGCGAATACCGCAAGTAGAAACTGGACTGTCGCGTCACACGCGCTCACAGCCGATTATCGGGCAGTGGAAGCAGTGGACGAATCGTTCGCCTCGGACGGTCTGCTCTTGCGGGGTTGTGATGGTTTGGTCGGCCGCCATCGGAGATGGTTGTAGTCCGAGGTCCCCTTCGGGGGCGGGCCCAGCGAGTCAGCTCGGTAACACGCCGCTTGAAACGATGTCGCCTCCGATGCGCCGCGGCGTCCTTGCCCAGGATGGGAGCCAGGTGGTGTCGGAGAGAGTTGTCAGGCTTGCGAAGTGGTTGATGATCGCTCGCAGGCCACGGTGCGGATTCGTTGCGGGGAAGATGAGCGATAGCGGGTATGCGATCGTGGGATTCACGACCGGGATGCGGCGTAGGTCGTAGTTGGTCGGCCAGATGAGGCGGTCGCGCGTGCTGACGAGGGTGGCCACGTCTGCGGAGTCCGCGAGGGTGTCCAGGAGTGCTTCGACGCCGAAGTTCGGGCCTGCCCCGTCGATGCGGAGGTCGAACTCGGCGGCGAGCTGATCGTAGAACTCTGCCCATTCGCTTCGGGGTGCGATGCCTGGCACCCAAATTCGATGCCGGCGTAGCTGGGCTGGTGTCAGCGTTCGCGCGGAGGCGAGCGGATGCCCTGGGCCGACGAGGAGCTCGAGCGGGAAGTCGAGCACATGGATCATGTGGACGTCGCGTGGCAGCGCGGCCGGGTCGGTGACGGTGCGGAACGAGGCGTCGATGTCGCCTGCTTGGATGGCAGCGACCGCCATGCGTGGGTCGCTGGCTTTCAAGGTCACCACGTCGAGAACGGTTTCGGGATGTGACCGCCAGTAGTCGTGGAGGATGACGGCCTGCCCGCTTCGAAACCCGAGGACGTCGATCCGCAGTGCCCGTGAGTCCGGTCTGATCGCGGTGATGGCGCGCTCGACGCCCGCGACGATGCTGCGTGCGTGTGGCAGGAATGCCTGGCCGTCGAGCGTTAGTTCGACCCCTCGGGCGGTGCGGGTGAACAGGCGGACCTCCAGCTCGCGCTCCAGGGCGGCGATCCGCTTCGAGACCCCCTGCTGCGTCACGCCCAGCTCATCGGCCGCGTGTTGCAGCTGTCCGAGCTCGGCCGCGCGGACAAACGATCGCACCGCCTCGGTATCCATTGGTAGTCCGGGGCTCTCGCCCCTTTCCCCTTTCAATTCCGTGCGTGCGGTTTTCCCGCACACGGCTTACCGATGATCGTCATGACAGGGTTACGCTGCCTTCGGGTAGCGGACGGTGCCGCGAAGCCGGTGCAGGCCGTGCCCG